>CALYZE010000026.1 GCA_945607605.1 uncultured Bacteroides sp.
GGAAAGTTCAAAAAGAAAATCTTCGATATTTCTCAGAAACTGTTTTGACAACTATTTTTCTATGCTTTATTTTTCATTTTCTACACTTCTCAAAAAACAATTAATGTTAATTGGGGGATAAGCAAATGAACTATTTCTTGACATCACACGTTGTTAAGAGGTGGATAACAAATTTAAAATTAAACTAGAAAATTGGACATGAACGAATAAAGCATTTCTAATGATTTAGCTAATAAAACATTACATTTAAAAACTTATGATTATGAAAAAATCGATTATTTTATTGGGGCTTATACTGGGGGGATTTACAGCAAACGCCCAATCAGTAGTAGAAGGTACAAAACTTGCAGATAATTGGTCTGTAGAAGTAAATGCTGGTGCAATCACTCCTCTTACTCATAGTGCTTTCTTCAAAAACATGCGTCCTGCTTTTGGAGTTGGAATTTCAAAGAAGCTAACTCCTATCTTCGGATTGGGACTTCAAGGAATGAGTTATATTAATACCACTTCTAGTAAGACAGCTTTGGATGCTACAGATGTTAGTTTATTGGGTAAAGTCAATCTGATGAATCTGTTTTCAAGTTACAGTGGCGAACCTCGTTTATTTGAGATGGAAGCTGTTACAGGTATAGGTTGGTTACATTATTATGAAAATGGTGCTGGAGATCAGAACTCTTGGTCTACCCGTTTTGGCTTAAACTTCAACTTTAACTTAGGCGAAAGCAAGGCATGGACATTGGGAATCAAACCTGCCATTGTATATGATATGCAAGGTAGCCACCCCATAAAGAATCATTTTAATGCTAATAATGCAGCTTTTGAATTGACAGCCGGATTGGCATATCACTTCAAGACAAGTAACGGGAGTCATCATTTTGCAACAGTAAAAGCTTACAACCAAGCTGAAATTGATGGTTTGACTTCTTCCATCAATACACTTCGTGCAGAAGTAAACAACAAAGATGGTGAAATCAATCATGCAAATCAGCGAATCAATAGCTTGCAAGAAGAACTTGAAGCATGTCGCACAAAGGTTGTTCCAGTAGAAACTGTAGTAAAAACCTCTCGTGTACCTGAATCTATTGTTACTTTCAGACAAGGTAAATCATCTATTGATGCTTCTCAACTTCCGAATGTGGAACGTGTAGCTTCATACATGAAGAAATATGCCGATTCAAAAGTAATCATTAAAGGATACGCTTCTCCGGAAGGCAGTGTTGAAGTGAATGCTAGAATTGCTGCTGCACGTGCAGAAGCTGTAAAGACAATCTTGGTAAATAAGTACAAGATTAGCTCTTCTCGTATCACTGCCGAAGGTCAAGGAGTAGGTGATATGTTTACTGAACCAGATTGGAATCGCGTAAGCATCTGTACTATTGAAGATTAAACATCCACATTACAGAAATAGAATAATGAAGGCTGCCCAAAAGGCAGCCTTTTTTGTATCCCCTAAGAGAGAGGAGAGCCTCTGTAGAACTTATAATAGGTTTAGTGGGAATGATTAATTTCAAATAAATATCTATCTTTGCCCTTGTAAACCATTTGTATTCCTATAGCGACAACGCTCACTCAATCACCCCTCTACAATGCTTTAACGCGATCCATAGA
Organism: uncultured Bacteroides sp.; assembly: GCA_945607605.1. Classification (GTDB taxonomy): domain Bacteria; phylum Bacteroidota; class Bacteroidia; order Bacteroidales; family Bacteroidaceae; genus Bacteroides. Next base: position 1,609 of record CALYZE010000026.1, read on the forward strand.
GGAGTTAAAAAACATAGCATGCTGAACAAAGCCATTGAAATAGCAGTTCAAGCCCACAACGGACAAGTTGATAAGGCCGGTCATCCCTATATTGGTCACCCCCTGCGTGTAATGAATATGGGAATCACTGACGAGGAGAAAATTCTTGGCATTTTACATGATGTAGTGGAAGATAGCGAGTGGACTTTCGACCAATTGACAGCCGTAGGCTTCTCTACGGAGATTATAGATGCACTCCGATGCTTAACTAAATTATCAGAAAGCGAGCCGTATGATCAATTTATACAACGCATCCAAACAAATCCATTAGCCGTAAAAGTGAAAATTAACGACTTGACAGACAATATGGATATTCGTCGATTGACACATATCTCCGAGCAAGATGTTAAGCGTTTACAGAAATACCTCAAGGCTTATAGATTGTTATTGAAAGAACCAACCTCTTTTACAAATACCAATCAAGTTGAACACCCTACTGCCTATCAATCAGATCCGCAGTAGAATGATGAACAGCACCTTATTTTGAGGAATACCTAAATCAAGACGAGTCACATAAGAAGGAAGAAAGAAAAGCAACAGGAAAAAGAATAAAAGCAAAAACAAACACATATATGCCCATCCAAGAAATAACCTCTTTGACCCACCCCGGAGTAGAAATATTCAGTACGTTGACCGAAGCTCAGTTGCGCATCCGCCTTGAACCCACCAAAGGCTTATTTATTGCTGAAAGTCCGAAAGTCATCAAGGTAGCATTGGATGCCGGCTACGAACCACTTGCACTCTTGTGCGAGCAGAATCATATCGCAGGAGATGCAGCCGACATTATCAGACGCTGTGGCGATATTCCGGTTTATACCGGCAATAGAGAATTGCTGAGCACCTTGACCGGATATGTATTGACACGGGGCGTACTTTGCGCCATGCGTCGTCCCACACTGCGAAGTGTGGAAGAAGTATGTCAGGGGGCACAACGCATGGTCGTCATTGATGGCGTGGTAGATACGACTAATATCGGAGCTATCTTCCGGTCGGCAGCTGCTCTTGGCATGGACGGTTTATTGCTCACACGCAACTCTTGTGACCCACTCAATCGGCGTGCTGTCAGAGTATCTATGGGGTCTGTTTTTCTGCTTCCTTGGACTTGGTTGGACGGTCCTTTAAGTAATCTGAACAAATTAGGTTTCCGCACAGCCGCTATGGCACTTACTGAAAACTCTGTTTCTATTGACGACCCAATTCTCCAATCCGAACCCCGATTGGCTATCGTGATGGGTACCGAAGGCGACGGACTTCCGCACGAAACCATAGCCGCGGCTGATTATGTAGTCCGCATCCCTATGTCTCACAGTGTCGATTCACTCAACGTAGCCGCCGCATCTGCCGTCGCATTCTGGCAACTCCGCGTCAAAGGCAGTTCTACCGCTCCAATAGACAGCAAATAATCGGCATCTTTTTATACATTTCTTTACTCTAATTGTAGAAAAGTTCCTATCTTTGATCCATCATATTTATCAATAAAAATAAGATGAAACATTCCTTAGAGAAGCCTTTAGCTCCTTACAATTTTTCACGCTGCTTCAACAATCAGTGTGCAAAGGCTAACAACTGCTTGCATCGTCTGGCAGCTCTTTGTGATACCCCTGAATATCCATCCATCCGTATCATCAATCCACTATGTATCCCTGAAGACAGCAATCAATGCTCCTACTTCCAATCGGCACAAAAAGTGCATGTTGCATGGGGAATCAGTCATTTACTCGATGATGTACCCTACAAAAATCTCCAAGTCTTAAAAAGTCAGCTCATTGCCTACTTTGGTCGTGGTAAATACTATCGATTCTACCGGGAAGAGTGCTATCTTTCACCTGAAGATCAAAACTACATCCGCCAAAAATTCCGCCAATACAACGTACAAGGAGAACCTATTTTCGATTCTTACAGTGACGAGTATAAATGGTAGAAAGAGTCCTACTCTACTAGTTTTTCTCATTTCATCTACCATCTGCAAGGATTATGTTATTATATCCCTGCATAACAAGCTATTGCCTACTTGCAGATGCTCCTTGCAGATGACTTACAAATCAAGTATCTGCAAGAGCGCAAAACGAAGTGTAAGAGATAGAAGATTCTGTTGATTCATACATCGCCATATGAACAACTAGTTAGTTCACTTATTTGAACACTTTGTTTCTCCTATCAAAGACAAAGTATTCAAATAAGTGAAACGGTTTATTATCTATATTGAAACGAACTGTTCCATTAGATGAAACAGACTGTTCCGTTAGATGAAACAAACTGTTTTCTTAAATGAAACAGAGTGCTTCACTTATCTGGTTGAGTTTGCTTGTAATAGATATGGATATCATACTATTAAAATCTTGAATAAAAAGGCAAAGGAAAAGAAAACATAATGCCAATGTTGTAACCTTTCCAATACTTTATTTATCTTTGTATTATAAACAACAGTAAAGTCAAAAATGATATGAAGAAACAAATTGCAGTATTGACCGCCTCGCTGCTCATATTGGCAGGATGTGGCTCTGTGCCTGTCACCGGCAGGAAACAGGTTCTTTTGGTTTCAGACCAAGAAGTGCTATCTTCTAGTCTGACTCAGTATAAAGATTACATGAAGAGTGCTCCTAAATCAGCCTCAACCAATCAATCAGCCATGGTGACCCGTGTGGGTAAAAAAATAGCGACTGTCACTGAACAATACCTCAAAGCAAACGGATTGGCTGATGAGATTAAGAATTTCTCATGGGAATTTAACTTAGTGAAAGACAACCAAGTGAATGCCTTTTGCATGCCGGGGGGAAAGATTGTTGTGTACGAAGGACTGATGAAACTGGTCTCCTCCGACGACGAACTGGCAGTAGTCATTGCCCACGAAGTGGCACATGCCGTAGCCAAACATAGCAACGAACGTATGAGCCAGCAGATGTTGGCACAATACGGAGCACAAATTCTGGGACAAACGCTTTCACAGAAGACCGCTGCCGTACAGACCATTGCGAACCAAGTCTATGGAATAGGTGCACAATATGGTGTAATGCTTCCTTTTTCTCGCAAACACGAAACAGAGGCTGACTATATGGGACTCATTTTTATGCGCATGGCCGGATATAACCCGGACGTAGCCGTTCATTTCTGGCAAAAGATGTCAGCCGGTTCTACAGCAAAAGTGCCTGAGCTCATGAGTACGCACCCCAGCGATGCACGCCGCATCAGTGATATTCAAAAAGTATTGCCGGAAATCAAGGCAAAATACAAATAACACCTATTTATTGAAAGAACAGAGCATATGAAGAAGCATTTTATAGGATTCCTCGCATTAGCGATCGTGTGTAGTAGCTGTGGCACAAGTCAAATGGCATCAGGCGACCCCGGTGCGACATTTGCCGGAGCTGCCATTGGAGGCAACATCGGGGGTGCCATAGGCGGACTTATAGGCGACAGCAACGGAGGATGGAGAGGCGGATACCGTGGTTCTGCAATCGGGACGATTCTCGGAACCGTTGCCGGTGCTGCTATCGGGAATGCCCTAACGACTCCTAAGCGACCAGAAGAATATAGCTATCAGATAGAACGAACTCAGCCCTACCCTGCCCAGTCTGAAATAGGGAGAGCACCCACGACTATAGACTATCTGAAGATTCGCAACATACGCTTCATTGACACGAACCGTGATCATATCATCAGTTCAGGAGAAGACAGTAAAGTTATATTTGACATCATCAATGAAAGTAATCAGACGGTTTATAACGTGGTTCCGGTAGTATCCGAAACGACTGGAATGAAACGTCTCTATATTTCACCCTCTGTCATGATTGAACAGATTGATCCACACAATGGCGTGAAATATACCGCTAGCATGAATGCCGGCGATCGAATCAAAGGAGGAGAAATAATCATACGCATTGCCATAGCCGATGAATACGGGCAAGAATATGATTGGCAGGAATTTCAGTTACAGACGCAACGATAATCCTACTCCAAAGACTGACTAAACAATGGGTAAACAACAATCCTCTTATAAAACAAAAGAACGAATAGATCTCCACGAACCGCGACGTTTCAAGGTGACAATCTACAACGACGACTTCACCACCATGGAATTTGTAGTGAAAGTATTGACTACCGTCTTCTTCAAGTCAACCGCCGAAGCGGAAGCTTTAATGCTCAAAGTACATCACCGTCGGTCGGCTGTTGTGGGGGTCTATTCGTATGACATTGCACAGTCTAAAGTTCAAAAAGCCACACGTATGGCACGTAATGAGGGTTTTCCGCTTCGGCTGACTATCACTCCCGAAGGAAACTAAAAATCAAGGTAAAAAGATGGATATAAAGAATACTGAAGCCGTAAATCGCGCTTTTACTTCTGCACAACATATAGCGATACAATATCGGCACGAATTTATTACTCCCGAGCATCTGTTAAACGCGTTGATGGAGCAAGACTCTTTTGTAAATGCGTTGGGAGAATACTATTCCGGCATTCAAGAGTTCTCTCACGCCCTTAAAGAGTACCTCCGAACGAAAATAGAAAGTGTTCCGAAGGAGATGGAGTATGAATTGGAAGTATCAAGCCAGCTCAATGAGGTGCTGCAACAAGCCTATTTAGTAACGGAATATTCGCATGCTGATCTATTGAATATCCCCCATCTCGTGCAAGGCATACTTCAATTGGAAGATTCTCAAGCATGTTATTTACTGAAGGATGCCGTTAAAGACGATTTACCGGATTTCATAAGTACCCTTATCTACCATTATGAAGAGGAGGAAAGTATGGATGAAGAGGCCGCTTCCGAACCAGCGCAAAGTGAATCTTGGCGCAGCTATGTCACTTGCCTCAATGATCTTTTGGATAGTCATAATCCACTGATTGGGCGGGAAGCCGAATTGGAGCGTACCATTCAGGTACTCTGTCGCCGTGAAAAGAACAATCCTTTGCACGTAGGTGAACCCGGTGTAGGTAAAACGGCTCTAGCCTACGGACTTGCTGCCCGAATAGAGGCAGGCAATGTACCCGAGCGCTTGGCTCATTGCCGTATCTACGAACTTGATTTAGGCAATCTGCTTGCCGGAACACAATACCGAGGCGACTTTGAGAAACGCCTGAAGAGTATCATGGAAGGTGTTCGTAACGAAGGGCATGTCATTGTTTATATTGATGAGATACACAACCTGATAGGTGCCGGACGTACAGGAGATGGCTCGATGGATGCCTCCAATCTGCTGAAACCTTATCTGGAAGCCGGCGACATCCGCTTTATCGGTGCCACTACTTATGAGGAATTCAACCGTTATTTTGCGAGCAGCAAAGGTATGGTACGTCGTTTCCAGCAGATTGATATTCTAGAACCCAGCATTGAAGAGACCATCCACATCATAGAAGGATTGAAAAAGAAGTATGAAACCTTCCATGGCGTTGTTTACGAAGAGGGGGTCATCCCGTATGCCGTCTCCGTCAGCGCACGATTTATCAACGATCGCTTTCTGCCCGACAAAGCCATTGACTTGATAGACGAGTCAGGAGCCTACCGGGTGATGCATCCTCTCAAACGGAAAAAGAAACAGACAGTAGATAAATCCTTGATTACTGATGTTCTGGCGCGTGTATGTAAGGTAGATGCTCTCGCCTTGAAAGAAGAAGATACGGCCTCACTGGAAACCCTTCATCCACGCATCAGTGCTAAAATATATGGACAAGACGAAGCAGTACGTCAGGTGGTGGAAGCGGTACAGATGTCTAAAGCCGGACTCCTGGATGAGAATAAGCCATTGGCAAGTCTGCTTTTCGTAGGACCCACCGGAGTAGGAAAGACCGAAGTAGCTAAAGTGCTTGCTACCGAACTGGGGATTGCTTTGCAACGTTTCGACATGAGTGAATATACCGAGAAACATACCGTAGCCAAACTCATTGGCTCTCCTGCCGGATATGTAGGCTACGAAGACGGCGGATTACTCACCGATGCCATCCGCAAAACTCCGAATTGTGTATTGCTACTCGATGAAATAGAGAAAGCTCACCCTGATGTGTTCAACATCTTGCTACAAGTGATGGATTATGCCGTACTGACGGATAATAAAGGACGTAAAGCCGATTGCCGTCATGTAGTGCTGATCATGACTTCCAATGCCGGAGCACAATTTGCCCGTCAGGCATCGGTAGGATTCAACAGTCAGATTACTGCCGGAGAGGCCATGCTGAAACAAGTGAAGAAGACTTTTAAGCCTGAATTTATCAACCGATTGTCGGCAACAGTTGTTTTCCATGACATGGATAAACAGATGGCCACACTCATCCTCAGTAAGAAGCTGGGTGAATTGCGTCAGAAGTTAGCCGCTCGTCAGGTTGAAATGGAACTCAGTTCCGAAGCTCAAGATTGGTTGCTGGAACAAGGTTTCACTAAAGAATACGGTGCCCGTGAAATAGACCGTGTCATTGCCTCGCAACTGAAGCCTCTGTTCATGCGTGAAATATTGTTCGGCTCCTTGAAAACAGGCGGTAAAGTTCGTGTGGAGATGGAAGAGAACAAACTAAAGTTACGAGAATGGTCTTCAAACTGACAAAGAAGCTCGAATTTCCCAACCCGCATTACGGAGATGAAGACGGACTACTTGCCGTGGGCGGTGACCTCTCCATCGACCGATTGATCCTCGCTTACTCCAACGGCATCTTTCCATGGTATGCTTTCCGTGAGAACGAGATACAGTGGTGGTGTCCCTTAGACCGTTTCGTCATCTTTCCAAGTGAGATTCATATCTCCCACTCCATGCATACGCTGATTCGTAAGGAGAAGTATAAGCTGACTTTCAATCAAGCATTTCAGGAAGTGATTCAGGCCTGCGGACAACTACGCAGCCATCAAGAAGGAGCTTGGCTGGGCAAAGACATGATAGAGGCCTATACCCGTCTATACCGACAAGGCTTTGCCGCCAGTGTGGAGGTATGGGATCAAGAGCATCTGGTAGGGGGACTTTACGGAGTGTCTATGGGAGGTTGTTTCTTTGGCGAAAGTATGTTTTCATTAGTACCCAACGCCTCAAAGCTGGCACTGATACATCTTGCCACCACTTTTCAAACGCTGGGTGGTGTGATGATAGATTGCCAATTCGAAACTCCTCACCTCCTTGCGATGGGTGGAAAGCACATTAGTTATGAAGAATACATGCAATATATAGAATCTTAAAACCGGAAGCAGCTATGGCAGACAATTACCTTGAAAATCAAATGGAGCAATATCAAGCACGAAAAGCAGCTTGGGAGAAAGAACGTACATACAAAAAAACAAAATCTGCTCCGCTAAACCAACCGAAACCATCGGCAGATGCAATCACTCAGACCACACAAGAAAAACGAGTATTCGTGACCGGAGGTGCCGAAGGTATTGGCAGAGCCATCGTACAAGCTTTCTGTCAGACAGGTTGTCGCGTTGCGTTTTGTGACGTAAATGAAACCAAAGGACAACAAACTGCTCAAGAAACCGGTGCTACGTTTTATCCAGTTGATGTGAGCCATGAAGAGGCTTTGGAACATTGTATGCAGAGTCTTTTCAAGGAGTGGGGAGACATTGATGTAATCATCAACAATGCAGGTATCAGCGAGTTTTCTTCGCTTACGGAGACAAGTATCGAGGCTTTCGACCGCATTCTATCCGTTAATTTGCGTCCGGTATTTATCACATCACGTGCCTTGGCTATACACCGCAAAAATCAATCGAACGTTCATTCATTCGGAAGAATCATTAACCTTTGTTCCACTCGTCACCTCATGAGTGAATCGGGTAGCGAAGGCTATGCAGCTTCCAAAGGTGGCATCTATTCATTGACACATGCACTAGCTTTGTCGCTTGCCGAACAACACATTACGGTGAATTCGATTTCACCGGGCTGGATACAAAACCGTGATTACGACCAATTGCGTCCCGAAGACCACGCACAGCATCCTTCCGGACGAGTAGGAAAACCGGAGGATATCGCCCGTATGTGTATATTTCTTTGTCAAGAGGAAAACAATTTCATCAATGGTGAAAATATCACCATTGACGGAGGCATGACAAAGAAAATGATTTATCTTGAATAATCATTGGATATTTATCACCCTGAATACTTAGTGTTATCTTTGCAACATGATGTTACACCGGTTTAGAACTTCCATCACAAATATCGCTTTGCCCGAAAGGTTTACTTATCCCTTCTGCTACACCCCGCATCCACTTTGTGTCTTGGCTGTCAAAGAACTACAAGACTACCTGCATCAGCAATCAGAATGGGAGCATGAACTAAAACAAGGCAAAATGTTTGGCGTATTGGTAGTGCAAACCGAGCAAGGAGAAGTTGGCTATCTGGCCGCTTTCTCTGGTATTCTTGCAGGGAACAACCTCCATTCGTTCTTTGTGCCGCCAGTCTATGACCTGCTACAACCCCAAGGGTTCTTCAAGATAGAAGAAGAGCAGATTTCACAAATCAACATTCGCATTCAGCAGTTGGAAGAAGATGAAACATTTCAAGAGTTGACTATCCGTCTATCCGTTTTGGAGCAAGATGCGCAAAATAGTTTGAATACGATTCGGCAACAAATGAAGGTGGCTAAAAGACAGCGGGATGCACAAAGACAGCAGGGTCAACTTTCTACTGAAGAGGCATCCGAGCTGATACGTGAAAGTCAGTTTCAGAAGGCAGAATATAAACGCATAGAGCGATCCTGGAAAGAGAACATACACGCTCTTAAAAATAGGATAGTCCTTTATGAAGCAGCGATACAACTATTAAAAACAGAACGGAAAGAACGTTCCGCCGCATTGCAGCAAAAGTTATTCGAACAGTTCAGAATGCTGAATCATCAAGGAGAAGTTAAAACGCTCGGCGAAATCTTCGAACAGACTGTACAGCAAACCCCTCCTGCCGGAGCCGGAGAATGTGCGGCACCCAAATTACTGCAACAAGCTTACCTACATCATTGGAAACCCATTGCTATGGCAGAATTCTGGTGGGGCGGTTCTCCTAAGACGGAAATACGCCGGCATGGTCATTATTATCCTGCTTGTAAAGGAAAGTGCGAACCTATTCTGCAACACATGTTGCAAGGATTGGAGGTAGAAGAAAATCCACTGTTACATCGGATGCAATCTGCTCCCAAAGAGCTGACTATTATTTTTGAAGACCCATGGCTTTTAGTAGTCAATAAACCGGCAGGAATGCTTTCAGTACCCGGCAAAGAAAAAATTGTTTCTGTCTACAGCCTGATGCACCAACACTATCCCGACGCAGACGGCCCTATGATTGTGCATCGTCTTGACATGGCTACTTCTGGGTTGCTGATCATTGCTAAAACCAAGTCGGTTCATCAAAACTTGCAAGCGCAATTCAAAAACCGAACTATAAAGAAACGATACATGGCTCTCTTAGATGGCATTATCTCGCAAGATACGGGAACCATCGAATTACCACTCCGACTGGATCCGTTCGATCGCCCACGACAAATGGTGGATACAACCTACGGAAAACCGGCCATAACAGATTTTGAAGTGTTGGAACGAAAGGAAAATAGAACGCGCATCTTCTTGTATCCGCGCACCGGACGTACGCATCAGTTACGCGTACATACCGCTCACCTCCTTGGGTTGCATTGCCCCATCGTGGGTGACGAACTTTATGGTAAAAAAGCAGACAGACTCTACCTACACGCCGAAACCATAGAGTTTACTCATCCGATATCGGGAGAAAGAATCAAGCTTACCCAAGAAGCAGCATTTTAAGAATCAAACAATTGTTCAATCGTAGAAACCTCATATTCAAAACCTGCTTCAAGCAAACGCGACGGGCGCACTCGTTGTCCTTCTAACAACATACTGCTCCTCTCCCCAAAAATACAACGGAAAAGGAAAGAAGGGATAGCTAAAGTACCCCAAGCACGATAGGCTTTTGCCAATACTTGGGCTAAATATTTTTGTGTGATTTGCTGTGGAGCTACTAAGTTATAAACACCGTTCGCTTCTTCATGATGGATAAAGAACGCTACTGCACGACAAACATCCTGAACAGCTATCCATGGAAAGTCTTGTTTACCCGAACCGAGAACCGCTGAAATTTTAGTATGCAACAGAGGCAAAACCATTTGCTGCAAAGCACCACCATCCAAGGCAAGCACTACTCCCAGACGCATAATCACTAACCGGGTGTCTGACGGACATTTCAAAGCTTCCGCTTCCCAACTGCGACAAAGTGATGCCAAAAATCCCTTGGCTTCTACTTTATTCTGTTCATCGTATGCTCCTATCGAAGGATAATAACCCACGGCAGAAGTTGAAATCATCAGTTTGGGTTTCTTCCGAGCTGATTTGATGGCACATACCAAACGGGCAGTTGTTTCAATACGGCTATTATAAATCTCTTTTTTATGGGCTCGAGTCCAACATTGATTGACAGTGGCACCCGAGAGATTGATCAGAATATCACAATCCTCTATAATCTCTACCAACTCCTGAAAAGACTCTTCCCGTAGAAGTCCCCTACCTACAGGAATCACAGAATGATTATGCCTTGTCAGGTAATCCGCCAAGTGCTTTCCCACAAATCCAGATGCTCCACCGATTCCTATTCTCATGCCTACGATTTTACCTTCATAACAAATGAATATCTCCTTTAGTTCAGGAGGCTTCTTGAAGGAAAAATCATTTTATATAGAATTAAAATCATCGCTTTCCACAGGGCATATCGCCAAGTTTCTTATGTTTGCAATATTATTTATACTTTTGATTTTAAATTTAATTTTAGAACATGAAATTTATTACACTACTATTCGCAACATTCATTAGTTTACAAACTTTTGGTCAGGAGAAATTTCCAGATGGAACTCCCATCCCCGACTGGTTCAGACAAAACGAAATTGTCAATATAGAAACGTTGGGAGGAAAATATAAAATCACCGATCATGGTGTAGCCAATGACAGCACGCTTCTGCAAACAGAAAAAATACAGGCGGTCATCGATCAGGTTTCTCAAAAAGGAGGCGGTGTGATTATTGTTCCCAAAGGAACTTTCCTTAGCGGTTCTCTTTTCTTCAAGCCCAAAACTCATTTGCATCTTGAAGAAGGCGCTGTGCTGAAGGGTAGTGACGATATCAGCCATTTCTCCATTGTCGACACTCGCATTGAAGGACAGAGCCTGCCCTACTTTGCCGCATTGGTCAATGCTGATAAAGTGGATGGTTTTACCATCTCCGGCAAGGGTACAATCAATGGCAACGGAGAACGTTATTGGAAGTCTTTTTGGTTACGCCGCAAGGTGATTCCCAAATGTACCAATATGGATGAATTGCGTCCTCGACTTATTTTCATCTCCAATAGTAACGACGTACAACTTTCAGGAGTACACTTTATTAATTCTCCCTTTTGGACTACACACCTCTACCGATGCAACAACATCAAGCTGTTGAATCTTCACATCTTAGCTCCATCTGCTCCCGTAAAAGCTCCGAGTAGTGATGCTATCGACATTGATGTATGCAACAATGTATTGATCAAGAACTGCTATATGTCGGTAAACGATGATGCTGTGGCCATGAAAGGTGGAAAAGGACCGTGGGCTGATAAAGAACCCAACAATGGTGGAAATACCAACGTGATTATTGAAGATTGTACCTATGGATTCTGTCACAGCGTCTTGACGTTTGGAAGCGAATCTATCTATAACCGCAATATCATCCTTCGTCGTTGTAAAGTGAGTAATGCCAGTCGCCTACTGTGGTTGAAAATGCGTCCGGATACTCCTCAACATTATGAATACATCTTAGTGGAAGACATTACGGGGAACGCCAAAAGCTTCCTTTACATCAAGCCTTGGACTCAGTTCTTCGACTTGAAAGGTCGCAAAGATATGCCCTTGTCTCACTCCAACAACGTGACCATGCGCAATATCAATTTTGATTGTGATGTATTCTTCAATGTCAATAAATCAGATCAGTATCAACTGAAAGATTTTACTTTCGAGAATCTGAACATCAAGACCAGAGATGCAAAGTGTGAGAAAGAAATCATCTCAAACTTCAAGTGGGAAAAAGTAAAGGTTACCCATTAATCAGTAACCTTCAAAAATAACTTTTAAAAAGTAGATGTGTCAAAATAGGCACATCTACTTTTTTTATTCAAAACTTCTCAGCAGTTTAATTTCTTCTGCCCAAAGAGATTCATCGGGTGTTTCCAACACAATGGGCATCTCGTTAAAACGATCATCTTTCATAAAGCGTTGGAAGAAATCCAGACCTATTAAGCCCTTTCCAATACTATCGTGGCGGTCTACCCTCGAACCTAATGCTTTCTTGGAGTCATTTAAGTGGATACCTTTCAAGTAATTGAATCCTACTAATTTATCAAATTCCTCAAATACCTTATCATATTCATTCACCAGATCATACCCGGAAGTATACGTATGGCAAGTATCCAGACAAACACCCACACGCGATTGGTCTTCTACCCGGTCAATGATATGTTTCAGTTGCCAAAACTCATTCCCCACATTACTTCCTTGCCCGGCAGTGTTTTCTATCACAGCTGTAACTCCATTGGTCTTTGATAAGACAAAGTTAATAGAGTCCGCCACTCTGTTTAGGCATTCCTCTATGGAAATTTTATTCAGATGGCTGCCTGGATGAAAGTTCAACAGTTCCAGCCCTAATTGTTCGCAACGTTGCATCTCATCCAAAAAAGCAGTACGACTTTTCAACAATCCTTCTTCCTCAGGATGTCCCAAATTTATAAGGTAACTGTCATGAGGCAGAATATAATGAGAATCGAGAGCATATTTTTCACAATTCTCTTTAAAGAGTTCAATACTGGTTTCAGTCAAAGGTTTCGATACCCACTGACGTTGGTTCTTGGTAAAGAGGGCAAAAGCATTCGCCCCTATTCCATGCGCATTGATGGGAGCTGATTCCACTCCTCCACTGGCTGATACATGTGCACCTATAAATTTCATAATCTATCATTTTTTTAGTAAGCAATATCTATTTTCATAAGAACTATCTCTTCATAACTCTCTATTAAAAGAGAACATTAGCCATGAAAATTTGTTTCCAAGACAAAGATATAATTTATTTTAGAGAAAGAATAGTTTATTACAACCCAGCTGAAAAGGATGATGAGTGAACAAAGGATGATGAGCCAAAAATGAGGCTTCAATCAAAATAAAATTCTATATTTGCACATCATGCGAATGAATCAAGAGTTTATGTCACACATAGAACAAGAGAAACAAACAGTAGAACAAATGATCCGGTTATATTGCCGGAAGAAAGAAGGCAACAAAGAACTATGCCCCCAATGCCGCGCGTTGTTGGAATATTCACACGCACGACTTTCACGCTGCCCATTCGGAGAAAACAAATCCACCTGTAAACTTTGTGCCATTCATTGTTATAAACCGGCCATGAAAGAACAGATGCGAGAAGTGATGCGGTATGCCGGGCCACGGATGCTATTTTACCATCCTGTCGCAGCATGTCGTCATTTATGGGAAGAGTTCTTACGTCAATATTTCACCAAACGTTTGGGATTCCCATGCCAAGAGCAAGAAAAACAGTAAATGTCACTCAAATCGTATCCTTCCAACGAGGCTGTTGCTTCTTTGGGTACAATCTCACCTTTGTCAGATACATAGACAGCTAAGCGTTCACCTTGCTCATTCTTCACAAATAAAGCTCCCACTTTACATTGGGGGCATACCATTTTACGCATAATCAATTGAAATAATATAGGAAAACAGCCACTCCTTCGAGTGCTTTCTTTTTCTCACCCTGAATTTCGATAGCAAATTTGATTTCTGCTTTGGCCACTCCACGCAAATTCGCCAAAGACTGCAATTCCGCAACAAGACGGATATTTTGTCCGGACAATACTGCCTGACCAAATTTCATCTTATCTATGCCATAATTAATCATCATCTTCAAGTTATTCACTTCAATGATCTCATTCCACAAATAAGGTAGCATTGACAATGTCAAGTATCCATGAGCGATCGTGCTCTGAAAGGGACTTTCTACTTTAGCACGCTCCGGATCTACATGAATCCACTGATGATCTAAGGTCGCATCTGCAAAAAGATTGATGCGTTCTTGTGGAAGTCCTACATAGTTTGAAACACCGATTTGCTTCCCCACCAACTTTTCAAAATCCTCATACGAGTTGATAATCACTTTTTCCATTATTCTCTTGTATTTAATATATGATAAGTTCACATGTTCTATCCACTTATATACCATCCGTTTATGACCAACAGGAGTAGGATAAATCCCATGCTATACCTTATTTCTTTTTTCAGGATATAAAAAACGGAAACAAATATACCCTTAATTCCAGCAAGTGCCAAAAGTAGCCTACTCTTTTTTTTATTCAAAAAATCATATAGACTCTTATTTTTTATTTTGCTGTCGCATCTTTTATGGGAAAGAATGTATCTTTGTGTCATTCGTATTGTTAAAACACTATCTGTTGCCAATGATTATAAAACGAGCCATTATTATCGGTGCCACTTCCGGTATCGGAGAAGAAGTTGCCAAACTGCTGTTACAACAAGGATGGCACATCGGAATTGCAGGCAGAAGGGCCGAAGCCTTGACAGCACTGCAAGCCAGCGCACCCAACCAAATAGAAGTCCAAAGGATGGATATTACAGAAGAAGATGCCCCCGCACAACTCCACCAATTGATAGAGAAACTGGGCGGCATGGATCTTTTCTTACTCAGTTCCGGCATTGGTTTTCAGAACCGGCATTTGACTCCGGAGATTGAACTAAAAACAGCACGCACCAACGTGGAAGGTTTTATCCGAATGGTGAGCTGCGCATTCAACTACTTCAAGAAGAAAAAATACGGACATGTAGCTGTCATCAGTTCCATTGCAGGAACCAAAGGTTTGGGAGCAGCTCCCGCCTACTCTGCCACCAAGCGATTTCAGAACACCTATATTGATGCTCTGGCACAATTATCGCGCATGCAGCATTTAAACATATACTTTACAGACATCCGTCCGGGCTTTGTCGCTACCGATTTATTAAAAAACAAGAAATACCCCATGCTCATGCAGGCAAATGTCGTGGCAAAGTACATTGTCAAGGCTTTAGAACGAAAAAAGCGTGTCGTTGTGATTGATGGGCGCTATCGAATCCTGGTGTTTTTTTGGCGGATGGTTCCACGATGGTTATGGGAAAGGTTGCCTATAAAGAATTGATTTCGTATCTTCACGCCACCAAATAAAAACTACCCTGACATGAATAAAAATCTAAAACACATGGCTATTACAGCAGTTATTGCTTTGAGTGCAGGTTTTTCCGTGCCTTTTTTGGTTGGGAATAGCGCCTTGGATTCGGAACGTGACTCTGTGAAGTCTGAAGTACCTTACTGTGTAACTTCTCCCACCGTGCCGGAACAGGTCACTTTTGCGGGACAAAAGGTAGACCTGTTGCGCTACGATCACCGTGAGCGTATGGACCGTGAGTTAATGTCTTTCACCTATATGCACTCCACCACTATGCTCACCGTGAAGCGTGCCAACCGCTATTTCCCTGTTATAGAACCGATATTGAAAGCCAACGGAATACCCGATGACTTTAAATACCTCGCTGTCATAGAAAGTAATCTAAATCCACTAGCCAAATCACCTGCAGGTGCAACCGGCTTATGGCAGTTTATGCCTGCCACAGGACGTGAGTTCGGATTGGAAGTGAACAGTTCTATCGACGAACGCTATCACATCGAAAAAGAAACCAAAGCTGCCTGTAAATACCTTAAAAAGGCCTATACGAAATATGGTAACTGGCTGTCGGTAACTGCTGCCTATAATGCCGGACAAGGACGAATCTCCACTCAATTACAAAAACAGATGGTAGAACAAGCGGCCGATTTATGGTTGGTAGAAGAAACGTCGCGCTATATGTTTCGCTTATTAGCAGCCAAAATCGTCATCAGCAACCCTCAGCACTATGGTTTCCTCTTGAAACGAGAGCACCTTTATCCGCAAATTCCTTATACAGAAGTCAGCATTACTTCGGGAATCAATAATCTGGCTCAATTTGCCAAAGACAAAGGCATTACCTATGCCCAACTCAAAGACGCGAACCCGTGGTTGCGAGATACCACCCTAATGAACAAAAGTGGGCGTACATACGTATTAAAAATACCTACACAAGCAGGTATGCATTACGATCCTAAAAAGACAATACCTTATAACAAAAACTGGGTTATCAACTAAGGGGATTCCGCCCATTACTGCTTCTCAGTTAAGTGTTTCCAATAACGCACAGGCATATCTTGCTTGTGCTTTTTGGGATTCAAACGTTCTTTTATACAGATAGCCTTAAAGTATGTTTTCCACAAAGATTGGAAAAGTATTTCATCCTTATCCATCAAGCTTTCATCCAACATTCCGGTCACCAAATGACCTTCACGACTGTCTTCATCAAAAGTAATTTCGCGCACCTCCTTTAAGTCATAATAGTATCCATAGGCACGCTTGATGTCATAAATCAACCACCGTTGATCGGCAAAACGATCTTTAAAATGTTCCGTAACCAAGGGGAGTGCATTTTTTTCAGGTTCTACGGCAGCAAAATAAGTACCATCTACCGCTTTCTGAAAACGAACAAACTGAAGCAGCCGCAAACGCTCCCAATCTACCCGCTTCCACATACGCGAGAACTCCAACACATCAGGATCGGAGAAGTTAGTTTCAATAGAACGGGGAGCATCTATGGCCTTACGGATATAGCGAAACAAGAGTGAAGCAGTTTCCGATTCTTCCGCTAGCCAACATTCCACCAAAGCAGTTGAGGCTGATGCCGAAAGTTTCTTTTGTAGTCCACGCCACACGCGACCAGCTTTTTCTTCATCGGTTATGACAGTAAAGACTTCATCATAAAACAGAGGCAGTGGCTCCTCCTCCGGAAGTAAGACATCAGGAAAGGTGCGACGGGAATACGCTTCAAAAACAGAAGTCAGCACTCCCTCAAAAGTATGATCGTATAAAAAGATAGTCATTCTCCAAAGTCAAACATCAACTGTCGTTCATCTATTTTCTTTTTGGGTTTCGGCAGCAACAAGTTACGTACACCCTGAGGGGTCATCTCATTCACCGTCTTCATCGGCAATTCACTACAAGTAATGAAGTATTGGGCTTTCTTCATCACAATCCCCATCTTTTTCAACTGGTAGAATCCTAATTTAGAGAAACGGCGGGAAGCCACAATCAAGCGAGCCGATTTTACCCCAATGCCTGGTACACGCAACAATACCTCATAATCGGCGCGATTCACATCTACCGGAAATTGTTCGGGATGGCGCAAAGCCCACGATAATTTAGGATCCACTTCCAAATCAAGATCCGGATAAGCATCATCTACTATCTCCTCAACCTTGAATTGATAGAAACGCATCAGCCAGTCGGCCTGGTAAAGACGATTTTCACGCACCAACGGAGGTTGCTTCAAAGCAGGCAGACGCGTGTCATACGTATTCACAGAGATATAACCCGAATAATAAACACGCTTCATCGACTGCCCTTTGTAAAGAGCAGAAGAAAGATACAAAATGTCTTTATCTGTTTCCGAAGTCGCTCCTACAATCATTTGAGTACTTTGTCCGGCAGGAGCAAAGCGTGGTGCATGGCGATGCTTCTTACGTTCTTCCGAACTTTCCAATACCCCCTGCTGAATATAACGCATGGGTGCATACACACTTTTATGATCTTTCTCGGGCGCAAGCTTCTTCAGATTTTCTTCCTTCGGTATTTCCACATTCACACTGAGACGGTCAGCATATAGTCCGGCTTCATTAACCAACTCACGGCTGGCACCCGGAATACTTTTAAGATGGATATACCCATTGAAACGATGTATCGTGCGAAGATCTTTGGCTACACGTACAAGTCGTTCCATCGTATAATCCGGATTGCGCACCACGCCGCTGCTAAGAAACAGTCCTTCTATATAGTTACGACGATAAAACTCTATCGTCAAGGCCACAAGTTCGCTAACAGAAAAAGTGGCACGAGGGAGGTCATTCGTACGGCGATTAATGCAATAGGCGCAATCGTAAACACAATAATTGCTCAACATCGTTTTGAGCAACGAAATGCAGCGCCCGTCTTCAGCAAAACTATGGCATATGCCCCATCCGCCTACAGTATTTCCCAGCATGCCCGGCTTGTTTGAGCGCACTGTACCACTGGAAGAACAAGAGACGTCATACTTCGCCGACTCTGCCAGTATCTTCAATTTATTGAGTATTCCCTCATCCATATGCTCTCGTCAAATGTAGCAATAAAACCTCTAACCACAAAAAAAGACCACCAATTTTGGTAGTCTTTCACAGCATTAAATATGCTTTTTTCTTTACTTCTTAGAAGCTTCCAAAGATGCCTTACGGAATTCTTTCATTGCTTTTTCAATTTCCAAAGAAGACTTACGAGCACGAGTTCCAGCAGCCTTGTTACCGTTTTCTAACTGAGCGTTTGCATCTTTTGAGAAGTCTGCATAAAGTGCAGCTACTTTTTCAACTAATTCTTTCATAATCCTTTTAATTCTTCGTTAATAATGTTTGGCAAAAATACATTCTTTCTTGAAATAAATGCAGAAAAACGATTTTTTTTTTAAAAAAAACCTCTAAATAAGCATGAGAAGAGGCATATACGTATTTTTTTCGGTCCTTGTAGCCTTGAAAATGCTTACAGATGCTGATTACATATGCATTCTTAGCCTATAGGAGAGTACCTGTGACCAGATTTCAAGTTTGAAATATCTAATCTTTAGGAGCGAGCAAAACTCTTTTTGCTTTCATTAATACTGACAGAGATAAATTGCCATCAGAGTAAAGGATAACGAGAGAATTGTTGGTGTAAATCAACTTATTTCGTATTTTTGCAACCGGATTGGTTTTGGCATCCGATAATCTATACACATACATTACAAATTATAATCATATCATATGGGTTTATTTACCAAAATATTCAAAAAAAACGCTGGAGAAGTCTCTTCCAAAAACGTAGAAGATTTTATCTCGTTGACACGCGTTTACTTCCAGTCTGTAATAGCCTCTAATCTGGGCATTACCAATATCCGTTTTGTTCCTGATGTAGCAAACTTTAAGCGTCTGTTTAAGATACCGACTCAGGGAGGACGTTTAGGCCAGGCAGAAAAAGCTGCCTCACGCAAAATGTTGATGCAGGATTATGGAATCAGTGACAACTTCTTTAAAGAGATTGACGGATCAGTCAAAAAGCATTGCCGCACCCAAAACGATGTACAAGGCTATCTTTTCATGTATCAGGGTTTTTCTAACGACTTGATGATGCTGATGGGCAACTTGATGCAATGGAAGTTTCGTATGCCCTCCATCTTCAAAGGAGCCTTACGCAGTATGACTGAGAAGACCGTTCACGATGTCTGCACCAAAACCGTATGGAAGAAAGATGATGTACACAAAACAGCCATGACAGTGCGTCAATACAAAGAACGATTGGGTTATTCTGAGCAATGGATGTCCGAATATGTATATAATGTAGTGATGCTGGCCAAGAAAGAACCGAAGAAGAAAACCACAGACGAAAACAAGGATTAAATTGCAACAACTATGCTAAAAAATGTTTGTTAGCAAAAGAAAAAGAACTATAAAGTATTTCACAATAAAGCAAGCGAGGACGAAAACCCTCGCTTTTTTTTGTTATTTTTAGCAAACAAACTAAATACAGCTGCTTATGAAACAAAAGAAAATGCTTGCACTCACTCCTTCACAACTGGAGCAACTTTATCGGTATGAACTTCCTGAACTGGTAGATATAGCCGCACAAAGCGACCATGTAGAAGCATTCAAAACCAGTCTATTGGAATACATTACCAAGCATCCGGAAGTGGAAAGTGAAGCCGGTAAGCAAATTCGACTTTTGATTGAATTTGACGGGCAAGAAGTACACGAACTCTCCACCGGAGAACTACTGTCCCTATCTACTTTGTCCATGCTTTACTCCTTTTTGAGCAAAGAATGGGAGGAAGAAATAGAAACCGATTTATTCATTGATCTATTTCAACAATTCAAACGTCTCCAACAACCTATCTCAGACTTGCCTTCTACAGAAAAAATTAAATCTTTGACGGAGCGATGGCCCACCGGACTGGATGAAGAGGTGCAACACATACATACAAAAAACAAAGAGCGTATCTTGCATGCCTTGGTACAAAAAATAGAACACCGGAAAAGTACGGCATCTCGCTTCCGCTTCGAAGAAGGCATCAGCTATGCAGAGAAATACAGCCTTGTCAGTGAGTGGTGGAACGATTTTCGTTTCCAGTTGGCCATGGCAATCAAAAGCCCAACAGAACTGAATCGTTTTCTCGGGAATTCTCTTTCTGCAGAAACCATGTATCTGCTATCCAAAGCGCGTAAAAAAGGCATGCCCTTTTTTGCTACCCCTTATTATTTGTCATTGCTGAACTGTTCCGGTAAAGGATATGACGACGTAGCCGTGCGAAGCTACATACTCTATTCTCCGCAGTTGGTGGAGACTTACGGACAAATTCACGCTTGGGAGCAAGAAGATAAGGTGGAAGAAGGTAAACCCAATGCTGCCGGCTGGTTGCTACCTGATGGACACAACATTCACCGTCGCTATCCGGAAGTGGCTATTCTCATTCCTGACACGATGGGGCGGGCTTGTGGGGGACTTTGTGCATCTTGTCAACGTATGTACGACTTCCAAAGCAAACGACTCAACTTTGAGTTTGACACCTTGCATCCTAAAGAAACTTGGGACAAGAAACTCCGCCGCTTGATGGAGTATTTTGAAGAAGATGCACAGTTGCGTGATATTCTGATTACCGGAGGTGATGCTTTGATGAGCCAGAACAAGACCTTAAACAACATCCTGAAAGCCATTTACCGCATGGCTTCCCGCAAACGCAAAGCCAACATGGAACGCCCTGAAGGGGAGAAATATGCAGAATTGCAACGCATCCGTCTGGGTTCACGTCTTCCCGCCTATCTGCCTATGCGCATCAACGACGAGTTAGTGGAAATTCTACGAAATTTCAAAGAGAAAGCGTCGGCCATCGGCATCCGACAGTTCATTATCCAAACCCACTTCCAAACACCTCTTGAAGTGACTCCCGAAGCGGCAGAAGGAATACGCAAGCTATTGGCAGCAGGTTGGCTCATCGACAATCAATTGGTATTTAATGTAGCCTCTTCCCGACGCGGACATACCACCCGACTTCGCCAAATACTGAATCAACTCGGAGTCGTTTGTTACTATACCTTCTCTGTGAAGGGCTTTGAAGAGAACAATGCCGTGTTTGCCCCGAACAGTCGTTCCGTGCAAGAGCAACAAGAAGAAAAACGTTTGGGAGAACTATCCAAAGAAGAGGCACACAAGCTGGCCATGCTGCTCGAAGAATCTTCGGATCCGGCTGCCAGCATACGTCATTTCCTGAAAACGAATAACCTGCCTTTCCTTGCCACCGATCGAAATGTGCTCAATCTTCCTGCCATTGGCAAAAGCATGACTTTCAACATGGTAGGTATCACACCCGATGGAAAGCGCATCTTGTGTTTCGATCACGACGGCACTCGTCGTCATAGTCCCATCATTGACCAACTGGGGCAAGTATATATTGTAGAAAGTAAGTCTATTGCATCCTATCTGCGCCAATTACAGACCTTGGGAGAAGATGTGGAAGAATATGCCACCATCTGGAACTACACAAAAGGTACTACTGAATCTCGTTTCAGTCTGTATGAATACCCCGATTTTCCCTTCCAGATAACTGAGAAGATGACGAATTTGGAGATAGCCGGATAGCATGTCTAAAATAATCCGTACTTTTGCAGGCGAAACCATGAATTAGGAAAGTATGGAAATAGAGCAACATCCCTTAACACCTTTTCTCCCCGACAATACTCGGCTATTGATGTTGGGGAGTTTTCCACCGCAGAAGAAACGGTGGTCCATGGAATTTTATTATCCCAACTGGAGTAACGATATGTGGCGAATTATGGGATTCGTGTTTTTCGGCGACAAGGAGTATTTTGTAGACAAACCTCAAAAAGCTTTTTGCAAAGACCGATTGATTCGTTTTCTGCAAGAAAAAGGTATTGGACTCTTCGACACAGCCACTGCCATCCGGCGTTTACAAGATAATGCCTCGGATAAATTTCTGGAAGTAGTGCAACCCACCGATATCCCTGCTCTATTGCATCGCATCCCTCAATGCAAAGCAATTGTGACTACCGGTGAAAAGGCTACGGATACTCTTTGTATGCAATTCTCTCTTGAAAAACCTAAAGTAGGCGATTTTACAGAGTTCCTATTTGAAGATAAACCCATGCGGCTCTATCGGATGCCCTCTTCATCCAGAGCTTATCCGCTGGCTTTAGAAAAAAAAGCAGCTGCGTATCGCATTATGTATCAAGACTTACAGTTATTGTAAGAAACTTTTTATCTAAAATAAAAGACAGAGGTATTGCATATTTGAAAGTTTGCATTACCTTTGCAGCCGCAAACACGGGAGTAGCTCAGTTGGTAGAGCACCGGTCTCCAAAACCGGGTGTCGGGAGTTCGAGCCTCTCCTCCCGTGCAAAAAGAATCAAAACAGTTAAGCATTTTCTTACCGTTTTGATTCTTTTTCTTTTCAATCAGCTTATACCCTGTAGCCTCAGCTCAATCTTAAAAGCTTTAATCTTGGCATTGATAGACTCGTTTACCGCATTTGTAGCTTTTATTGGATGTCTATCAGCTTATGAGTTTGCAAACTGAGCCTCCATTTGGGATGACGCATCACGCAATCTACCGTTTTTTCAACATTAGTACAGGAGCAAGGCTGCAGAAAAAAACATTTGGCGGGAAGCGATTCATAGACAGCAAGCTCCTGCTCTTCATACACCACTTTCACTTCATCCATACGGGTAATTTTCAGCTTTGTCCCTTGCTTGGGTGAACAAGTCACCCAGTCTATATTGTCGGGTAACGGGCGTGTGCCATTGGTTTCAATACAAACATACTTGCCTGCCTGGTGCAGAAGGTCCACAAATGCACGATCTATCCAGAGCGAAGGCTCTCCACCGGTCAGAATCACTGTTGCGGCAAGATATTTTTTCACTTCCTCTATAATCTCGTCATCAGACATCCAATGCCCCTCTTCATGTTGTGTATCACAAAAAGAACACTTCAAGTTACAACCGGAAAAGCGAACGAAGACAGCCGGAGTGCCTGTATGATATCCTTCTCCCTGCAAACTGTAAAATATTTCGTTAATCTTTCTCATAAACAGCTACGTTTGACTCAGACTCTTGTACCTCTACTTTGAAGCAGGTAGGTATCTGGTCGCATATCCAGCGGGCAATGTTTTCAGCTGTAGGATTGAAAGAAAGGATCTCGTTCAGGTTACGGTGGTCCAACTGTTCTTTTACCACCTGTTTGATATGACTAAAGTCGACGACCATTCCATCGGCATTCAGCTCTTTGGAACGGCAATGAACAGTGATAATCCAGTTGTGACCATGCAGGTTCTCACATTTGCTGCGATAGGACAGTTGTAGGCTATGGGATGCCGACACTTCCATGCGTTTAATGACTGTGTACATCTTGTTAATACGCTAATTAATAAATTGTTATATGAGCTATTACACCTAATGTCACCTCGATGCGACTGCAAAAATACAAAAAACTTAGGATTTATCCCTTCACTTCTCCCCACTTATTTATAGACACAAAGCGAATTTGCAACTTTACGTTCGGCACTCCCGCTCGGAGTATTGGCAATTCCATTAGCTGGCAATGCGGCACTCCATAACGTAGAAGAACCTCCTCCATCCAGATTGAGCGCATCTCTACCTCCCAAGATTCGAATCAAATGCGTAAGTTCAGGAATATTAATGCCTTCTGCTTTTCCTTTCAGACGCCCGTCAACGACAATAAGCAGTATTTTCCCTTCTTTAGTCAGCGCCACGGCACTACGCGGATGCTTGGTATTTACGAAATTCTGATTTGTTGCAGACAAATCGCACACACGTCCATCTTTTAGCATGAGAGGACCCGAAGAAAGGATAGTACCCTTTTTCAGTTTACACGTCTTTTCATCCTCTTTGCTCCAGGGAATTAACTTCAGCTTTCCTTTCTGAATCAGCAAGGCACCATTCGATACCGTCGCCAAAACACCTGTAGAGGTAGTATCTACCACTACTCCATTCTTGCGCAGATAACAGACAGAGTTGCCCACTGTCATATTAAAATAAGAACCGTTGATGGCAGCCACTGCACCTGCATCACGAGCAGCCACACTTGTTTCTGTTTTAGGATCATGGATAAGCACATCCAAGCGGTGACGTTTCGGAGATAGTTCAAAGATAGACACTTCTTGAGGCACACCGTATAGCGAAGAAAACACCGCCTTTCGATAAAGAATACCTTTCTGCAAGGTTTTTAACTGCCAATCGGCAGAAACAAGAGTAAGAGAGTCTGCAACAGTCTGCGCCATTACTGGCCCTATGCCACAGCAAAGAAAGAATAAAAATAGAATTTTCGTTTTCATAAATGATGTTGGATGAGGGGGTGATATAAGCTTTTAATCAATCAATTCATAACTGCATACCTGAATAGGCATATCGAGATTATGCAAAACTTTTTCAAGTTGAATGCCTTCTCGGTTGTCATACTCGTACCCGAAAGTCGCACGAATGCCTTGCAAGATAAACTGTGTAGCACGGTCTAATGCAATGGGCAGACTGTCGCCTTGCAGCAAAGCACCGGTTATGACACTGGTAAAGGTATCTCCTGTGCCGGGATAATGAGCAGGCAGGTAAGGACAAGTTACTTTCCAATAACGGTTACCATTCCGATTATAAGCGTACACAGAGGTCTTATGTTTTTCTCCCAATACCGGAACGCTGGTAATAATCACCATCTCGGGCCCAAAATCAGATAGCTTGCGAAGATACGATTTCAGTTCCTCATCTGTATTCTGTTCTTTATAAGGAAGATCCAGCAGGTAGAAAAGTTCTGTCAGATTAGGAGTAATGACATCTGCCTTCGTAATCAGATGCTTCATCTCATCAATCATGGAGGAATCAAAATTGGTATACAACCGCCCGTTGTCCCCCAACACAGGATCTACCACCACCAAACCATCCGGTTGACGAAAATCATCAATGAGTCCCGAAACGATATGTATCTGTCGAGGAGAGCCCAGATAGCCGGTATAAAAAGCATCAAACTGCATCTCCAGCTTTTTCCATTCGGAAATAATCTTAGGCATTTCATCCGTCAGATCCAGAAAAGAAAACACCGGATATTGGGTGTGATTAGATAATACCGCTGTAGGTAACGGACACACTTGAAATCCCATAGATGAAAGTATGGGAATGACCACCGTCAATGAAACCCGCCCTACACCCGAAAGATCATGAACGGCAACAACCTTCTTTACTTTATTTGCATACATACTATCTATATTATTATTTTTCCTACATTTGTCGCATGAAAACCATTTGTATCATTTTTGGGACTCTTTCTTTAACGCTCGGTATCATCGGAATATTTTTACCTCTGCTACCTACCACACCCTTTTTGCTACTTACAGCCGCGCTTTACTTCAAAGGTTCGCCTCGTCTCTATCAATGGTTACTGAATCACAAACACTTCAGCATTTACATCCGCAATTACCGTGAAAACAAAGCCCTTCCCCTACGAGCCAAGATAGTTTCTATATCGTTGATGTGGGGAACTATGATTTATTGCATCTTCTTCCTCATTCCATGGATCGGAGTGAAAATTGCAATGTTTCTCATAGCTGCGGGAGTCACTTACCATATTCTCTCATTCAAGACGTTGAAATAATTTAGTAGATCATGATTTAACCACTCCTCCCAACGTTTCAAAAAACTCTCCCAGCTCCTTTCGTGCATCAGCCAACTTGTCTTCCCAATGCTTCACGGAGTTCTGTCCGATGATATCCGTTACGTATTTCACTGATATGAACGGTACATTTTTAGCACGGCACACCAAGGCCTGCGCATAAGCTTCCATATCCACTACATCTCCTTGCACCTCCGAAAGTTCCGTCAAAAAAGTATCTCCCGTATTGCATACGCCCTCACCTTCCCAATGCAGACAATAGCCTCGCTTTGCCAACAACTCGGTGGAATCAATTTCATAATCCACTCCCAAGTCGGTCAGTTTCTGCATATCGCGGTCTACAAAATGACGACATACCAAAACAGTACCCACCTGATGATGAATTGCTCCTGCCGTGCCTACATTGACTACCAAATCCGGTTGTCCTTGATGGATTACTTCTGAAAGGTAAAAGGCCGATTTCACTTTTCCTACTCCGGTACGGAGATAGCCCACCTGCACTTCATCTTCCCCTATCAAACCGGGAAACTTCAATTCCGTAAATTCGCCTTGTACGGCGTAAGTGACCAAAATTCTCATTCTATATTTATTTTTTTATTGTTCTTAGCATTCGCACAAACTCTTTTTCTAAAAAAGCAAAGGTAAAAACCTTTTTCTGAAGTTTTCTACCTTTGCCCTATAAATGTAAAGTATGGCTTAAGTTAATCCTCATTTTACTAAGAATTAATTGTCCGACATTCGTGTTAGTAACAGCCACCCTACTTACTCGAAGACAAAGAAAGAAAGCTCTGCAAGGAGATACGTAGGCTAAATCTATACTGTATGTAGTGAAAAGTCCCTCTTTTTCAGCTCTTTTTTAGATTTTCTTAGAGCAATCTTTCAACCGTCTTCCTATTTATTTCCATACATCTGCAATATTTTTCTTTGAAAAGCTTTTGTAATCTCCAAGTTAATCGTATTTTTGTGTACAATTTTGGTGTAGTAATGACAGACGAAGAAAAGAAGCTATTAAGTACCTTTGAAGCCAGACTGCGGCATTTAATCTATCTGCAAGATGAATTAAAACGTGAAAATGCCGAATTAAAGCAACTTCTCGAAGCAAAAGAAGAAGAATGCGAAAAGATACAAGCTAAATGCAACCAACTGAACCTTAACTACATGAACCTAAAGACAGCTACGGCAATTAGCCTTAACGGCAGTGACGTAAAAGAGACGAAACTGCGATTGTCAAAATTAGTGCGTGAAGTCGATAAATGCATCGCTTTATTAAATGAATAAGGGGAAAAAGATGTATGAACGATAAGATAAAGATAAACCTGCAAATGGCAGGAGCCTCCTACCCTCTCACGATTAGCCGTGAGGACGAGGAAATGGTAAGAGAAGCAGCCAAACAGGTAGATATCCGGCTCAATGCGTATAGGGAGCATTATCAAAATATAGCTCCGGAGAGAATTATAGCCATGGTGGCTTATCAGTTTTCTTTGGAAAATCTACAGTTGAAAGACCGTAATGATACTGAACCTTATACGACTAAGATAAAGGAACTGACAGAAGTATTGGAAGCTCATTTCAAAGAATAATAAGCGACCATTCTTCCATTCAACCGGGAAAGAGAATATTCACGCACTGTACGAAAGCCCAGTCCTTGATATGGACAGGCTTTTATACGGTGCTTTTTATTTATATACTAAAAACAAATCAATAAAATGACAGTAGTTACAATAGTAGTATCCATTGCCTGCTTCATTGTCGGAGGATTTGCCTCGTATATGTTTTTCAAATATGGATTGAAAAATAAATACGACAACATTCTGAAAGAAGCTGAAACTGAGGCAGAAGTGATTAAGAAGAATAAGTTGCTGGAAGTAAAGGAGAAGTTCCTGAACAAAAAAGCAGACCTGGAAAAGGAAGTTGCCGTTCGCAACCAGAAGATTCAGCAAGCCGAAAACAAGCTGAAGCAACGTGAGTTGGTGCTGAACCAACGCCAAGACGAAATCCAACGCAAAAAAGTAGAAACCGATGCGGTGAAAGAAAATCTGGAATCTCAATTGGTGATTGTTGAGAAGAAGAAAGAAGAATTAGATCATATGCAACGCCAAAAAATCGAAAGATTGGAAGCTATTTCCGGCCTTTCTGCCGAAGAAGCGAAAGAACGTATGATTGAATCTTTGAAAGAAGAAGCTAAAACAGAAGCTCAGTCTTTTATCAACGATATTATGGATGATGCCAAGCTGACTGCCAGTAAGGAAGCCAAGCGCATCGTTATACAATCTATCCAACGTGTAGCTACCGAAACAGCTATCGAAAACTCTGTTACTGTATTCCATATCGAATCAGACGAAATCAAAGGACGCATCATCGGTCGCGAAGGCCGTAACATTCGTGCTTTGGAAGCTGCTACCGGCGTGGAAATTGTAGTAGATGATACTCCGGAAGCGATCGTATTGTCAGCTTTCGACCCTGTGCGTCGTGAAGTGGCTCGCTTGGCATTACACCAACTGGTAACGGATGGTCGTATTCACCCGGCACGCATTGAAGAGGTAGTTGCCAAAGTTCGCAAACAAGTGGAAGAGGAAATTATCGAAACCGGTAAACGTACGACGATTGACTTGGGTATTCATGGTCTGCACCCTGAACTGATTCGTATTATCGGTAAGATGAAATACCGTTCATCCTACGGACAGAATCTATTGCAGCATGCCCGTGAAACAGCCAATCTTTGTGCAGTGATGGCCTCAGAATTGGGACTCAATCCGAAGAAAGCAAAACGTGCCGGATTACTGCACGATATCGGTAAGGTGCCTGATGAAGAACCAGAATTGCCGCACGCACTCTATGGTATGAAGTTAGCCGAGAAATTCAAGGAAAAACCAGACATCTGCAACGCCATTGGTTCACACCACGACGAAGTAGAGATGACCAGTTTGCTGGCTCCTATCGTACAAGTATGTGATGCCATATCCGGTGCACGCCCCGGAGCCCGTCGCGAAATAGTGGAAGCATATATCAAACGTCTGAATGACCTCGAGCAATTGGCTATGGCCTATCCGGGTGTTACGAAGACTTATGCTATCCAGGCAGGACGTGAATTGCGTGTCATTGTCGGTGCAGACAAGATTGATGACAAAGCAACCGAAAACCTTTCCGGTGAAATAGCCAAGAAGATACAGGATGAGATGACGTATCCGGGACAGGTTAAGATTACCGTAATCCGTGAAACACGTGCGGTAAGCTATGCTAAATAAAAAAGAAAAAAGAAAATCAATAAAGGGGTGGATGAAAATTCACCCTTTTTCATTCAAAAACAATCGAAGGATGAAAAAGTATCAGTTTGAAATTTGTGCCAATTCCGTAGAGAGCTGCCTTGCCGCACAGGCCGGAGGTGCTGACCGAGTAGAGTTATGCGCTGGCATTCCTGAAGGCGGCACAACCCCTTCTCATGGAGATATCATTGTAGCACGCGAAACATTGACCCAAACGAAGCTACACGTCATCATCCGTCCGCGCGGAAGCGATTTCCTCTATTCACCGCTTGAACAACGCATCATGCTGGAAGATATTGATGAGGCCCGTCGATTGGGAGTAGACGGGGTTGTGTTCGGATGTCTTACCGCAGAAGGAGAAGTAGATCTTCCTTTGATGAGACAGTTGATGGAAGCAGCACAAGGTTTGTCCGTCACTTTTCACCGAGCTTTTGATGTCTGTCGCCATCCACAAAAGGCGCTTGAAGAGATTATCAGTCTGGGATGCGACCGCATCCTCACTTCCGGGCAACAACCCACAGCAGAGCAAGGCATACCCTTACTGAAGGAACTGCAAGAACAGGCAGCCGGACGCATCATCTTATTAGCCGGGTGCGGAGTGAATGAAACAAACATTGCGTGCATTGCCAAAGAAACTGATATTCACGAATTTCATTTCTCGGCAAGAGAAATCGTGGCTAGCAGTATGACGTATCACAATGAGGCAATCTCTATGGGCGGGACTGTACACATCGATAAATACTCGCATCCGGTAACTACCATAGAACGTGTCAAGCATACCATAGCCTGCTTGCAATAAAATCTTATTTTATCCTCAGAGGCCCTTAATGGTCTTCATCAACTGTTCTCCTAAGCCAATGGTATAACCTTGGGAGATAAACACTACCCGATTGAACGTATCAGTAATGATAAATATCGGCAAACTATCTTTGTGTTTCAACTTCATGGCTTTAGCTATTTGCCCGGAAATATCATCCGTATCTATACCATAGATAATAGTAGACGGCAAACCTGGGAAAGATGCCTGATTGAAATTCTTGGATTGCGCCTCATCCGGGAAGAGTAATACCATCTTCCTTCCCCATTTTTCCAAGTCAGTTTTGAAAGCAGCTAAGTCACGCAGCGCATGATTGGTTGGTTCCTGGTTGACGCCCAAAATTCCCACTACAAAATAGCCACGTCCGCAAGCTTGAAGCAAACTTTCCTTAAACGAGGTATCTAAAGACAAACCCGTCTCAGACAATGGTGTGAACAGTGATTCTGAATTAAAATTGCCAATCACTTGTACTTCATCCTTGCTTTCACGCATCACTAGTTCGAGAGCGGTTGTTTTGCCGGCTGTTATATTGAAAGAAACCATTTTGGAAAGCACCGCGCCACTTGCCAGACGAGTACCGGTGGTTAAAACGTAATTACCGGCATCCATGGCCGTACCTTCTTTCAGCAAATTTCGCCAAGTAGTCCCCTCTCCCATATCCGCATCACCTTCATCATAAGTCAGCAACCGGAGATCCCCATGCGGAGTCTGTCTGGAAATTGTAAAATGAGCGTAGTACTTTGGATTATCGAGCAGACGAAGTGGTTTGTAATCAGCAATGAGTTTGCCCTTCAAAGGAACCATTTCCTCCATCAGCACCACTTCTTTCGAATGAGCATCCAGATCAACATCTACTGCGCCTTCCATCCGAATTAATTGTACCTTACCGGTCACCGTATTTATACGTGCAGGGATTCCCATGCTACGTGCCATCGAAACAAAGAAAATATCACGACTATGGGCGTCTGCCATGCGTGCTTTCCACACCCCTTCGGGAGATATGGGAGCTCCTCCCAAGTTGCAATCTTTCTCTACCTGGATATTCTCTGCTACCCAATCAACCAACTTCATGGGTTCTGTGGCATAAGCTTCCATCTCCTCTTTCGAAATCACACTCTTGAAGAACGATTTGTACGGAGTCAGCATTTCATTACTCACCCGGGGATTACGTACATACTTACGGTAATATTCGCCACTGGTGCGCACGTTTGATTGCATATGGTCTATGAGTACCTCTAAGCTAACATCACGAAGATCCTTCGTCGAAATTTGCTGTAAGAGATCGATTCCGCCTTTCTTTGATTTCTCAGAACGCAGTCGTGCCATGAAGTTACGAATCGTCTTATGATTTCCACGAGAAGCCACTAAAATTTTAGCCACTTCATCTACGTCCAGCTTATATTGTTCCGCAAAATGACGCGCTGCCTCTTCCGACATGAAAGTTGCAACATACTTCTGACGGATCGAGTCTTCCTGAGCTAACCTTTTGTCGTTCTCGGCACGTTGTTCGGGAGTGACTTCAGGAAGATTGGCGTTTTCTGCAGGAGGCACAATATCGATATCCATTGCAAAATCATCCCCTTCTTTCTTATCGAGCGTCACCGTCAGCTCCGCCTGTTTGCCAAAGGAAAGCTTGGCAAAGCCGAAGCGTCCGTCTTTCGAAGCCCATACCAACATGTCTCCTTTTCCTGCGGTCAGACTACACATGCCTGAAGCATCAGTCTGCTTGGTAGCTACCGTGTAAAACTCGGCATAATTGTACAGCTTAAACTCCACGCGTGCATCAAACACCGGATTTCCTTGTTCATCTTTTACGGCAACGGAAGCATTGGCAGTCGGTGCATAGTTATTAATTACGTTAATCTCCGTATAGTTGGGAGTGACAGACATGACTTCCTCTGCTCCTTCGTAACGCCCAAATACTTTGGTATGCATCAGCATTCCACGGCTGGCAGGTGCGTTAAACCACCCCAAATCCAGAACCGGCTCGGGTTCACAAGCTCCGAGAAAATGCCATTTGCCATCGGCCCAAGCCTCCACCCATGCGTGGTTGTCGTCAGTGTGTGCCCAACGAGGCGTATATACCTGTCGGGCAGGAATACCTACCGAACGTAAGGCGGCAACCAACAGCGTGGATTCTTCTCCGCAGCGTCCGTATGCCGTGCGCACCGTAGCCAGCGGAGAACTGGTGCGAGCATCCGAAGGTGTATAGATGGCCTTTTCATGGCACCAATGGTTGACTTCTAGAATAGCATCCTCTAAAGTAAGAGACTTCACCCGGTTTTTAAGTTCTTCATAAAACACCACCCGTGCGCTATCCATGTTTTCATTATTCACCCGTGCAGGAAGCACAAAGTGACGGAAAACCTCTTCCGGAATTACTTTTCCCCAAGGCATCTCTTCTTTCGCTTTCCGCGTAGCACGCACATTCATTAAATGAAAATCTCCCGAATAATCGGTTATATCGGCCAAAGGCATATAAGCATAAAGAAACTCCAATGCCTCCTCCTCATACGTGGACAAATCGGTGGTGAAGATGGAAAATAGGTCATCTTGCGAGAGTAAAGTCTTCTTCTGTTGCAAATCTTGTTCCACACGTTGACGATAAGAAGCATCCGTCATGAAGTGGGATTCACTGCAAGCAGTTAAAAGGCATATTAGTACTAAAATTCCGAAAAGTCGTGTAGTTCGTCTCATCATACATCTTATTAAGGTTGAACTACAAAAATAGGGATTATATTTGAATTCTTATTTCAAATGGATCACTAAAGTCATATCTTCGGAAAAACTGACACTGCATTTATCATATGATGGAGG
>CALYZE010000027.1 GCA_945607605.1 uncultured Bacteroides sp.
GGAACTGTCTTTTTCTGCCAACAGGTTACTTTCCCTTAAAGACTCACGGTATCTCTTCATGTTCATCAGCAGACTGATATACTGGATGCGTACGTATTTATTGTCCGGATTTATGTGGAGCGCATTTTGATAGTAATCCAGTGCCTCACCATATTTGGCAAGTGATTTGCAGCATTCGGCAGCTTCAATGTATGCCCGGGGATTGAGAGAATCCTGGGATACGACTTCCTGAAATACGCTCAGAGCTTCAAGATTATTGCCCAGCCCTTTCAACGCTTTTCCTTTTTGATAGAGTAGGGGAATGGTTGGAGATTCCTGTTCAATAAGTAATAAAGCCGCTTCATAGTTATAGTTGGTCATTGCTTCTTGAATGGGATTGGAGATTTGTGCAGACAAGAGGGAATAACAGGCACTGAGGCATAAGGATATAAAAAGTTTTCTCATAGGGCATTAGCTTTTATTTATTGTTAGACTATGCGCAAGTTACTAAAAAGAATAGTACTACGAATTAATCGTAGATGATTTTTTATAGATTAACAAAAAAACCCCTTCCGAAGAAGGGGCTATAACAAATAGATTGATACTGTTTCAATCTAATATATGCGGAGCATATACTTACATTAAGAATCCTAATAGGATACCGGCTGCTACTGCAGAGCCGATTACACCTGCAACGTTCGGACCCATGGCGTGCATCAATAAGTAGTTAGTAGGATCATATTCCAAACCTACTACTTGAGAGATACGAGCAGAGTCAGGTACGGCAGATACGCCAGCATTACCGATCAACGGATTGATCTTGTTGCCTTTCTTCAAGAAAAGATTGAAAATCTTCACAAAGATAACACCAGATGCGGTGGCGATGATGAACGACAGAGCACCAAGAGCAAAGATTTTGATAGAATCAAGTGTCAAGAACTCAGATGCCTGTGTAGAAGCACCCACTGTCAAACCAAGCAAAATGGTAATGGTATCAATCAGCGGACCGCTGGCCGTATTAGCCAAACGACGTGTAACGCCACTCTCTTTCAGTAAATTACCGAAGAATAACATACCCAACAAGGGTAGACCGGACGGTACAAGGAACGTAGTTAGTAATAAACCGATGATTGGGAAGATTACTTTTTCAGTATGAGACACAACGCGAGGAGGTTTCATACGAATCAGACGTTCTTGTTTGTTGGTCAACCAGCGCATGATAGGCGGCTGTATCACCGGCACTAATGCCATATATGAATAAGCCGATACCGCAATAGCACCCATTAAGTTAGGAGCCAGTTTGGAAGACAAGAAGATGGCAGTCGGACCGTCGGCACCACCAATGATACCGATTGCACCGGCCTGCATAGGATCAAATCCTATTTCAATGGCAATCATATAAGCACCGAATATACCGAATTGAGCAGCTGCACCAATCAGCATCAGTTTGGGGTTCGATATCAAGGCCGAGAAGTCAGTCATGGCACCGATACCCAAGAAAATAAGCGGTGGATACCATCCGGAAGTTACGCCTTGATACAGAATGTTAAGCACAGAACCTTCTTCATAGATACCGATTTGTAGTCCGGCTTCCATGTTGAAAGGTATATTACCAATGAGCATACCGAAGCCGATAGGAATCAGCAACATCGGCTCAAATTCCTTGGCAACAGCCAAGTATATGAAAAACAAACCTACCAGGAGCATTACCACATGGCCTACCGTTGCATTGGCAAAACCTGTATAAGTCCAGAAGTCGGCAAGGTTGTTTCCTAAAAATGTGATAAAATCTCCCATATTATTCAATAATTACGAGGTCAGTACCTTCGAGAACCGAGTCCCCTTTATTTACGCTGATAGCTGTAATCTTACCGTCTTTATCAGCATTGATATTGTTTTCCATCTTCATGGCTTCCAGAATGATGATAACTTGACCTCTCTTCACTGTATCGCCTACATTTACTTTGATGTCAAGGATAACACCGGGAAGCGGAGATTTCACGCCTGATTTACCAGTAGAAGGAGCAGCGGGTTTCACTACCGGAGCAGTCGGAGCTGCCGGAGTAGCTGTTGCTACGGGACGTACTACCGGTTTAGAAACTGCTTTCGCTGTTTTTTCCATCTCAACTTCATAGATAGTACCATTCACTTCTACATGAGCAATGTTATCTTCAATTTCTCCAATGGCAACGTGATATGCGTTACCGTTAATTTTATATATATATTCTTTCATCGTTTTATCTTTTTATGGGTGCTTACTTTTTGTGGGGAGTTTCACGCAACGTATAAATCTTTGAACTCCATGGTGAATAGCTGCGTTTTACACGGGTAATGGTGAGTACAGTGTCTTCCACATCGTGTACGTCGCTTTGAAATTCGTACATTGCCATGGAAATAGCGGCATAGATTTCTCCCGGAGCTTGACCCAACAGTTTCTCTTTGGCCTCTTGCTTGTCTGTGATACCTTTAGCTCTCATTGCATTACGCTTGCTGAGATTGACAGATATCTTGCCTACCAATTTGAATGATAGATAAAGCAGTATCAATCCGCAGAATACAACAGACATAGCAGAAACAGACATTCCGATACCTATACTGTCATGTTGTTCGAACTTTTCCATCTTGGCATTGCTGTCGATGGTTTTGTTGTTGGTGCTTGGAGTCACATACTTGTCGGTACTTTGACCTTTCACTTCCCATTCGTCTGAAGCATCGCTGACACGAGCATAAGACTGATCAGCTTTCAGCGTATTGGCAGGTACGACGATTTGGTCAAGCAAATTCCTGCCCGAATCGTATAAACCAATCCAATTGGCATTGAAAGGGTCCAGCTTGAAATTGGTATGGAAAGTACCACGGTTAGGTTGTCCATCAGCCCAGAATAAGGCATGTTGACGGGGTTTTACCACAGTCAAAATATCACCTTTAGGAATAAAGTAGCTGAGAGTATCACCTGGCTGGCTGCTGATTTTCAGATAACAGCCTGCGAGGTTGGAACTACCGTATGATCTATTGAATATTTCAATCCATGCGCTGTGTACGCCATAGTCATCCTGAAAGCTGAGTTGATTGTCCATCAACACTTCATTCAGTAATAACTTCGTATTCGATTTCTGCTCTCCGCAAGAAGAACAGAAGCCTAACACCAGCATCAATGAAAGGAATATTCCGATTTTAGTTTTGTTCATAATCGTTCTTGTTTTTAATGTAAAAAGCCTGATTACAAAGGAATATTACCATGCTTCTTAGCCGGGTTAGTTATTTTTTTGGTTTGCAATTGCTGCAGGGCACGAATGATGCGGAAGCGTGTGTTACGCGGTTCGATCACATCATCAATGTAACCATATTTTGCTGCATTGTAAGGATTAGCAAACAGCTTGTTGTATTCGGCTTCTTTCTCAGCTAAGAATTGAGCCGGATTCTCTTGGTCTTTAGCTTCACGGGCATACAGTACTTCTACAGCACCTGCACCGCCCATTACGGCGATTTCAGCAGTAGGCCATGCGTAATTCATATCGCCACGAAGTTGTTTACAGCTCATCACGATGTGAGAACCACCGTAAGACTTACGCAGAGTAATGGTTACTTTAGGTACAGTAGCTTCGCCATAAGCGTAAAGCAATTTAGCACCGTGAAGAATTACACCATTGTATTCCTGGCCTGTTCCTGGGAGGAAGCCTGGTACGTCTACCAAAGATACAATAGGAATGTTGAAAGCGTCGCAGAAACGAACGAAGCGTGCACCTTTACGAGAGGCATTGCTATCGAGTACACCTGCTAAATATTTAGGCTGGTTAGCAACGATACCTACAGACTGCCCATTGAAACGTGCAAAGCCGATGATGATATTTTTGGAGTAGTCTTTCTGAACTTCGAGGAACTCACCATTATCAACAATAGCACCGATCACTTCGTACATGTCATACGGTTTGTTAGGGTTATCAGGGATGATGTAGTTCAATGAATCTTCCAAACGGTCAATGGGGTCAGCACAATCTGCATAAGGAGCTTCTTCCAAGTTGTTTTGTGGAATATAACCCAAGAGTTTGCGGATAAGAGCCAAACCTTCTTCTTCTGTTTGAGCTGTGAAATGAGTAACACCTGATTTAGTAGAGTGAACGCTTGCACCACCTAGGTTTTCCTGACTAACGTCTTCACCGGTTACGGTCTTAACAACCTTCGGACCAGTAAGGAACATGTAAGAAGTACCTTCCATCATTAAAGTGAAGTCTGTCAAAGCAGGAGAGTAAACAGCACCACCGGCACAAGGACCAAAGATACCGGAAATCTGTGGAATCACACCGGAAGCAAGAATGTTGCGTTGGAAGATTTCAGCATATCCGGCCAAGGCATTGATACCTTCCTGAATACGAGCACCACCCGAATCGTTGATACCAATACAAGGAGCACCCATTTTCATGGCCTGGTCCATGATCTTACAAATCTTCATAGACATGGTTTCAGACAAAGAACCGGCAGAAACAGTAAAGTCTTGTGCAAAGATATAAATCAAACGACCTTCGATAGTACCACAACCAGTAACTACGCCATCACCGGGGTAGTGTTTCTTTTCCATGCCGAAGTTCGTACATCTGTGCTCAACGAACATGTCCATTTCCTCAAAACTACCTTCGTCAAGAAGTATAGCAATGCGTTCGCGAGCTGTATATTTACCCTTCTCGTGTTGCTTGACAATTGCCTTTTCACCACCACCAAGACGTGCAGCAGTGCGGCGGTCGATAAGCTCTTTAATTTTTTCAAGTTGATTACTCATCTTATTATTATGATTTATGATTTATAATTTATGATCTGAGGTTGAAATCTAAAATTTATCTCAGGATTCTCATTCTCCTTTTTCGCAAAGTTCTGTCAAAACACCCATAGTTGATTTCGGATGAAGGAAAGCGATGTTCATACCTTCTGCACCTTTGCGGGGAGCTTTGTCAATAAGGCGGATGCCTTGTCCTTCAATGGTAGCAAGTACATTGGCTACTCCGTCTTCAACAGCGAATGCCAAGTGGTGCATTCCACCATTCCCATTATTCTTTTCGATAAATTTAGCTATTGTACTTTCAGGAGAGGTAGGTTCCAGTAATTCTATTTTTACTTCACCAACTTTTAGAAATGCAGTTCTTACTTTCTGGTCTTCAACTGTTTCAATGTTGTAGCACTTCAGACCTAAAACGTTTTCATAATACGGAAGGGCTTCTTCAATACTATTGACAGCAATGCCCAAATGTTCAATGTGTGAAATCTTCATAATTATATAAATTAATATTGGTTTTGAAATCTTCTGATAAAGGCATAAGGCAGCACAAAGAAAGATAATTCTTCCATAATAAAGAAATAATTCATCAATTAATTATTCATTAATCGAACTTCAGGAAGATTCGTCTATCAATTTGAATAATTGCCGAATGCAAACAATTCTGTTCTTGTTTTTTTTGAAATGTTCTCATTGGATTTGAAATGTCCAACTGTTATCGGCTTTAAGCTGTCATCAACAAAAAAACTCCTGCAACCATTAAGATTACAGGAGTTTTTTTTAGGTAAGCAATTTCAATTATTTGCTCAAAGCCTGTGATACGTCTACCGCACAAGCTACTGTACAACCTACCATCGGGTTGTTACCAATTCCCAAGAATCCCATCATTTCTACGTGAGCAGGAACTGAAGATGAACCAGCGAACTGAGCGTCTGAGTGCATACGACCCATTGTATCTGTCATACCGTAGGAAGCAGGACCTGCACCCATGTTGTCAGGATGAAGAGTACGACCTGTACCACCACCTGAAGCTACTGAGAAGTACGGCTTACCAGCAAGCATACGTTCCTTCTTGTAAGTACCAGCTACCGGATGTTGGAAACGAGTCGGATTGGTAGAGTTACCTGTGATAGATACATCTACTCCTTCTTTCCACATGATAGCTACACCTTCGCGCACATCGTCAGCACCGTAGCATTTAACTTTGGCACGAGGACCGTCGCTATAAGCGATTTCACGAACTACTTTCAGTTCACCTGTGTAGTAGTCGAATTGAGTCTGAACATAAGTAAAGCCGTTGATACGAGAGATAATTTGTGCAGCATCCTTACCCAAACCGTTCAGGATACAACGCAAAGGTTCTTTACGTACCTTGTCAGCTTTAGCTGCAATCTTGATAGCACCTTCGGCGGCAGCGAATGATTCGTGGCCTGCCAGAAAAGCGAAACATTTCGTTTCTTCGCGCAGCAACATGGCAGCAAGGTTACCATGACCGATACCCACATTGCGGTCGTCGGCTACAGAACCCGGAATGCAGAACGCCTGCAGACCGATACCGATAGCTTCAGCAGCTTCAGCAGCATTCTTACAGCCCTTCTTGATAGCAATGGCACAACCTACAACATAAGCCCATTTTGCATTCTCAAAACAGATAGGTTGAGTTTCTTCACACGTTTTATAAGGATCAACTCCGGCAGCTTCGCAAATGGCGTTAGCTTCCTCGATGTCTTTGATGCCGTTAGCGTTCAAAGCTGCAATGATGCCTTTGATACGACGGTCTTGACTTTCAAATTTTACTTCTCTAATCATAGTTTCTTTCCTCCTTATATTATTCGTGACGTGGATCAATGTGTTTAACGGCTCCCTGTTCAGCAGTGAAGCGTCCGTAAGTACCGGTTACTTTCTTCAATGCTTCGTTGGCATCAGTACCCTTCTTGATTTCATCCATGAATTTACCCATGTGAACGAATTCGTATCCGCAGATTTCATCGTTTTTGTCAAGAGCGATGGTTTTGATGTAACCTTCTGCCATTTCCAAATAACGAGGACCTTTTGCCAAAGTACCGTAAAGTGTACCTACCTGGCTGCGTAAACCTTTGCCTAAGTCTTCCAAACCGGCACCGATAATCAAACCGCCTTCAGAGAAAGCTGACTGAGTACGTCCGTAAACGATTTGCAGGAAGAGTTCACGCATTGCTGTGTTGATAGCGTCGCAAACAAGGTCGGTATTCAAAGCTTCAAGCACTGTCTTGCCCGGAAGAATTTCAGCCGCCATAGCTGCAGAGTGAGTCATACCGGAGCAACCGATTGTTTCAATCAGTGCTTCTTGAATAATACCTTCTTTAACATTCAAAGTTAGTTTGCAAGCACCCTGTTGAGGAGCACACCAACCTACACCGTGTGTCAAACCAGAAATATCAACAATTTCTTTTGATTTTACCCATTTGCCTTCTTCGGGTATGGGAGCTGGTCCATGGTTAGGACCTTTCTTTACAACACACATGTGTTCCACTTCGTGTGAATAAGTCATAATTAGCTCTTTATTAAGTGATATAATTAAAAAAAACGTAGTTTCGCTTTCAAATTCGTGTGCAAAGTTAGTCCTTTTATTGGTTTCTGCCAACCGTATTATTTGACTTTTTTATTAAAAATAGGTAATAGGTTGTTGAATTCTGTGGAATGTAAAGTGGAGTTTGCAGTTTTGTCGTAACTTTGTAGCATAACTAAAGAACACTATTTATGATAGAAGTGACTGATGATGCTTTACGCCATTCTGCAACCGAAGGAATGGATGCATTTATAAAAGTATTTACGGATGCGTATAAGGAGAAAGTAGGCGAAGAGTGGACTATTGAAACGATGGCTTTGCTTACTGGCGAACAACATTCCTTGCTTGCTTATCAGATATTTCGGGATGAAATTATGGAAGGTGGATTTTGCCAGCTGATACAAAACGGATATGGTGGTTATATCTTTGTAAACCCATTTGCTAAGGTCATGCGTTTGTGGGAAATTGGTGATTTAAGTAAGCTGATCTATACGGCAAGGAAGGTCTACGACGAGCATCGTGAGGATTTGGAGCGTGAACGTACGGATGATGAGTTCATGGCTATGTACGAGCAATACGAAATCTTTGATGAGTTGGAAGAAGAGTTCCTTGAAAAAGAAGAGGAATATACGGCTTTAGTTGCCGGATATGTGGATAAACATTTGGAACTATTTGCAAAGATTGTATGATACGTAACCTAAACTTATTGCATTGATGATTCCAAATAAACGTTAAAAGGGCTGGAAGTACGCAGTATTTGGCTTCATTTTTCATTTAATCTTAAAAACAATAAAAAAGAGAAGCGAGTACTGTATTACTTAATTCTTTTATCTAAATTTGCAAACTCTAATATTTATAAGAAAGATGAAACATTTAAAATTATTGATGGTTGCCTTTACCTTATTAATGGGCATGTCTTTAACTTCGTGTCTGAATTCAGAAACTGAATACTCGCCGACAGTTGGTGGCTTTGTTAAGACTGGCAGCAGTATGTTTGGTGATTCCTTCACGATGGTTGATGGTGTTACCAGAATTAGCCCTACCGCAGCTTCATTGGCTGCTGCAGAAACTAATATGGGTTTCAAACCATCAAGTACAAATATTGCTTATTTAGTAGCAACCTATGATGAAACTTTGAATCCTAACCCGGTAGAAGCAAAAGAATATAAATCTGTCAATTTAACCTATGCTGTATCTTTGGATGGAAAGGTTGAAATAACAGAACGTGGCTCAGAGAGAGATTCTGTAAATAAGGCTGCCATTATTGATATTGATAACACGAATCTGGTAACTTATAATAAGGAAATCCATAAACCGTGGTTCTTCTATGATAAAACAAGCTTGATGCTACCTATCAATTATTATGTTTATAAGGCAGGTGCTCATAAGTTTACTTTGGTTTATTATCCGGAAGATAATGCCGATGGTAACACAACTTTGAAGTTGTATTTGAAACATTATGATGCAGATGATAAAGCAACTTCTACTACTTCTTTAATCAATTCTGGTAGTTATCCTAATATTTACTATTATGCATATGATTTGAGAGATGTATTCTTAAGATATAGTATGGCCGCAGGTGGAGAAGTTCCCTCAACTATCACTATTGAATATGCAGCAAATGCGAATGGAATCGACTTGAAAGATGCAGAAGTTAAAATGTGTGAGGTTGAAGTGAAGGCTCTCAACGACTCAACTACTGAAAAATAAAATTTGAATTACAAAGAATTATTTCATATAGCTTTACAACTGATTTCCTCTCCGGCTCGTGCTTGGGAGGAAATTCGTTTGGAAGAGGATAGACGAAAGGTATTTACAGCTTTTGTCTATCCTATGATTGGTTTATGCGGATTGTCCGTTTTCATTGGCTCTTTGTGGACAATGGGATGGGGTGGCCCGCAAAGTTTTCAATATGCCATGACGCAATGTTGTGCCGTGGCTGTATCCTTGTTTGGAGGATACTTTCTGGCATCCTACCTTATAAATGGATTGCGTGTCCGTATGTTTATGATGGACAGTGATATACCGTTGACACAACAATTTGCAGGCTACGCCTTGGTAGTGCTTTTTATGCTTAAAATCATCATAGGTATCTTGCCTGATTTTAGGGTTGTTTCTTGGTTGCTCCAATTTTATATTGTGTATGTGGTGTGGGAAGGAAGTGCAAAAGTGATGCAAGTGGCAGAAAAAGATCGCTTACGCTTCACCCTTCTTTCTTCTTTTTTGTTAATAGCTTGTCCGGTAGTGATTGAATGGATGTTCAATAAGCTGACGGTGGTGCTAAACTGATTAAAGTTATGAAACAGGCTCCTGTAAATATTAAGAATAAGCGCGCTTCGTTTGATTACGAACTGACGGATACTTACACCGCGGGTATTGTGCTCACCGGTACGGAAATCAAATCGATTCGTTTGGGAAAAGCCAGTTTGGTAGATACCTTCTGCTATTTTGCCAACGGTGAATTGTGGGTGAAAAACATGCATATTGCCGAGTATTTCTATGGTTCATACAATAACCACAACGCACGCAGGGAGCGAAAACTTCTTTTGACTAAGAAAGAACTGGGAAAACTGACACGCGGGTCTCAAGATGCCGGTTTTACGATTGTGCCTGTGCGCATGTTTATCAATGAAAAAGGTTTGGCAAAAGTTGTAGTTGCCCTTGCCAGAGGTAAGAAGCAGTACGATAAGCGAGAATCTTTGAAAGAAAAAGATGACAAACGCGATATGGCACGCATGTTCAAGAGATAATATCATCTTACCACTCTATCACTTATACAAATATGGCTTCACTTGAAAAGTTGGTGCGTGAGCGCATCCTTATCCTTGACGGTGCTATGGGCACCATGATTCAGCAATACAACTTAACGGAAAAAGATTTCCGAAGTGACCGTTTTTCGCATATTCCAGGACAATTGAAAGGAAACAATGATTTGCTTTGCTTGACTCGTCCGGATGTGATACAGGAAATTCATCGCAAATACTTGATTGCGGGTGCGGACATTATTGAAACCAATACTTTTAACTCTACCCGCGTCAGCATGGCAGATTATCATGTAGAGGAGTATGTACGTGAAATAAATCTGGCTGCAGCTAAACTGGCACGTCAATTGGCGGATGAGTTTTCGGCTCTTACTCCTGATAAACCTCGTTTTGTGGCGGGTGCCGTAGGTCCCACCAATAAGACTTGTTCCATGAGTCCTGATGTGAATAATCCTGCTTATCGTGCCTTGACTTATGACGCTCTTGCAGCATATTATCGTGAACAGATGGAGGCTTTGCTTGAGGGAGGAGTGGATGCTTTGTTAGTAGAAACTATTTTTGATACGCTGAATGCAAAAGCTGCTGTTTTTGCTGCAACGCAAGCAATGGAAGCTACCGGAATTCATGTACCATTGATGCTTTCTGTAACGGTTACTGATACAGCAGGGCGTACGCTTTCGGGACAAACTTTAGAGGCTTTTCTTGCTTCCGTACAACATGCTGCTATTTTTTCGATAGGATTAAACTGTTCTTTC
This sequence comes from uncultured Bacteroides sp., assembly GCA_945607605.1. Taxonomy (GTDB): domain Bacteria; phylum Bacteroidota; class Bacteroidia; order Bacteroidales; family Bacteroidaceae; genus Bacteroides. Next base: position 10,810 of record CALYZE010000027.1, read on the forward strand.
GGTGCTCGCCAGTTGAAGCCTTTCCTAACCCAACTTGCACATCGTGCTCCTTATTATATAAGTGCTTATCCGAATGCGGGGCTACCCAATAGCTTGGGAAAGTATGATCAGAGCCCTACTGATATGGCACACGAAATAAATGAATATATTCAAGAAGGTCTAGTGAATGTCATCGGTGGTTGTTGTGGAAGCACGGATGCTTATATTGCCGAATACGCAGCGTTGATTGAAGGTATCTCACCTCGTGTACCTGCATCAAAACCGGAGCATCTTTGGCTTTCAGGTCTTGAATTACTGGAAGTCAAGCCGGAGAATAATTTTGTGAATATAGGTGAACGTTGCAATGTGGCGGGTTCACGTAAATTCTTGCGTCTTATCAATGAGAAGAAATATGATGAGGCGCTTAGCATTGCTCGTCAGCAAGTAGAGGATGGGGCACAGATTATTGACATCAATATGGATGATGGTCTGTTGGATACTGAAACTGAAATGACTGTCTTCCTTAATTTGATAGCTTCTGAACCTGAAATCGCTCGGGTACCCGTCATGATCGATTCTTCCAAATGGGATGTGATTGTTGCCGGATTGAAATGCTTACAAGGAAAGTCCATTGTCAACTCCATTTCTTTGAAGGAGGGTGAGGAGGCGTTTCTAGAACATGCCCGTATCATTCAACAATATGGTGCAGCTGCTGTAGTGATGGCTTTCGATGAAAGAGGTCAGGCAGACACCTTCGAACGTAAGATAGAAGTGTGCGAACGGGCTTACCGTCTTTTAGTGGATAAAGCTCGGTTTAATCCTCATGATATTATTTTTGATCCGAATGTACTTGCAATTGCTACAGGTATGGACGAGCATAATAATTATGCCGTTGATTACATCAAGGCTGCCGGTTGGATAAGAAAGAATCTGCCCGGTGCTCATGTTAGTGGTGGGGTCAGCAATCTTTCGTTCTCGTTCCGTGGCAACGATTATATTCGTGAGGCCATGCATGCCGTTTTCCTTTATTATGCTATTCGTGAAGGTATGGATATGGGTATTGTCAATCCTGCCGCCTCTGTACTTTATACGGATATTCCTGAAGATATATTGGAACGTATTGAGGATGTGGTGTTGAATCGTCGTCCCGATGGTGCCGAACGTCTTATAGAAACTGCTGAACGTTTAAAAGCAGAAATAGAATCTTCCAAAGCATCCGGTGTCAACGGCACTCAGGCAAGCGCACAGTCTCAACTTCTTTGGCGAGAGAATACCACCGTGGAAGAACGCTTGAAGTATGCCTTGACTAAAGGTATCGGTGACTATATGGAAGAAGACCTTGCTGAGGCTCTGCGAAAATATGCAAAAGCTGTAGATATTATCGAAGGACCACTCATGGCTGGCATGAATCATGTCGGTGACTTATTTGGTGCCGGTAAAATGTTTCTCCCGCAAGTTGTCAAAACTGCGCGGACGATGAAAAAAGCAGTGGCTATTCTGCAGCCCATTATTGAATCGGAAAAGCAGGAAGGTCTCACTTCTGTAGGAAAAGTATTGCTTGCTACCGTAAAGGGAGATGTTCACGATATTGGAAAGAATATTGTTTCTGTTGTAATGGCCTGCAATGGTTATGAAATTATAGATCTTGGTGTAATGGTACCGGCCGATGTCATTATACAGCGAGCCATAGAAGAAAAGGTGGATATGATTGGACTGAGTGGACTGATTACTCCCTCTCTGGAGGAAATGGCGCATGTGGCTCTTGAATTAGAAAAATCGGGTCTGGATCTTCCTTTATTAATTGGCGGGGCTACTACCTCACAATTGCATACAGCATTGAAAATAGCCCCGGCTTATCATGCTCCGGTAGTTCATTTAAAAGATGCTTCTCAGAATGCTGCTGTGGCGGCCAAATTGATGAATCCGATAGCAAAGGTAGAATTGGAATCTCAATTAAAGATAGAATACCAACGTTTGCGCGATAAATACAAAGAGAAACAAGTAGTAACCGTTTCGCTTGAAGAAGCGCAAAAAAACAAATTGAATTTGTTTTAATCGATAAATATTTTAGACTTTCGTCTTTTGCACCTGCGAACATTTTCATGATACTTGTTGTTTTAAATGATATCTATCATCCATGAAACATGAAACATGAAAGTACATGAATATCAGGCGAAGAGTATCTTTTCGCAATATGATATCCCGGTAGAACGGCATATCTTATGTAGTACGGCCGATGAAGCTGTTGAGGCTTATAGGCAGTGGGGTGCGGCCCATATCGTAATCAAAGCTCAAGTCTTAACCGGAGGACGGGGAAAGGCTGGTGGAATTAAGCTCGCCAAAAGTGAAGAGGCTGTAAGGCTTTATGCTGAAGATATCTTGAATATGACTATCAAGGATCTACCTGTAACTCGCATCTTACTCAGCGAAGCTGTAGATATTGTAGCCGAATACTATGTTAGCTTTACTATTGATCGCAATACACGTTCTGTTGTGTTGATGATGAGTGAGGCAGGAGGGATAGATATTGAAGAAGTAGCTCGTAAGACTCCTGAAAAAATTATCCGCTACCATATTGACCCATTAATCGGAGTTCCTAAATATTTAGCACAACGCTTGGCGTATAATTTATTCGATCAAGCCGCACAGGCTGAACGTATGACTTCCATTTTACAAAATCTCTATCACGCTCTTATTGACAATGATGCTTCATTGGTTGAAATCAATCCGTTGGCTTTAAAAAAGGACGGGACGCTTTTGGCTATTGATGCTAAGATGGTATTTGATGACAATTCCCTCTATCGTCATCCAGATATTCGCGCTCTTTTTGAACCGACTCCGGAAGAACAGTTGGAGGCTATAGCTAAAGACGGAGGTTTTAGTTATGTGCGCATGGAAGGGAATATTGGCTGTATGGTGAATGGAGCCGGACTGGCTATGGCTACTATGGATATGATTAAACTTTATGGAGGATCACCTGCTAACTTTTTGGATATAGGTGGAAGTTCGAATCCGGTGAAGGTGATTGAAGCTATGAAACTGCTGTTGCAAGATAAGAAAGTAAAAACTGTGTTCATCAATATTTTTGGTGGCATTACTCGCTGTGATGATGTTGCCTTGGGGTTGATGCGGGCTTTTGAGCAATTACAAACCGATATTCCTGTCATTGTAAGGTTGACGGGAACGAATGAGAATATAGGTAGAGAATTGTTAAAACATAGTGCTCGTTTTCACGTGGCTGAAACGATGAACGAAGCTACATTGTTGGCTGTAAAATCAGTGAAAGGAGAAACAGAATGAGCATATTAATAAATCAGTATACTCGCTTGTTGGTACAAGGTATTACAGGTAGAGACGGCAGTTTTCATGCCTTAAAAATGAGAGAATATGGAACTCTTGTGGTAGGTGGTACTTCTCCCGGCAAAGGAGGAAGCACGGTCGATGGAATTCCTGTATTCAATACGATGTATGAGGCAATAGAACAAACGAAAGCAAATGCGTCTATCATTTTTGTACCTGCTCGATATGCGGCAGATGCTATAATGGAAGCTGCGGATGCAGGCATTGAGTTAATTATTTGTATTTCAGAAGGAATACCTACTCTTGATGTTATCAAGGCGTATCGTTTTACTCAATTGAAAGGTGCCATGTTGATTGGGCCTAATTGTCCCGGCTTGATTTCGCCTGAGAGAAGCTTAGCTGGCATCTTGCCCGGCAGCATTTTCAAAAAAGGGAATATTGGAGTCATTAGCCGCAGTGGAACATTAACCTATGAAATTGTTTATCATCTTACAGCTCATGGCATGGGACAGTCGACAGCCATTGGTATGGGAGGTGACCCAGTGGTAGGACTTTACTTCCGTGAATTATTGGAAATGTTCCAAAATGATCCTGAAACGGAAGCAATCGTTATGATTGGTGAAATTGGAGGAAATGCGGAGGAATTGGCTGCAAAGTATATTCAGGAGCATGTAACCAAACCGGTTGTTGCATTTATTGCCGGACAATCAGCACCTCCGGGCAAACAAATGGGGCATGCAGGAGCTATTATTTCAGGTAATTCCGGTTCTGCAAAGGAGAAGATTACTGCGCTTGCTGAAGCAGGAATACAAATTGCTCAAGAACCATCAGAGGTTCCTCTTTTGTTAAAGGGAGTCATTTCTCGATAAAAAGAAAAGCTGTAGAGTAAGTTATTTCTTTATTTGATTTTTGTATTGGTCAAATCGTGTAGTGATATCTCTTACAAAGTTGTAAGTCTCTATTCCACGGAAATAACCGTTCTTACAGACCGGATCAGTGAAGTATTCTTCATTACTTTTGAGCAGAATATAGTTTTCTACATTATTCTGCCAAATGTATTTATTCTTGCCATATTTTTCTGCCAGTGCCATGGCATCTTGCACATGTCCAATTCCTGAGTTGTAGGATGCCAATATAAAGTTGATACGTTCTTCTTCGGGCACTTTGGCGAAACTTTTGGTTGTAGCAGCGATGTATTTTACGGCAGCTTTTATGCTTTCTTCAGGATTCTGCTCTTTGCCTTCGTGCAAACCCATGGCACGTGCTGTGGCAGGCATGAGTTGCATCAATCCCTTAGCACCTGCCCACGACACAGCTGTACTGTCAAAGTTAGATTCCGTATAGGCAAGAGAAGCTAGTAACCGCCAATCCCAATTAATTTCCGGTGCATACTTTTTGAATAAGTGGTCAAAGTGTGAGATTTTTCCTTCTCGTATAGATAGAATGGGGGAGTGAGGGATGGCTTTACTAATTTCAAAATAACGCTTCATACTTGCCGAATAAGCGGGTGAAGTCATGTTCTCTTTATGCCATTTGTCAGTTATAGCAGCCAATTCAGGGCAATCTTTGCGTACCGCCCACGAGGCTCGCTGATCAAAACTGATGGAAAGCCCGATGTTTAAGTTGGAGTAATACGTGGTATTGAGTTGTGCCAGGTCGTTGTCTGCCACGGTATAAGGAATTTTTCCTTGTGAAACCTGCATCATTAAATCTTCTACGCTGATGCTATCGTTTGTCACTTTGTGGATGTGAATGCCTCCTCCCAGTTCTTCATCCAGATTGACCAACCGATCGTAATACTTTCCGGGTTTTACGTATATATCCTTTCCGATAAGCTCCGTTACGTCGTTTAGAGGTTGGACACGTCCGCCGGTACGCTGTACAATGACTTGGTGCGTAATCACTTCTTCTCCGCAGTAGGTCAAACTATCTTTCCAGTCTTTGGTAATAGGCAAATTATATGCGATCAAATCTCCTTGACCTGTCATTAACTTTTCAATAAGTTCATGCACGTTTCGTGCTACCTCTACCCGTAATTTGACTCCTATACTTTGAGCAAATTGTTCACTTAATTCATATTGAAAACCCATGTCTTGCCCGCGATAAATAAAGTAAGAAGTAGAGCTATATAAAGTTAATACTACGAGTTCTCCACTGTCTTTTATCTGTTGCAAATCACGATTGGTGCTTTCTACTTTTACTTGCTGATTGCCACGGCATCCAAGGATGCATAGAGAAATGAAAGCAAGAGAAAGCAAGAAGTGAGAAGTCGTAAGTCTTGGCTTGATGGATGGCAGATGATGAGGCATGTGTTTCTACATTTAAGGATTCGTAACTTCAACTTCCCATTTCATTTTTAATTTCTTAAGTGTTTTTTGATGTACATGGTTAATATATCAATAGCCACTTGGTTATTTCCACCTTCGGGAACGATGAGATCCGCATATCGCTTGCAAGGCTCGATAAATTGTAGGTGCATAGGTTTTAAAATGCGGGTATAGCGTTCCATCACTGCCTCAGCAGTTCGTCCACGTTCTATGACATCACGTTGTATGACTCGAATTAACCGTTCGTCAGGATCGGCATCTACAAATATTTTGAGATCCATCATACTGCGAAGTTTCTTGTCACATAACGCAAGAATACCCTCAATAATGACGACTTCGCGTGGTTCGATATGAATCGTTTCTGGTTGACGAGTGCAGGTGAGATAGGAATAAGTGGGCTGTTCGATACATTTTCCTTCACGTAGCGAAGCAACATGTTTGGAGAGGAGACTCCACTCAAATGCATCCGGATGGTCAAAGTTAATATTCTGCCGTTCTTCAACCGGCACGTGGCTACTATCTTTGTAGTAAGAATCTTGTGGTAATAATACCACTTCTCCAGCTGGCAGGCTTTCAATAATTTTGCGTACTACGGTGGTCTTTCCCGAACCGGTTCCACCGGCAATTCCTATTATTAACATCCGTTTAAGTGTATATTTGAAACAAAACATGTACTTTTGTGCACGAAGACAGGTCGTATTTCGGCAAAATAAAGTGAACTTTCTTTTGCGTTCAACTTGCACTGTTTTTGCAGTTGTTAAAAACAACTGTTTTGGCTGACAAATATAGATTAAATCATTTAAATAACAAAGGTATGGTTAAACACATTGTATTATTTAAACTTAAAGATAGTGTTCCGGCTAACGAAAAGTTAGCTGTCATGAATAATTTCAAGAAAGCAATTGAAGCTCTTCCTGCTAAGATATCCGTTATTCGTAAGGTGGAAGTTGGATTGAATTTCAATCCGAGCGAGACTTGGGACATTGCTCTTTATAGTGAATTCGATACATTGGAAGATGTGAAAATCTATGCAACGCACCCTGATCATGTAGCTGCAGGAAAACTGATTGCTGACGTGAAGGAAAATCGTGCCTGTGTGGATTACGAAGTGTAATAGAGAGTCGAATAATTAACATTTTAATCATTAATATTCAAGAATAAAAAGACGTGAGGAAAAGTATTTTTACTATTTTACTGTTGCTTCTCGCTACAGTAGTACAAGCACAGATTCAAGAACCTGTAAAGTTCAAATCTGAGCTGAAGACTTTGTCGGGTAATGAAGCAGAAGTTGTATTTATCGGAACCATTGAAAAAGGCTGGCATGTTTATTCTACAGATCTGGGCGACGGCGGTCCTATCTCGGCTACTTTCAATGCTGAAAAGCTTTCGGGAGCGGAAGTTGTAGGTAAATTGAAACCAGTAGGGAAAGAGATTTCTGCATTTGATAAATTGTTTGAAATGAAGGTACGCTATTTTGAGAATACAGCTCAATTCGTACAAAAAATAAAATTGACCGGTGGTGCTTATGAGATAGATGGTTACTTAGAATATGGTGCTTGCAATGATGAAAACTGTTTACCACCTAGCCAAGTGCCGGTGAAATTTTCCGGTAAAGGAGAAGGTACAGCTAAAGACGTTGAAACTGCAGGTAAAGCTGATAGCCAGTCTGCTCAGCAGGAAGTTGCCACTGATACTGCCGCAGCTGCCGTTGTGGGTGGTGGAGACCTTTCTGTAGGAGCCAATGTGGGAGAAGAAACCAATCTCTGGAAGCCTGTAATCAGTGAATTGCATGCCTTGGGTGAGACCACTTCTCAGGAAAATATGTCATGGCTATATATCTTTATTACAGGCTTTATCGGTGGGTTATTGGCTTTGTTCACTCCTTGCGTATGGCCAATCATCCCAATGACGGTCAGCTTCTTCTTGAAACGAAGCAAAGATAAGAAAAAAGGAATTCGTGATGCGTGGACATACGGTGCTTCTATTGTAGTGATTTATGTGACACTTGGTCTGGCAATTACTCTTATATTTGGAGCCAGTGCATTAAACGCTCTTTCTACAAATGCTGTCTTTAATATTTTATTCTGTTTGATGTTGGTTGTCTTTGCCGCTTCTTTCTTCGGAGCATTCGAAATTACATTACCTTCGAAATGGAGTAATGCTGTAGATAGCAAAGCTGAAACAACAGGTGGATTATTGAGCATCTTCTTGATGGCATTTACATTGTCGTTGGTTTCATTCTCTTGTACCGGTCCTATTATCGGTTTCCTTTTGGTACAAGTGTCTACTACAGGTAGTGTAGTAGCTCCAGCCATTGGTATGTTGGGCTTTGCCATTGCTTTGGCTTTGCCATTCACATTGTTCGCATTGTTCCCGTCTTGGTTAAAGTCAATGCCTAAATCAGGTGGTTGGATGAATATTATTAAAGTAACCCTTGGCTTCTTGGAATTGGCATTTGCTTTGAAGTTCCTTTCGGTTGCCGACTTGGCTTACGGATGGCGTATCCTTGACCGTGAAACGTTCCTTGCTTTGTGGATTGTACTGTTCGGATTGCTTGGTTTCTATCTACTGGGTAAAATTAAATTCCCCCATGATGATGACGATACAAAAGTTAGTGTGCCTCGTTTCTTTATGGCTTTGGCTTCTTTGTCATTTGCCGTATACATGATTCCCGGTTTGTGGGGTGCGCCTTTGAAAGCTGTCAGTGCTTTTGCGCCACCTATGCATACTCAGGATTTCAACCTCTATAACAATGAAGTACATGCCAAGTTTGATGATTACGATCTCGGTATGGCGTACGCCCGTCAACAGGGTAAGCCTGTCATGCTAGACTTTACCGGTTACGGCTGTGTAAATTGTCGTAAGATGGAACTTGCTGTATGGACCGACTCAAAGGTGAGTGACATTATTAATAATGACTATGTGCTCATTACTCTTTATGTTGATAACAAAACCCCGCTTCCTTCTCATGTGAAGATTATGGAGAATGGTACAGAACGTACTTTGCGTACGGTAGGTGATAAGTGGAGCTATTTACAGCGAGTTAAGTTCGGAGCCAATGCACAGCCTTTCTATGTGCTGATTGACAACGAAGGTAAACCTCTCAATAAGTCTTACTCTTACGATGAAGATGTGCCTAAGTACATAGAATTCCTACAGACAGGACTAGAAAACTTTAAAAAAGAGAAAGGTAATTAATCATAAGGAAAGAGGATGCTTGAAAGATAGCATCCTTTTGTATAAATGCCCCTTCATATATGAAACATATCATTGATATTGAGAACTGGGAACGGCGTGATAACTACGGTTTTTTTCGTGGTTTTGTAAGCTCATGGTACTCGGTGACTACAGAGATTGATTGTACAGAAGCAAGTGCTTCTGCAAGGGCCGCGGGACGCTCCTTCTTCCTTTATTATTTGTATGCCGTGTTACGTTCCGCCAATGAAGTAGATGAATTGCGTTTTCGGATTGACAAGGATGGACAAATTGTCTTTCATGATCAAGTAGATATTATCTCACCGATAGCCGTTCCTGGTCGAACTTTTCATACCGTTCGCATTCCTTATCAGGAAGATTTTGAAATCTTTTACTCCAAGGCTTATACGTTGATTACCCATATTCCTGAAGAGGCTGATCCTTATGCAGCGGAAAAAATACTGGCCGAGCAGGGAGATTATGACGTAGTGCATTTAAGTGCAGTTCCGAAAATGTATTTTACGTCTACAACCTTTACACTTGCCGAGGTGGGTAATGCTTGTAGCCATCCGTTAATGACTGCCGGAAAAGTGGTAACCCGTGAAGGACGCTTGGTCTTTCCTCTTTCCATTTATGTGAATCATGCTTTTGTGGATGGTTCTCATCTCTCGTTGTTCTTTCAAAAGATCGAAGAACATTTGAAAAGAATTTCATAGAGTGAATCTTTATTGACTCTAAATATTATGGATTGAGATCGTCCATATTACAGCTTTATTACAAAATTAATCTTTAGCTTTGCATTTTAAAATTGGATAAATATGAAGTCTTCAATTAATGTAATAAAGTGGACTCCTTTCGGAAAGAAAATTGGCTACTTGCTGGTCGGATTACTGATTATGTCTCATTGCTCCTTATATGCGCAAGAGACAGACTTTGCCACTTGGGCGGATGTCGGGTTTATTTATAAGGTGAAACCCCAATTTGATCTGTCTGGTGGTCTGGAATGGCGTACGAAGAATAATTTAGGTACGACCGACCGTTGGGGGTTGGAGATAGGAGGCTCCTACAAACCATTGTCTTTTCTGAAACTGGGTGCTGGATATGAGGTACACTATCGCAATCGAGGTGAAGACGGATGGAAATTCCGTCATCGCTATCGGGTAGATGGTACACTTTCCGCAGCTGTATGTCGATTGAAGTTCTCTTTGCGTGAACGCTTTCAGCATACTTTCGATACAAAGAACAACGAACTTCATTTGCGTTCCCGTGCAAAGTTGGCGTATGATATTCCGAAATGTAAATTGGAACCTTATGTGTCGGTCGAGATGTATAATACTCTGAACCATGGTAATCATTTTGATGTACAACGCATGCGTTACCGTGGAGGTATCACCTTACCGTTCTTTGATTGTTGGGAGGCAGATGTATTTTATTGTCGCCAGTGGGAAAGGAATAAGCAGAAAAACATTGTAGGTGTAGAATGTTCTTATCACTTTTAGTTAGTATGATTTACCTTGTTGGGTTTTCCGATGTTCTTTTTTTAGGTAGAAGTTGAAGCCGACATATACTTGTAGGGTTCCGAAACCGTTGTTCAAAGAAAAATGATTCCGGTAGTAATCATAGGTTCTACCTAAAAATGAAGTGCCTACGAAGTATTTGCTATTATTATACACAACGCCTGCTCGTAGTATAAAGTCAATGTTGAAATTCTTGTACCAATCGTTTATTTCCCCTTCGGCTTTCTCAATGCGCGAGGTTTTGTAGGCAATGGCCGGACTGAGCGACAGGCACGCAAGACAGTTGCGTGCAAATACCCAGTTGTATGCGTAACCGAAGTTAAGACTGATATTAGTGTATTTGATATGCCTCACTTTCATGTCCGGATTCATTGTTTCCTGAATGAGAGTTGGGAGTTTGGTGTAGTCAAAATTCAGATTGTGTGTAGAGGTAGAAAATCCGGCAATGAATGACCCCGCATTACGACGTTGATTGGTAGACTGGCTGAATGCTGCTGGATAAGAAAAACGTCGGTTGTTGAAAATGTAGTAAAGATTCATTCCTTTCATATTAACTTTCAGTCCGTTGAAGTCCTCAGAATAGTTCGAAGGAATATCTTCGGAAAATCCTATGACTTTGTCTATCCTGTAACTGTTTCCAGTGCGATGGTAGAAAATATCTACTCCTAATTTTGAACTATAAAGACTCAAATCAAATTCAGTTCCCCTATTTTTCCCGCTTTTCTTTCCGTAAAGTCCTTCTGTATCAACAGCCCATCCTAAGAAAATCCAACGCCAACCAAAATAAACTCCAATTTTATTATGAGGTTTGGGCGAGAAGCTGAGGTGTTGGGGGGTAAGAGAAGTGTTTCTGACGGAATAATACTCGTAATTTGTAAAATGATTGAGCATCAGAGCGTAGTTATATCGGTTGGGACTTATATAGGTGGTGTCAAAATCACTAAAGTTGAGAAATTTCTTTATTGCTCTACTCAAACCTTGCCGTTGTGTCGAAGGAACAATGCTATCATGCAAATCAAACTCTCTCTCTTCGTTTTGGGCAAACAAAGAGAAAGGTAACCATATTATCCATAACCAGATGATACTCCTTTTCGGCATCACTTACTATATTGAAAATAGATTTTATAATGAATGATTTAACTCATTTGTACAAACGAAGATAAGGAAAATCCCATGAAAAAGGAAGAAAAATGGCAAGTATTTTCAATTTCATTTTATTCTGCTTCCGATTTTATGTTATCTTTGTCAGGTAGAAGAATCAATAGAAGCTATTATGAAAAAGATTATCAATCCATGGAAAAGCATGGAAGGTTACAATTGTTTCGGATGTTCTCCCGATAATGAAGCTGGAGTAAGAATGGAGTTTTATGAAGATGTTGACGATATAGTGAGCATCTGGAAACCTCGTCCAGAATATCAGGGATGGTTAAACACGCTACATGGAGGTATTCAGTCAGTTTTACTGGATGAAATATGTGGGTGGGTGGTATTTCGCAAATTACAAACCGGCGGAGTTACTTCTAAGATGGAGACACGCTTTCGCAAATCCATATCTACAGACGAGACACACGTAGTATTGCGCGCTTCTCTTCGTGAGCAAAAACGAAACATTGCAATTATAGAAGCTCGCTTGTATAATAGTGAAGGAGAACTTTGTACGGAGGCCACCTGTACTTATTTCACTTTCCCGAAAGAACAAGCTCAGAAGGAAATGTTCTTTCATCATTGCGAGGTAGAGAAAGAAGAGATATTGCCCTTGATTTAATATTTTCTTTTGGCAAAGATGCATTGAGAAGAGATACTTCTGAGCGCAATATTCAGAAAGAAAAAGACTCTTGAAAGTTGAATTTTGTAAAATCTCCTACTCTTTATAATGAATTTGAAATAAAAATCAAACATTTTGTGATAATTCCTTGGATGTTTCAAAGAGAACATTTACTTTTGTCGCATTAAAGAAAGAATTATGAAGAATATGGTTGCACATCATCACCATCATCATCCTGACGAATAACTCGGTGGGCGTATGAGTGTATGTGTATAACATAGAACATAAAATGACGAGGCTTGCCGATTATTGGTAAGCCTCGTTTTTTTATGTTCACTTTTCAGTTAAATCGTAAAAACATCAATTATAAATAAGCTTATGTTAAGAATTGCAGTACAAGCGAAAGGTCGTCTCTATGATGAGACCATGTCATTTTTGGAAGAATCGGATATTAAATTAAGTGCCATGAAACGTTCGCTATTGGTACAATCTTCAAACTTTCCTTTGGAGGTGTTGTTTCTGAGAGACGATGATATTCCTCAGTCTGTGGCAACCGGAGTCGCCGATATTGGTATCGTGGGTGAAAATGAATTTGTAGAAAAAAAAGAAAATGCAGAAATTATAAAGCGTTTGGGATTCAGCAAGTGCCGTTTGTCATTGGCCATGCCAAAAGACATAGAATATCCCGGTGTGAAATGGTTTGAAGGGAAAAAGATTGCAACTTCTTATCCCGGCATTCTTTCTGCTTTTTTGAAAAAACAAGGTGTGAATGCAGAAATTCATGTCATTACAGGTTCTGTGGAAGTGGCACCGGGCATCGGATTGGCAGATGCTATTTTTGATATCGTAAGCTCAGGTTCCACTTTGGTAAGCAATCGCCTGAAAGAAGTGGAAGTGGTGATGAGGTCTGAAGCTTTGCTGATCGGAAACAAAAAAATGAATGAGGAGAAGCTGGAAGTCTTACGGGAACTTTTGTTCCGTATGGATGCTGTAAAAACGGCCGAAGATAAAAAATATGTATTGATGAATGCTCCAAAAGATAAACTGAATGAGATTGTAGGTGCACTTCCGGGCATGAAAAGTCCGACCGTGATGCCGTTGGCGCAAGAGGGGTGGTGTTCTGTACATACCGTGTTGGATGAAAAAAGTTTTTGGGAGATTATCGGTAAATTGAAAGTGTTGGGAGCAGAAGGAATCTTGGTATTACCGATTGAAAAAATGATACTTTAACGGATTTACGATTTATTAATCATTCAAAATATATCCTTATGATCTTACTATCAAATCCTGATAAATCGCAATGGACTGAAATACTGAAACGGCCGGTGATGGATACCGAAAATCTGTTTGATACCGTACAAGTTATTCTCGACCGGGTAAAGTCGGAAGGCGATCAGGCTGTCATAGCTTATGCAGAGAAATTTGACCAAGCGATTCTAACTTCACTCTCTGTATCGGATGAGGAACAACTGGCAGCTGAAACTCAAGTAAGCGAAGAGTTGAAAGCAGCCATTCGCTTGGCAAAACAGAACATCGAAACGTTTCATGCTGCACAACGATTTGACGGTCAGAAGATAGAAACTCAACCGGGTGTTACCTGTTGGCAAAAAGCTGTGGGTATAGAGAAAGTGGGATTGTATATTCCGGGAGGAACGGCTCCGCTATTTTCTACCGTACTGATGCTGGCTGTTCCCGCTAAAATTGCCGGATGCAAGGAAATCGTGCTTTGCACACCTCCGGGTAAAGATGGGAAAATACATCCTGCGGTGTTATTTGCTGCCAAAGTTGCCGGCGTAAATCTTATCTTCAAAGCGGGCGGTGTACAGGCTATTGCCGCAATGGCTTATGGCACGGAGAGTGTGCCTAAAGTCTATAAAATTTTTGGCCCGGGCAATCAGTATGTTACGGCTGCCAAGCAATTAGTAAGCTTGCGTGATGTGGCAATTGATATGCCTGCAGGTCCTTCTGAAGTCGAAGTTCTGGCAGATGAAACAGCCAATCCGATATTTGTAGCGGCTGATTTGTTGAGTCAGGCTGAACATGGAATAGATAGTCAGGCTATATTGATTACTACATCTACTCAGTTACAACAAGCAGTAAAAGAAGAGGTGACACGTCAGCTGAGTTTGTTACCTCGTCGAAAAATTGCCGAAAAGTCTTTGATTAATAGTAAGTTAATTGTGGTACGCAATATGGAGGAGGCCATTGAATTGACCAATGCTTATGCACCCGAACACCTTATTATTGAAACGGCCGATTATCTATCTGTTGCGGATAAGATCGTGAATGCAGGCTCTGTGTTCTTGGGATCATTGAGTCCGGAGAGTGCAGGGGATTATGCTTCGGGCACGAATCATACATTACCAACCAATGGTTATGCCAAGGCATACAGTGGTGTGAGTCTGGACAGTTTTATTCGTAAGATAACTTTCCAAGAAATCAAACCGGAAGGAATACAGATCATCGGCCCTGCTATCGAACTAATGGCAGCCAATGAGCAATTGGATGCACATAAAAATGCAGTCACTGTGAGACTGGCAGACTTACAAAATAAAAATAAAAGCTGATAGTTGAAGTCACTTCAATTGTAAATAGTCTAATCGCAAATTGTCTAATCATACAATCATGAAAACATTGCAAGAACTTACCCGTCCGAATATCTGTCGTTTGAAACCATATTCTTCTGCACGTGACGAATATAATGGTGCGGCAGCATCCGTCTTTCTCGATGCCAATGAAAATCCGTATAATTTGCCCCACAACCGCTACCCTGATCCTATGCAGCGTGAGTTAAAAGAGAAGCTGTCTAAGATAAAGAAGATAACTCCCGATAATATATTTCTGGGCAATGGTAGTGATGAGGCGATTGACCTTGTGTACCGTGCTTTTTGTGAGCCTCGTATCGATAATGTCGTAGCCATTGATCCTACCTATGGTATGTATCAAGTTTGTGCGGAGATCAATGATGTAGAATATCGCAAAGTCTTACTGGATGAGAGCTTCCAGTTTTCTGCAAATCAATTGTTGGAAGCGGCAGACGAACATACCAAACTCATTTTTATTTGCTCTCCGAATAATCCTACGGGGAATGATCTTCTCCATAGTGAGATAGAGAACTTGATTCAAAACTTTGAGGGATTGGTTATATTGGATGAGGCTTATAATGATTTTTCAGAAACACCGTCCTTTTTGGAAAAATTGAATGCATATCCCAATTTGATCATCCTGCAAACTTTCTCTAAAGCATGGGGGTGTGCTGCCATCCGTTTGGGTATGGCATTCGCTTCATCGGATATTATCAGTATTCTCAACAAGATAAAGTATCCTTATAATGTGAATGAATTGACTCAAAAACAAGCTTTGGAGATGCTGCATCGTTATAATGAGATAGAAAATTGGATAAAGATGCTGAAGGAGGCACGTGAGGAGCTGGAAACAGAGTTTGTAAAACTGGCTTGCTGCATCAAGATATTCCCTTCGGATGCCAATTTTTTCCTAGCACGTGTGACGGATGCAGGAAAAATTTATCACTTTTTAGTAGGAGAAGGAATCATTGTCCGTAATCGAAATTCAGTTTCGCTTTGTGGTAACTGCCTACGTGTGACGGTGGGGACAAAAGTGGAAAATGAGAAGCTGATTAAAGCATTAAAAGCCTTTAAAATTGGATGATTCAATCATTCAATGATTTGACTATTCCTGAATTTACTATTTACAATTTAGAAATTGCTATTTATGAAGAAAGCACTATTTATAGACCGTGATGGCACCTTGGTCATTGAACCGCCTGTAGATTATCAGTTGGATGCTCTGGAAAAGCTAGAGTTTTATCCGAAAGTAATGCGTAATCTTGGTTTTATCCGCAGTAAATTAGATTTTGAATTTGTCATGGTAACGAATCAAGATGGACTGGGTACGACCTCTTTTCCGGAAGAAACCTTTTGGCCGGCACACAATCTGATGATGAAGACGCTGGAAGGTGAAGGTATTACGTTTGATGAGATTTGTATTGACCGCAGTATGCCGGAAGACCTTGCACCGACACGTAAACCACGTACAGGTATGTTGACAAAGTATATAGACCATTCGGATTATGACTTGGCCAATAGCTTTGTGATAGGTGACCGCCCCACAGATGTTGAATTAGCGAAAAATCTGGGTTGCCGTGCTATTCTTTTGCAAAACAACACTACCTGTCTAAAATCCAAAGCCGAAGGTGGGGAAGCTACTTGCGAAGGTTTAGAATCCGTCTGCATACTGGCTACAAAGGATTGGGACAAAGTTGCCGAATTTCTTTTTGCCGGTGAACGAAAAGCGGAAGTACGCCGTACAACCAAAGAAACAGACATCTATGTAGCTGTGAATCTGGATGGAAACGGAGTTTGCGACATTTATACCGGCCTTGGCTTTTTTGATCATATGTTGGATCAGATAGGCAAGCACGGTGGTCTGGATTTGACCATTCGTGTAAAAGGTGACTTGGAAGTAGACGAACATCATACGATAGAAGATACCGCACTTGCATTAGGTGAATGCTTGTACCAGGCATTGGGCAACAAGCGGGGCATTGAGAGATATGGCTATGCGTTGCCTATGGACGATTGCTTGTGCCAAGTATGTCTTGACTTTGGCGGGCGCCCTTGGCTGGTGTGGGATGCCGACTTCAAGCGTGAGAAGATAGGGGAAATGCCTACGGAAATGTTCTTACATTTCTTTAAATCATTGAGTGATGCAGCCAAGATGAACCTGAACATCAAAGCGGAAGGTCAGAACGAACATCATAAGATCGAAGGTATCTTCAAGGCACTGGCGCGTGCACTGAAAATGGCAGTGAAGCGGGATATTTATCATTACGAATTGCCGAGTTCGAAAGGGGTATTGTAATAAAAGTCTCCTTTTCGCAAAGCTTCCCAAATCTGAAAATCTACTTAAGAAAAAGAAGTCTATCTGTTTTCGGGCAGCCTTCCGGGAGGGAGGCTTTTGTCCGCAAATGAACATCCGGAGTGTCCGAAAATGAACACTGACCCCTTCCTGATACCATCCTTGCCGCTTGGCACGGTCTTTGCTTTTCTGTTAGCGATCATTTTAAAGACCGAACATGAAAAAGAATTGTTTACTTATAGCTTGCTTTTTAATGCCATTAATTGCATGGGCGCAAAACGATGCATTAGCGCAGGAGCGTGAGATTACTCTATCGGAGGCCATCGCCTTAGCACGTACCCAATCGGTAGATGCTGCCGTGGCTCTGAACGAGCTGAAGACTGCTTATTGGGAATATCGTACTTTTCGTGCCGATTTATTGCCGGAAGTAAATTTTACTGGAACACTGCCTAATTACAACAAATCATACAGTACGTATCAGAATTCTGACGGTTCTTATAGTTTTGTCCGTAGCAACACGTTGGGCTTGTCCGGTCAGCTTTCCATCGACCAGAACATCTGGTTTACGGGAGGTAAGCTATCTTTGGCCTCTTCATTGGATTATATCAAGCAATTAGGTTCCGGAGGTGACAAGCAATTTATGTCCGTCCCTGTGAGCCTTGAATTGACTCAACCCATTTTCGGCGTGAATAATCTGAAATGGAACCGTCGTATTGAGCCCGTACGCTATGCCGAGGCGAAAGCTGCATTTATTTCGGCTACGGAGGGAGTAACGATGAAAACCATCACTTATTTCTTTCAGTTATTGTTGGCAAAAGAGGCACTTGCTACGGCAGAGCAGAATAAAACCAATTCCGACCGACTTTATGAAGTGGCTATTGCCAAACGTAAAATGGGGCAGATTTCGGAAAACGACTTATTGCAGCTTAAACTGAATGCCTTGCAAGGAAAGGCGGATGTGACGGAGTCGGAAAGTAACCTGAATGCCAGAATGTTCCAACTTCGTTCTTTTTTGGGCATATCCGAGCAGGAAACTCTAAAACCGGTACTGCCCGCTTCGGTTCCTGATGTAAAAATGGAGTACGACCGTGTACTAAACAAGGCTTTGGAGCGTAACTCTTTTGCACAGAACATTCGACGTCGTCAACTAGAAGCTGATTATGAAGTTGCCACGGCACGAGGAAATCTCAGAAGCATCGATCTTTTTGCGAATGTAGGTTATACCGGTCAAAATCGTGAATTCTCTTCTGCTTACCAAGATTTACTTGATAACCAGATTGTGAGAGTAGGAGTGAAGATCCCTATTCTTGACTGGGGGAAACGCCGCGGAAAGGTACGGGTTGCCAAGAGTAACCGTGAAGTGGTATTGTCGAAACTCCGTCAGGAGCAAATGGATTTTAATCAGGATATTTTCTTGTTGGTGGCCAACTTTAATAATCAGGCCCAACAATTGAATATTGCGGAAGAAGCGGATGTGATTGCTGAAAAACGTTACCAGACCAGTGTGGAGACTTTTATGATTGGAAAAATCAGTACCCTGGATTTAAATGATGCTCAAAACTCCAAGGATGAGGCCCGTCAGAAACATATTTCAGAACTCTATTATTATTGGTATTATTTCTATCAACTCCGTAGCCTTACCCTTTGGGATTTCGATCGTAATTCTGAATTAGAAGCTGATTTCGATGATATTGTAAGAGGATAATAGTCTATTACTATAAATTTTTCTTTATTTTTGCAAGAAACAAACTTCAAAATCCATTATGATACTGATAATAGACGACGATAGTGCTGTACGCTCTTCACTTAGTTTTATGTTGAAACGTGCCGGATATGCGGTTATGGATGCTCCGGGACCCCGTGAAGCGATGGACATTGTTCGTGTCGAAGAACCGGCTTTAATATTGATGGATATGAACTTTAGCCTTTCCACCACCGGTGAAGAAGGGCTTACTTTATTGAAACAAGTCAAGGTCTTTCGCCCCGATGTGCCTGTCATTCTAATGACAGCGTGGGGAAGTATTCAACTGGCCGTGCAGGGAATGCAGACGGGGGCTTTCGATTTCATTACCAAACCGTGGAATAATGCGGCTTTGTTGCAGCGCATAGAAACGGCTTTAGAACTGACTGCTGTCTCAAAGGATCTTCCTGAAGAAGTGGATTTTACGTTAACCCGAAACCATATCATCGGCAAATCAAAAGGGTTGATGAATGTCTTGAATACGGTGGCTCGCATTGCTCACACGAATGCTCCTGTACTGATTACGGGTGAGAGTGGAACTGGCAAAGAACTCATTGCAGAAGCTATCCACATCAATAGTCAGCGTGTGAGGCAGCCTTTTGTTAAGGTCAATCTTGGCGGCATTTCACAAAGCTTATTCGAAAGTGAAATGTTTGGCCATAAGAAAGGGGCGTTTACTGATGCAAGTGCCGACCGTATGGGACGCTTTGAGATGGCAAACAAAGGTACGATCTTTCTGGATGAAATCGGTGACCTTGATCCTTCTTGTCAGGTAAAACTGTTAAGAGTCTTGCAGGATCAGACGTTTGAAATATTAGGTGACAGCCGTCCCCGTAAAGTAGATGTACGGGTTGTGTCTGCTACCAATGCCGATTTGCGCAAAATGGTTTCCGAACGTACCTTCCGCGAAGATTTATTCTATCGTATCAATCTGATAACAGTGCAGCTTCCTTCCTTGCGCGAGCGTCGTGAAGATATTCCTTTGCTGGCGCGTCATTTTGCCGATCGTCAAGCCGAACTGAACCGTTTGCCTCGTACGGAGTTCTCGACAGATGCTTTGAACTTTCTTTCGCGTTTGCCTTATCCGGGCAATATCCGTGAATTGAAGAATCTGGTAGAACGTACGATTCTGGTTAGTGGAAAATCTGTATTGGATGCTACTGATTTTGATGGTCAGTATCTGCGACATGACGAACCGGTGAGAGCAGGTGAAAACTCTTCGTTTGCGGGTATGACGCTGGATGAAATAGAGCGGCAGACTATTTTGCAAGCTTTGGATCAGTATAAAGGGAATCTCAGTCAGGTGGCTGTGACATTAGGAATTAGCCGTGCGGCACTTTATCGCCGTTTGGAAAAATATAATATAAGTTATGAGTAACTCACGTGCGCATTAAATTCTTCTTTTTCATACTTGTGATCTTTCTGCTTGGCCTGGGCGGATTGCTGATCTATTTTATCGGTAAATTACATTTCATGCACTTGTATATTATCGAAGGGCTGATTGTATTTATCTTGATTTATCTGATTGTGTTCTACCGTAAGATTGTCAAGCCGATGAATACGATTGGAAACGGTATGGAATTATTGCGTGAACAAGACTTTAGTAGCCGTTTGAGTAAAGTAGGACAGTACGAAGCCGATCGCATTGTGAATATCTTCAACCGTATGATGGAGCAACTCAAAAACGAACGGTTGAGATTGCGTGAGCAGAACCATTTTTTGGATTTACTGATTCAGGCTTCTCCAATGGGAGTGGTCATCACCAATATGGATGGCAAGGTATCTCAGGTAAATCCGATGGCCTTAAAAATGCTTGGAATTTGTCTGGAAGAAGCGTTGAACAAACCGTTGGAGCAAGTTGAATCGCTTCTGGCGATAGAGTTAGCTACGATTCCAAAGGACGAAACAGCAGTGGTTCGTCTCAACGACGCAAATATCTATAAATGTACCCATTCTTTTTTCATTGACCGTGGATTTAAACACCCTTTCTTCTTAATAGAACGTATGACGGAGGAAGTGATGCGGGCTGAAAAACGGACATATGAGAAGGTTATTCGTATGATTGCTCATGAAGTAAACAATACGACGGCGGGCATTACCTCCACATTGGATACCGTAGAACAGGCTCTTTCTACGGAAGAGGGCATGGAGGATCTTTGTAACG
Organism: uncultured Bacteroides sp.; assembly: GCA_945607605.1. Classification (GTDB taxonomy): domain Bacteria; phylum Bacteroidota; class Bacteroidia; order Bacteroidales; family Bacteroidaceae; genus Bacteroides. The sequence continues at coordinate 31,676 of CALYZE010000027.1, forward strand.
TGATGCGTGTTTGTATGGAACGCTGCTTCTCGATGAGCCGGTTCATTACCCGTTTTGCTGACGTGGTGAAGATTCCTGAGCCTACTTTGGTACCTGTATCCTTGAACGAATTGGTTTCTATGTGCAAACGCTTTATGGAAGGCATGTGCAATGACCGCCAGATTAATCTTCACTTGGAATGTGACCCGGCAGTAGGAGTTCTTTGTCTGGATGTTTCTCTCTTTGAACAAGTGTTGGTAAATATCATCAAGAATGCTGCTGAAAGTATAGAAAGTGTTGCGGGACAATCGGATAAACGAGGAGAGATTACAGTACGTACCATTGCTCCTGCTGGCATTGAAATAGTGGACAATGGTCCTGGAATTAGCAAAGAGATCGAATCCAAACTCTTCAGCCCTTTCTTCTCTACCAAGCCAAATGGCCAAGGAATTGGCTTGATTTTTATTCGGGAAGTGTTGAGCCGCCATGGTTGCACATTCTCCTTGCGCACATACAAGGATGGTATGACGCGTTTTCGTATTCGTATCTCCGATGATAGGTGTTTGCATCTTTAGCGATAGGCACTTACCTCTTTATCAATCATGCTTCGAATTTATCTGCCTTGTTTCGTCATACCGTATTTTTGAAAGTAAAGCCACTTGAATCAAAAGTGGCTCTTTAGAACATTTCTTCCGTACCTTTGCCGTCTAAAATTGGGTAAAGATTGGGTATGAAATTGTTTTTTAGGGTATTTCTGTTCATGCAACTGATTACTCTGTCGTTGCAGGCACAATATAGGGTGCAAGGTGTTGTTACCGACTCATTGCCAAAGGAGCCATTAGCTTATACATCTGTTTATTTGAAAGGAACCACAGAAGGGGGAATGACTGATGATGAAGGGCATTTCTCTTTCAAAGCCTACCGTCCGGAAGGAACCTTAATCATTTCGGCTGTAGGGTCTCATGAATACGCACGGTTGATATATCCTGAACGTGATCTACGTTTACGCGTGGCACTATCACCGGCTACTTATGCGTTGAATGAAGTAGTGATAAAACCTAAACGGGAGCGTTATAAGAAAAAAGATAATCCGGCAGTGGAGTTCGTACGACAAATGATTGAGCATCGACCGCCAATTTGTCCAACAAGCGCATCTGCGACAATTTGCTCCGTATTCACTTCTCCCTTCACCGCCATCTGCGAAGCCACACTCATTGTAGCATCCACTGTAACCTCAAATTGCCATTCGCGTCATAAGCATACTCTACAGTAGTATTAGAACCATTTTTAAATTCAAAAACACCGTTGTAAGCCGCAGTCGTAGTTATTATACTATTGTTTATCTTTAAGACTATGCCAACTCAAAGAGAAAAGTGGCCAACTAATAGGAAACAACTTATTCAATACAAGAAGGAAACGTATTTTCTGTTAGGAGAGATCTCTGTTCCAAGGCTGGGAATACATATCCGCAACCTTGGAATAGGCATTCCCAATCTTGGAACAAGCATTCGCAAGCTATGAATAAACTTTCTATTGAACTTATCTTGAAGTTGAAAAATGGCTATCCGATCAAACAAGCAAGTCAGTGCAGTGCTTACATAAAACACACCCAATCTTACATCTTCGGATGTAAAACTGGGTGCATTTAAATTATCAACCTGATAATCAGGCTATCCAGTGGAGATGGAAGGAACATTCCTCTCCTATAAACCGCTGTATATTAAATAAATACAATTCAATATGCCACCTTATAAGCACCACAAGTATTTCAGTGATTCACTTAGGATTGCACTACTGTACAAAGATAATAAATAAATCCTTCAAGTTTCGCAAGTTGACAATAATAGCTAGTATTAGTGCATAAAAAAGGCATA
>CALYZE010000028.1 GCA_945607605.1 uncultured Bacteroides sp.
CATGCTTCTGTAGCCCACACTTATAAGATAGAAAGTAAGACTACCGTCCCGGGAGTATACATGGATATCACCGGTAATAAGGCAACAGCCTATGGATTTATCGCCGCTGCCGAAAAAGCCGGCCTGAAATTATTCCTTGGTTCTTACCCCATCACTCCGGCAACCGATGTATTGCATGAACTTGCCCAACACAAATCATTGGGTGTAATGACAGTACAATGCGAAGATGAGATTTCCGGTTGTGCCACAGCCGTTGGAGCCTCTTTTGCAGGTGCCTTAGCCGCAACGACTACTTCCGGTCCCGGCATCTGTCTAAAATCAGAAGCGATGAACTTGGCCGTCATCACAGAACTTCCATTGGTCGTTCTCGATGTTCAACGCGGTGGTCCTTCTACCGGTTTGCCGACGAAATCAGAGCAAACTGACCTCCTTCAAGCTTTATTTGGTCGTAATGGTGAAAGTCCGATGCCGGTTATTGCCGCAACTTCTCCTACCAACTGTTTCGACGCAGCTTTCAATGCTTGTAAGATAGCTTTAGAACATATGACACCGGTCGTATTGCTGACCGATGGTTTCGTAGCCAATGGTTCTGCCGCATGGAGATTGCCCAATATAGACAACTATCCTACTATCAAGCCTCCGTACGTAACTCCTGAAATGAAAGACAATTACACCCCCTACAAACGCAATCCGGAAACCGGTGTGCGCTATTGGGCAATTCCGGGACAAGAAGGTTACACTCACATCTTAGGCGGTTTGGAAAAAGATAGTAATACGGGAGCCATCTCTTCCGACCCTGAAAATCATAACCTAATGTGCCACCTGCGTGCCGAAAAGGTTGCCAAGATTCCAGTACCCGATGTAGAAGTACAAGGCTGTGTCGACGATGCTGACTTGTTAATCGTTGGTTTTGGCGGCACTTACGGCCATCTATATTCTACTGTAGAAGAGATGAACAAAGCCGGTAAAAAGGTAGCTCTCGCACATTTTTCTTACATCAACCCATTGCCCAAGAATACAGAGGCTGTTCTGAAGAAATATAAGAAGGTGGTAGTTGCCGAGCAAAATCTGGGACAATTTGCCGGATACCTGCGCATGAAGATTGACAACTTCACGCCCTATCAATTCAATGAAGTCAAGGGACAACCGTTCGTCGTAACTGAACTGGTTGATGCCTTCACCGAGATTTTAAACAAGTAATAACCCCGTAAAGAAAGAAATATCATGAGCGAATATACAGCAAAAGATTTCAAAAAAGGACAACCTCGTTGGTGTCCGGGTTGCGGTGACCACTTCTTCTTGGCTTCACTGCACAAAGCAATGGCTGAAATAGGTATTACTCCCAGCGAAACAACCGTAATCTCCGGAATTGGTTGTTCCAGTCGTTTACCTTATTATATGAACACTTATGCCATGCAAACCATCCATGGACGTGGTGCTGCTGTCTCAACAGGTTGTAAGGTAGCCAATCCTAAGCTGAGCGTTTGGCAAGTATCCGGTGACGGTGATGGCATGGCCATCGGTGGTAACCACTTCATTCATGCCATACGTCGCAACATCGATATCAACATATTACTGTTGAACAACCGTATCTATGGTCTGACCAAAGGACAATATTCTCCGACATCTCCTCGTGGGTTCGTTAGTAAATCCTCACCCTACGGCACAGTGGAAGACCCATTCCATCCAGCTGAACTTTGCTTTGGTGCCCGTGGACGTTTCTTCGCACGTTGCATAGCGACAGACGCTGCAGGAACAGTTGACATTTTAAAAGCTGCTGCTGCCCACAAAGGCACTACCGTCTGCGAGATTCTACAACACTGCGTTATCTTCAACGACAACACCTTTGACAATGTTTACAAAAAAGAAGGTCGTGCCAAAAACTCCATCTATCTGCAACATGGCAAACCAATGCTCTTTGGCGAAAACAATGAATACGGACTGATGCAAGAAGGTTTTGGATTAAAGGTTGTAAAAATCGGCGAGAACGGCATCACTGAAAACGATATTCTTGTGCACGATGCCCATTGCATTGATAACACCTTGCAATTGAAGCTTGCTTTGATGGAAGGTCCCGATTTCCCTGTTGCTCTCGGTGTAATCCGTGATGTGGATGCTCCTACTTACAACGATGCCATTCATGCACAGATTGAAGAAGTAACAGAAAAGAAGAAGTATCATAACTTTCAAGAGTTACTGATGACCAATGATACGTGGGAAGTAAAATAACCCGCCTACCATAAAGATTCAGTTTTTAATTATCCCTTTTTCATCGTACCAACCGTTTCTTCTCTTAGAACGGCAAGCGATGAGAACGGGATAATTTTATAAGATAGAGTTCTTATATCCCCCTATTCTTTCAGAGCAGAATTATTTCAACGAATACACCTTCACAAACATTTTTATCTATTGAATCTCCACCTTTTTTCTTACGTTTAAAGGGTCGACTATATAAATATATTTTTATACACTAAGACTTTGAGAATAAAATAATTAATGTATATTTGCATACATAGTTATACACATTCTTAAGTCTCACTTCTATGGGCCGAGAATATCTATTTGATCGATTTTCACAGCAAGCTCTCCAGACCTTGCATCGGTATCGTGCCGTCATGTTCAGCCCACCCGCATATCTTCCACTTTAGATTCATACTCTTCACTCCATAAAGAGAGAAGAATGAACTTTATTATTATCTTTTTAATCTAATATGGAAACAATATGGCAAATAATCCCACCATCGCCGAGGTACAAGAATGGGTACTGAAGCTATACAACACGTGTGAACAAACCATCACGAAAGAAGAACGCAAAGAACAGCATAAATACGCCATCATGGTACAACGTCCTCAGGACAAACGTTTCCTGGTGAAGATGCTGGACGAATCCTCGCAGATACGTGACCGCAAAAAGCTGGCAGCACGTATCAAAACACTGATTGACCATTACGGCATACCCGAATTTCTGAATAAGCGCGATGCCCTCCTTTTCAAGATGTACCAAGCTTTCGGGCATCACTTCGACTTTATAGCCATACCTATTATAAAGAAACGTCTCCGTTCGGATACCTCGAAAGTAATTCTTGACGAAGCCCGTCCGCAACTGACAAAACATTTGGCAGAACGCTTCCAACAAAAGATCGGACAGAATGTGAACCTCCTCGGAGAAGTGGTATTGGGCAACGGAGAAGCAGATCATCGTTATCAGCATTATCTGGAATCTCTGGAAGCACCGGACATCAATTACATCTCAGTCAAGATATCCGGCATCTACGCACAAACTCATGCGCTAAACTATGAGGAAAGCTTCCCCGAACTCGTTCGTCGCATGTCCGCACTCTACCAAAAAGCAATAGACTATCCTTATATAGATGAAAATGGAAAGAAGCGCTCGAAGTTTGTCAATCTCGACATGGAGGAATACAAAGACACCCATTTCACCCTGCGCCTCTTCAAGACAGTGCTTAGTAAGCCCGAATTCAAAAACTACTCAGCAGGTATCGTAGTGCAGGCCTACCTTCCCGATGCCTATGATTTTCAGACTGAATTGCTTGACTTTGCCAAAGCACGTCTGGCTGAAGGAGGTGCTCCTCTAAAAATGCGTCTCGTAAAAGGGTGTAATCTCGAAATGGAAACAGTTATTTCTTCTTTGCGCGGCTGGCCCAATCCCATACGATCTTCCAAAGCAGAGGTAGATGCCAATTATCTATATCTCCTGGAACGAGCCTTACGCCCCGAGAATGCCAAGGCACTGCATCTGGGAGTAGCTTCACACAATCTTTTCTCTATAGCCTATGCCTATTTGCTGAGCCAGAACTTAGGGAGTACAGAATATATGACCTTTGAAATGCTAGAAGGCATGGCAGACCACGTGTGGCGAGCACAATCTCTGCTGGGCAACCGCGTTATTCTTTATGCTCCGGTAGTAAAAGATGAGCACTTCCTCAATGCCGTTTCCTATCTGGTGCGCCGTATGGACGAGAATACCGCACCGGATAACTTCCTGACTCACTCTTTCAACCTAAAACCGGGTACAGACACGTGGAACTTCCTTGAAAAGCAGTTTGAAGATGCCTATTGGATGAAAGATTCACTCACCCATCATCCGACACGGACACAGAATCGCATGAAAGCTTATGCTCCTGTTCCTCCTTTCGATGTTATGAGGAATGAGCCGGATACAGACTTCGACCTTTCTCAAAATCAGGAATGGGTACGAAACATCTTCGCCAAATGGAAGAAGACAACCAATGATATCCCCGAAATTATCCCGTTGCAATTAGGAGCCGAAACCGTGGTATGTGAAAAACGGCACAAATATATGGACCGCTGCCAGGATGACGAGGTATGCGTTTGTGAAATGTCACAGGCTAACAGTGAACAAGTAAATCAGATTATCGATATGGCTGAAAAAGATCCGGCCGACTGGCGTAAAACAACTCTCGAAGAACGCCATCGCATTCTATTCGAAGCATCCAACCGTTTGGGTGAAATGCGCGGTGATCTCATCGGATGTATGTGTGCCGTTACCGGAAAGACTGTCATCGAAGGAGATGTAGAAGTTTCCGAAGGCATAGATTATGCCCGTTTTTACACTACTTCCATGAAAACCTTTGCTGCACTGCCCGATGTGGATATTGCTCCGAAAGGTACTGTCCTAGTCATCTCTCCCTGGAACTTCCCCTGCGCCATCCCTATTGGTGGTATCGTAGCTGCCTTGGCAGGAGGAAACACAGTTATATTGAAACCTGCCACTGTAGCTGCTCCCGTAGCATGGATGTTTGCTCAAGCCTTCTGGGAGGCAGGAATACCGAAAGAAGCTCTTCAGGTTATCATCACGGATCGTGAAGCACTAAAAGTGTTAACGACTGCTCCCGCCATCAAGCACATCATCCTGACTGGTGGAACCGACACGGCACAAAACATAGCCAACAGCAATCCGGCAACTCCGTTCTCAGCCGAAACCGGTGGTAAGAATGCCATTATTCTTACAGCTTCCGGCGATCGCGATCATGCCATCATGAATATTGTCACTTCCGCTTTTGGCAATGCCGGACAAAAGTGTTCAGCCTGCTCCTTGTTGTTGGTAGAGCGTTCGATTTATGAAGATCCAAACTTTCAAGACAAACTGAAAGACGCTACTACTAGTCTGAAGGTAGGTAGTGTCTGGGATTCAGGTAATATGGTCGGTCCCATGATTACCAACAAGAACGAGAAACTACTTGAAGCATTGCAACTCGAACCGGGAGAATCCTGGCTTGTACCACCTCGTTTCCTCGACAAAAACAAGTACATTCTCGCTCCAACCGTGAAGTGGGGAGTAAAGCCCGGCAGCTATTCCTTCCGCACAGAATTGTTCGGTCCTATGTTAAGTGTGGTTTGCATAGAAAATCTACAAGAAGGCATCGACTGGGTGAATGCACTCGACTACGGACTGACTTCCGGCCTACAAAGTCTTGACGAACGTGAACAAAAATTGTGGAAAAACTCCATTGAGGCTGGCAATCTTTACATCAATCGCGGCATTACAGGTGCCATTGTCAACCGCCAACCTTTTGGTGGCATGAAGTTTTCCGCCTTTGGTGGTGGTGTGAAAGCAGGCGGTCCCAATTATTGCACTTGTTTCGTGAAGATTACTGACAAGCTCGACAGCAAGACTGATTATGCGAAAAGTTATGCCACAGCTTATGAGAAGGAGTTTGCCCATGCTCGCGATGTCAACAATCTCTACGGAGAACAGAATGCCTTCCGATATCTTCCGGTAGAGAATATGGTACTTCGCCTCTTTCCCGGTGACACCAACGAACAGGCTCGAATGATTGCCTTGGCTGCCAAGATTTGTCACACACCGCTCGACCTCAGTTTCAGTCCGGATGACGATCGCACAGAAGCGTTAGCCTCCACCGGCTGTGTTCTCAAAAAAGAAACCCTCTCGGCTTTCTGTGACTCACTGGTCAATTACTCTCGTGTACGCACCTGTAGCCCGGACATACCGATGCAACTGTATGAAAAATCTGCCACCATCAACCAATACATTGCGACGGCACCTCCGGTGAAGGACGGGCGAGTAGAGTTAATTCACTACATCCAAGAGCAATGTATATCGTTTGAGTATCATCGGTATGGTAGCATTGCGGAAGTTCCGCCGGTAGAATAAGATCCACCGTCAGAATAAACAGTAAGCAGACAAGAAAAACAAACGGAAACGCCGGCTCCCCCTCATGGAAGCCGGCGTTTCTAACTATAAAGTAACAAGTAAGTATGCATGAAAGATGCTACATACTATCTGAAAGTTAAATTTTATCACCGAACGCCAAGTCGCCCGCATCGCCCAAACCGGGAACGATGTAGGAGTGATCATTCATTTCGGGATCAATAGCGCCACACCATAAGCTTACGTCATCACCGGGAAATAATTTTGCCAAATGATCAACTCCCTGTTGACTCGCAATGACACAAGCAATCTGCAATTTGGCAGGTGTACCTTTGGTGAGGAAGGCCCTCCAGGCAAGCTCCATACTCTCGCCGGTGGCGAGCATCGGATCTACCAACAGCAGTGTTTTTTTCGATAAATCCGGAGTGGCAATATATTCAATATGTACATCAACCGTACGGCACTCTTTATCTTTATAATAGCGATAGGCAGACACAAAAGCATTGTCTGCACGATCGAACATATTCAGGAAACCCGTGTGTAACGGTAGTCCGGCACGAAAGACAGTGGCAATCACCACCTCATCATCAGGAGTGCTGGCCGGCGCCACCCCTAAAGGAGTTTGCACTTGTTTGACGGAAAAAGTCAGTTCTTTACTCATTTCATACGCCATTATCTCCCCGATTCGTTCAATGTTTCGGCGGAAACGCATACGGTCTCCTTGTATAGCTACATCACGAATCTCTGCTACATATTGATTCAAGACAGAGTTGGTTTCGGCAAAGTTGATAATTTTCATATTCTATTATCGAGTTAATATGTTTTTAGTTGTTATTTTCAATGAAATACCGTTGCAAAGTAAACGAATTTCGTTCAATTTGCAACATTCAGTTAGCAGATATTGTTATGGTTTTATAAAAGAGTTCTTATTAAAGAAAAATTTCTCTAATAAGACCATTCTTTTAAAAGAAAGTATTACTTTTGTAGGCGAAAAACAAGGGACCTACTCCAAAGCAGGTGAAAAGCAATTCCTAACCACCTATTTTCCCTTGAAAATTCAGGTAAAAAGATTAGTAAAAGAAAGAGATTAGTAACCAAATACCAATTTTAAAATCTTAAAAAGAAATGGCAAATTTAGATTTAAGCAAGTACGGTATCAAAGACGTAAAGGAAATTGTTCACAACCCGTCTTATGATGTATTGTTCGCTGAAGAGACTAAACCAAGTCTCGAAGGCTTCGAAAAAGGTCAAACCACAGAAATGGGCGCTGTAAACGTAATGACAGGTGTTTATACCGGCCGTTCTCCCAAAGATAAATTCTTCGTTATGGATGAAACCAGCAAGAATACTGTATGGTGGACTTCTGAAGAATACAAGAACGATAACAAACCCGTTGACGAAAAATGCTGGAAAGTTTGCAAGGATCTTGCAACAAAAGAACTTTCTAACAAGAGATTGTTCGTTGTTGACGCATTCTGTGGTGCTAACGAAAACTCTCGTTTGAAATTGCGCTTCATCATGGAAGTTGCATGGCAAGCTCACTTCGTAACTAACATGTTCATTCGTCCGACAGCTGAAGAATTGGCTAACTTTGGTGAACCTGATTTCGTAATCATGAACGCTTCTAGAGCTAAGGTTGAAAACTACAAAGAACTGGGCTTGAACTCAGAAACTGCAGTTGTATTCAACTTGACTGAGAAGATTCAGGTTATCCTGAACACTTGGTACGGTGGTGAAATGAAGAAGGGTATGTTCTCTTACATGAACTATCTGTTGCCTTTGAACGGCATGGCTTCTATGCACTGTTCAGCTAATACTGACAAAGAAGGCAAGAGCTCAGCTATCTTCTTCGGTCTGTCTGGTACAGGTAAGACTACTTTGTCTACTGACCCGAAACGTCTGTTGATCGGTGATGACGAACACGGATGGGATGACGAAGGTGTATTCAACTTCGAAGGTGGTTGCTACGCTAAGACTATCAACTTGGATAAAGAAAGCGAACCAGACATCTGGAATGCTATCAAACGTGACGCTTTGTTAGAAAACTGTACAGTAAATGCTGCGGGTGAAATCGACTTCGCTGACAAATCAGTTACAGAAAACACACGTGTTTCATATCCTATCTATCACATCGAAAACATCGTTAAACCGGTGTCTAAAGGTCCTCATGCAAAACAAGTTATCTTCTTGTCAGCTGATGCATTCGGTGTATTGCCTCCGGTATCTATCTTGAATCCTGAGCAAACTCAATACTACTTCTTGTCTGGTTTTACTGCTAAGTTGGCTGGTACAGAACGTGGTATCACTGAACCGACTCCTACATTCTCTGCTTGTTTCGGCGCTGCTTTCTTGAGCTTGCACCCCACTAAGTACGGTGAAGAATTGGTTAAGAAGATGCAGAAGACTGGCGCTAAGGCTTACTTGGTTAACACAGGTTGGAACGGTAGCGGCAAGCGTATCTCTATCAAAGATACTCGTGGTATCATTGACGCTATCCTTGACGGTTCTATCGACAATGCTCCTACTAAGGTGATGCCTTACTTCGACTTTGTTGTACCTACAGAATTGCCGGGTGTTGATCCTAAGATTCTTGACCCTCGCGACACTTACGAATGTGCTTGCAAATGGGAAGAGAAAGCAAAAGATTTGGCTGCTCGTTTCATCAAGAACTTCTCTAAGTTCACAGGAAATGAAGCTGGTAAGTCATTGGTTGCTGCTGGTCCGAAACTCTAATCGGGAATATAAAATTAGTTTTTATATATTGAAGGCGACTTCCGGAAACGGAAGCCGCCTTTTTTAGTTCATAACTTACAACCGCAAAAGCAATGCATAATGTAAGTCATTCGCCTCTTTTTCTGCCCAAGTATTGTAAAAGTATCTCAATTCCAAAGATATCACAATAGAATTTATTAGATTTGTAAAAAACTTAAAGGAAAATATGAAAAGTATGAAATTGATGTTTGCAGGCATCTGCCTATTGTTGTGCTGTGGATGCAGTACTCCAGTGAAACAGGAATCAGGTGAGAAAGTGGAGAACACCAAAGAAAATGCAGTGATAGAAACGATTATGTCACGCCGTAGCATACGTAAATACACTCCACAAGCTGTCAATCGCGACACCATGCAGATTATTCTGGATTGTGGCATCAACGCCCCCAACGGACAAAACAAGCAATCTTGGGAAGTACGGGTAGTGGACAATCCTGAATTTATCAACGGGATTACCGAAGTCTATAAGAAAGAGAATCCGAAAGCTGCCGAAGATCCGAATTTCAAGAACATGTTCCGCAACGCCTCAACAGTCGTGTTCATTGCCCATGATTTGTCGTATGATTTGTCTCAGATAGACTGTGGTTTACTGGGCGAAAATATGATTCTTTCCGCTTGGTCTATGGGAATTGGTTCTTGCTGTCTGGGAACTCCTACACGCTTTATGACCTCCACTCCGGCCGCAGCTGAATATCTTCAGAAGCTCGATTTTCCCGAAGGATACCAACTTCTGTATTGCATCGCCTTTGGCTATCCGGATGAAACTCCGACAGCTAAGCCTAGAAATGCAGCAAAAGTAAGGTTTATCGATTGATAAAAATAGAAACTTCTACCTAACAAGAAAGGAGCACTTCACCGATGGGGAAGTGCTCCTTTGCTATCTTGTCATAAGATTCTTTATCAGCTCTTACTGGCGCGTTTACGCTCAATCTCATCCAGAATGACTTTACGCATACGCATCGATTTAGGAGTAACTTCTACGTATTCATCTCCCTTAATGTATTCCAAAGCCTCTTCCAAAGAGAACTGTATAGGAGGAATCAAACGAACCTTGTCATCTGAACCTGACGCACGCATATTGGTCAATTTCTTGGATTTTGTAACATTGATAACCAAATCATTATCGTGAGAGTGCTCTCCCACTACCTGACCGGCATACACATCTTCCTGCGGGAAAATAAAGAATTTACCGCGGTCCTGCAATTTATCAATGGCATAAGCAAAGGCAACGCCAGATTCCATGGCAATCATGGAGCCATTGGTACGACGTTCTATCTCACCCTTGTAAGGTTGATACTCTTTGAAGCGATGGGCCATGATGGCTTCACCGGCCGATGCGGTCAATACGTTGGTACGCAAACCAATGATGCCACGTGACGACATATCAAATTCCAGGTTTACTCGTTCGCCTGCAGTCTCCATCTTCACCATTTCACCCTTACGGCGAGTCACCATATCGATAATCTTACTGGCATATTCTTCGGGAACATTGACTGTAAGCTCTTCAATCGGCTCACACTTCACTCCATCAATTTCCTTAAAAATAACTTGCGGCTGTCCAACTTGCAATTCATATCCTTCGCGACGCATGGTTTCAACCAATACAGACAAGTGAAGTACACCACGACCGGAAACAATCCATTTGCCGTCTTCTTCACTCTTGCTGACGCGCAGAGCAAGATTCTTATCCAACTCCTTCATCAGGCGATCATGGATGTGGCGAGAAGTTACAAATTTACCCTCCTTGCCGAAGAAAGGAGAATCATTGATGGTAAAGAGCATACTCATGGTTGGCTCATCAATAGCGATAGGAGGCAATGCTTCCGGCTTTTCGAAATCACAGATAGTATCACCGATTTCAAAACCTTCGATTCCTACCAAGGCACAGATGTCGCCGGAAGAAACAGCTTGTACCTTCACGCGACCCATACCTTCAAAAGTATGTAATTCCTTGATTTTAGATTTTACAATGGATCCGTCTCGTTTAGCCAAAGACACATTCATGCCTTCTTTCAACGTGCCACGATGCACACGCCCTACAGCAATACGTCCGGTATAAGAAGAATAATCCAAAGAGGTAACCAGCATTTGTGGAGTACCTTCCAATTGCTTGGGTGCAGGAATATTTTCAATGATACAATCAAGCAGTGCATAGATATTATCAGTTTGCTTCCGCCAGTCAGTGTTCATCCAGTTGTTCTTTGCCGAGCCATAAATGACCGGGAAATCCAATTGATCTTCTGTAGCCTCCAGGCTGAACATCAAATCAAACACCATTTCATACACCTCTTCAGGACGACAGTTGGGTTTATCCACCTTGTTTACCACAACAATCGGCTTCAGACCAATCTGCAAAGCTTTCTGTAAAACAAAGCGCGTCTGCGGCATAGGGCCCTCAAAAGCATCTACCAATAAGATACATCCGTCAGCCATATTCAGCACGCGTTCTACTTCACCTCCGAAGTCACTATGTCCCGGAGTATCAATAATATTAATCTTAGTGTCTTTGTAGTTGATTGAAACGTTCTTCGAAAGAATGGTTATTCCTCGCTCACGCTCCAAGTCATTGTTATCCAGCATTAATTCACCTGTGCTCTGGTTGTTGCGGAAGAGATTTCCGGCCAGCAGCATCTTGTCAACGAGCGTCGTTTTCCCATGGTCAACATGGGCAATAATTGCAATGTTCCTAATATTTTGCATATAATACCTATAATTTGGCTGCAAAGGTACGCATTTTGCTTTAGATATATGATAAAGAGGAGAAAAAAATACTGAATATCATTGTAGTATAAAAGAATATACCTATATTTGCAGCCCCGAAAGGGAATAATTTATAATCATTTTTTAAATAAACATTATGTATTTAGACTCTGCTAAAAAGCAAGAAATCTTCGGCAAATACGGAAAGTCTAACTCTGATACTGGCTCAGCTGAGGCTCAGATAGCTTTGTTTTCCCACCGTATTGCTCATCTGACTGAGCACCTTAAGCTCAACAGAAAGGATTATAGTACTGAAAGAGCTTTGACCATGTTGGTAGGTAAGCGTCGTGGATTATTGGACTACTTGTACCATCGCGACATCAACCGCTACCGTGCCATCATTAAAGAACTCGGTTTGCGTAAGTAATCTACTTGCGACAAGAAAATTGAAAGACGGGACGTTTTCGAAAGAAAACCTTCCGTCTTTTTTTGTGTTTAGCATCGATCGTTTTATAAAAATACCGGCATTCAGTTGATTACTCAAAACTTTATCTTTAGATTTGTATAACGCTGAAGAACAGAAGAGTGAATATGAAACAAAGAAATCATGAAAACGAGTAAACTAATTCTATGGGGGCTGATTTGTATGATCGCCGCAATGCCGGCTTTTGCTCAAAGTCGGAGTGAAAAGAAAGCACGTATAGAACGTGCTGTAAAGGAAGCTGTCGATGCTAAGACGTACGAGATTAACGTAGACCGCATGCATCCCATAAAAGGAGGAAGCCGCACGCTGACCACCAATTATTCTTTGAAAGTCAGAAATGATTCTGTCTATTCTTACCTGCCCTACTTCGGTGTGGCTTATAGTGTTCCTTACGGTGGAGGCAAAGGGATGATATTCAACGAGCCCTTAACCGACTACACCACTAAAAAACTCAAAAAAGGCAAAGTGCAGGTAGCCTTCCAGACCCGTAGTGAGGGAGACAATTATGAATATAGTCTCACCATCTATCCCAATGGTTCCACTACCATTAACGTACAAGCAACGAACCGACAATCCATTTCCTATACCGGAGAAATGGACATTAAAGAGTAGACGTGGAGGGTTCCACTCCAACTCCTTCGTGCGGTTCGGTCTCCGATTGACTTATCCCCCCAAAAAGCCAATCTGGATTCACACGGCTTTTTGCTGAATGTTAGCTACCCGTTTCATAAGGCAGGCAAAGTGTATAAAAGAGGCATACTTCAGAAGGTGACCAAGAAGATCGTAGAACACAAAAGATAGCAATAACTCAAAACATCCACCATAAGGATGCAATATCAGCCATTTTACTAACACCTCCCTTTTTCAGTTTCCTTCTTCCAGCAACTATTACGAATAAAAAAGGAATAAAAATAGGCTATTCTTGCATATTATTCCACTTTTTCAGGCAATTTATACAGAATAACGTTACTACTTACGAGTGATAAGACTACTACTTACAGGTGATATCCTTACTACTTACGGGCAAAAGACTTACTACTTATAGCAAACGCTCTTATAAGCGTCACCTTTCACTCTTATAAGCATACGTTGGAGCAACGTTTGCAGTCTAACAGAGATGTAAACATTTAGATACCTACCTACTAATCTAACACTTACTGATTTTCGTTCGCGTATTTCCATTCCAGTAGACATCTCTACGGTAATTTATTATTCTAAGCGAGATAAAAATACAATATGTCAAAATCACACTTCTCTCTCATCAGATACGTGCTAAGTTTAGCTTTGCAAGTATGCAAGCTTTACCCACAGCCTCCGATAGGTATCCGAAAAATTAGAAATTCAAACCAGTCACTGTTTTCTCCTACAAACCAAACTTTTCATCAAAGATAGTTGCACCAACTCAAAGTTTATCTTATTTTTGCAGTTTAACAATATAAATTATAACCTTTATACTGAAAATACTATCATTATGGATACAAGTAAGATTGTAGGAGAGAAGATAAAGTCACTCCGCGAAAGCCAGTCCATCAGTATTGAAGAATTGGCAGAACGTTCGGGACTTGCTGTTGAGCAGATTGAACGTATCGAGAATAACATCGACCTTCCGTCGTTGGCTCCTCTCATCAAGATAGCTCGTGTGCTGGGCGTACGCTTGGGTACATTCCTTGACGACCAAGACGAAATGGGCCCGGTAGTATGCCGCAAAAAGGAGGCAAAAGATAGCATCAGCTTCTCTAACAATGCCATCCACAGCCGTAAGCACATGAAGTATCATTCTTTGTCTAAGTCGAAGGCCGACCGTCACATGGAGCCCTTCATCATTGACATTGCTCCTACGAACGATACCCACTTTGTACTCTCCTCGCACGAAGGTGAAGAATTCATCATGGCCATGGAAGGTACTATGGAAATCAGTTACGGCAAACATACTTATCTGCTTGAAGAAGGTGACAGCATCTATTACGACTCTATTGTCCCTCATCACGTACATGCCTATGAAGGGCAAGCCGCCAAGATACTTGCAGTAATCTACACACCTATTTAAAAGATGGCAGGCTGATACTTACCACAGATACAATTATGCTACACGAAAGAACGCTCGGCCAATGGCTGGAGCATTGGGCAGAAACTACGCCCGACAAAGAATACATGGTTTACTCGGACCGTAATCTCCGCTTTACCTGGAGTCAGTTCAACCGCCGAGTAGATGACATGGCAAAAGGACTGATTGCTATTGGAGTAGGGCGAGGAACACACGTCGGCATCTGGGCTGCAAACGTGCCCGACTGGCTGACTCTTCTTTATGCCTGTGCCAAGATAGGCGCCGTTTATGTTACGGTCAACACCAACTACAAACAAACCGAGCTGGAGTATCTTTGCGAAGATTCGGACATGCATACCCTATGCGTCGTCAATGGTGAAAAAGACAGTGACTTCGTACAGATGGTCTACACCATGCTTCCGGAACTGAAAACCTGCGAACGCGGACATTTGAAGAGTGAACGTTTCCCCTATATGAAAAACATTATTTATGTGGGACAGGAGAAACGCAGGGGCATGTACAATACTTCCGAGATACTGGTTTTGGGTGACAATGTGGAAGACACTCGCCTGGATGAGCTCAAGAGTCAGGTTACCTGCCACGATGTGGTGAATATGCAATATACTTCCGGCACTACAGGCTTTCCCAAAGGAGTGATGCTTACCCATCATAACATCGCCAACAATGGATATCTGACAGGAGAACACATGAAGTTTACGGCCGACGACAAGCTATGCGTCTGTGTACCACTGTTCCACTGTTTCGGTGTAGTACTTGCCACCATGAACTGTCTGACACATGGTTGTATGCAGGTAATGGTGGAGCGTTTCGACCCGTTGGTCGTACTGGCCTCCATCCACAAAGAACGTTGTACGGCTCTTTACGGTGTGCCTACTATGTTCATTGCCGAATTGCATCATCCGATGTTCGACATGTTTGACATGTCCAGTCTACGTACCGGCATCATGGCGGGCTCCCTCTGCCCGGTGGAATTAATGAAACAGGTGGAAGAGAAGATGTTCATGAAGGTCACCAGCGTTTACGGGCTGACTGAAACTTCCCCCGGCATGACTGCCACTCGCATAGACGATTCGTTTGATGTGCGTTGCCATACGGTGGGGAGCGCCTTTGAGCATACGGAAGTAAAGGTGATCAACCCCGAAACGGGAGAAGAGTGTCCCGTAGGTGTACAAGGTGAAATGTGCAACCGCGGATACAATACAATGGACGGCTATTACAAGAACCCTCAAGCTACTGCCGAAGTGATTGACAAGAACGGTTTCTTACATTCCGGCGACTTGGGAGTAAAGGATGAGAACGGCCATTATCGCATCACCGGACGCATCAAGGATATGATTATCCGTGGCGGAGAGAACATTTACCCCCGTGAAATTGAAGAATATCTTTACAAGCTTAAAGGAGTCAAAGATGTTCAAGTAGCGGGCATCCCCTCCAAGAGATACGGGGAAGTAGTGGGTGCATTCATCATCCTCCACAAAGGGGTGGATATGCACGAATCGGATGTACGCGACTTCTGTATGGGTGAAATATCACGCTATAAGATTCCTAAACACATCTTTTTCGTAAAGGATTTTCCGATGACAGGAAGCGGAAAGATTCAGAAGTTCAAATTGAAAGAGTTGGGACTGCAACTCTGCAAAGAGCAAGGAGTAGAAATTATATAATGATAGATGATTTACGACCGGGTCTTTTAACACTCGGTCGTAAATCAAAACCATCGTTTATTTTTCAGGATATTTCATATTCTCCTCTTTCATCTGCTCCAATACTTCATGCAAGTATTTGGCAGATTCCCATTTGGCCATAGGCAAGTCGTGAAGCAAACAGTTGCCACAGTCTTGCGGAGTAGCGCCGGGGATTTCACCTTCATAATCAGCTACAAAGCGAAAAGTGTCCTGCATTAAGGAGACGATGTCTTGCGGTTGCAAGTCACCCTTCATCAGTAGATAATTTCCGGTAAGGCAACCCATAGGCCCCCAATAAATAATCTTATCCTCCCATTTCGGATCATTACGCAGATAAGTGGCAGCCAAGTGTTCAATGGCATGCAAAGCACCTTGTCCCAAAACCGGTTCACGATTAGGTTCCTTCATGCGAATATCGAAAGTGGTAATGACTTCTCCATTCACTTCATCTTTACGTGATACGTAAATGCCGCGCAACAGGCGGATGTGGTCAATTGTAAAACTGGGTATCTTCTTCATGATTTATAATTTATTATTCAACTCTTTATAGCAAAACTAAGAATGGATCGATTCCGGCAAGACAGAGAGAAAGGCCCATATCGTATGGAAGGAACGCTCTGCCATTGTTCCCCAAAAGTCGGCATACTGCGAAGAATGGTCTTCTACTCCCGGTGTGTCGCTAATGATGCGAAAACTGAGGAAGGGAGTGTGATACACGTAGCAAGTCTGCGCAATGGCAGCCGATTCCATATCGACAGCGAGTCCGGCAGGGAAACGTTGCTTGATAGCATCCAGTTCGGCACGACTCGTGATAAATTGGTCGCCCGTGCAGATAAGTCCGCTATGAATACGACTTTCCAACCCGTCACCGTTCAACGATAAAGCTTGTTTCAACAAGGGAGAACAGCCTTCATAGGTAGCCGGAAACCCTTGTACTTGCCCGTATTCGTTGCCTTCGCCGCACCAAACATCGTGGTACACCAAGCGTTCGCTCACTACTACATCGGTCACCTTCAGACAAGTATCAATGCCACCTGCCACCCCGGTACTAATGACACAATCCGGGGCAAAACGACGCAACAGTTCCGTTGCTCCTACCGCTGCACTCACCTTGCCGATGCCACACTGCGTTAGTATCAAACGGTTGCCGCCCAGCATTCCTTCCACATAATGAAAGCCGCCGTCATCCACCACTTTCTTCTCTTGTAAACGTTCCACCAACTGGCGGTGTTCACTATCCATTGCACTGATAATACCTATCGTCATTGGTAGTTTTATGATTTTTAGTCTTTTGAGGTGGCAAAGGTACGACATTTCTGTCGATAACGTGACAATAACAATCTGCATTTATGTATCTTTGTCCCCATAATTCATCCATTCATTATTTATAATTCAGTATCCATGAAGAAGTTTCTTCCCGATTTGATTGCCATCCTGGCGTTTATTCTGATTTCCTTCGCCTACTTTTTCCCGGCGGATATAGAGAACCGAATTTTGTTCCAGCACGATATAGCAGCCGGAGCAGGTGCCGGCCAAGAAGCCAAAGAGTACTACGAACAGACCGGTGAACGTAGCCGATGGACCAACTCCATCTTCGGAGGTATGCCGACCTATCAGATTGCCCCGTCTTACGACTCGGCCAAACCGTTGCAATGGGTACAGAAAGTATATCAGTTGTTTCTGCCCAATTATGTCAGCCTGACATTCATCTTGATGCTGGGCTTCTACATTCTGTTGCGGGCATTTGGCATACCGGTGTGGCTGGCAGGATTAGGGGGAATCATGTGGGCCTTCTCCTCTTACTTCTTCATTTTGATATCGGCCGGACACATCTGGAAATTTATCACCTTAGCCTACGTGCCTCCTACTCTGGCGGGCATCGTTTTAGCCTATCGAGGAAAATTATTGGTGGGAGGTATTGTCACCGCCATCTTCATCGCTCTACAGATTACGTCGAACCACGTACAGATGTCTTACTACTTCTTGCTCGTTATCCTCTTCTTTGTAGGTGCTTACTTTGAGCATGCATGGCGCAACAAGACTTTGCCGCAATTCTTCAAGGCAAGTGCCGTATTGGTAGTGGCAGCTCTTATCGGTGTGGCGGCCAACCTGTCCAACCTCTACCATACTTATACATACAGCAAAGAAACCATGCGCGGCAAGAGCGAACTCGTTCAGACCGGAGATGCAGCCAAACAAACCAGCAGTGGATTGGATCGCGACTACATCACCAACTGGAGTTATGGCATCGGTGAAACATGGACCTTGTTGGTGCCTAATTTCAAAGGGGGTTCTTCTGGCGCTCCTCTCTCTCAAAGTGAGACAGCCATGGAAAAGGCAAATCCCATGTACAGCAGTCTGTACAATTCGTTTCCTCAATACTTCGGCAGCCAACCCTGGACAGCCGGACCCGTCTATGTGGGCGCATTCGTATTGTTCCTCTTTGTGCTGGGATGCTTCATCGTAAAAGGGCCTCTGAAATGGGCTTTGGTCGGAGCGACCTTCTTCTCCATTGTGTTGGCATGGGGTAAGAATTTCATGCCACTGACGGATTTCTTCATCGACTATGTACCCATGTACAACAAGTTCCGTGCGGTATCCTCCATTCTCGTTGTAGCAGAATTTGCCATTCCTTTGTTGGCTATCTTTGCCTTGAAGCGCATATTTGAGGAGCCTGAGATAGGGAAAAAAGAGAAAAAAGCATTCGGTATCAGTTTCGCACTGACTGCGGGCATTGCCTTACTGCTGGTCGTGGCACCGAGCAGCTTCAGTTCAGGCTTTGTACCGGCACAAGAAGCACAAATGCTGCAAAATGCCGTTGACCAACAGATGATACCCGCCACCGAATTATCCGGTATTCTGGCCAATCTGGCAGAGATGCGAGGTGCACTTGTGAGTGCCGACGCCTTGCGAAGCTTCCTCATCATTGCCATTGGATGTGTACTTCTTTGGCTTTACATGGCAGGCAAACTGCGCCAGTCGCTAACCATTGCGGGCATTACGGTACTTTGTCTGACAGATATGTGGATTATCAACAAGCGTTATCTTCACGATGACCAGTTTGTAGCGCGTTCCATTCAAACGGAAACGTTCAACAAGACACAAGCCGATGAACTGATTCTGCAAGACAAGAGTCTGGATTATCGTGTATTAAACTTTGCATCTGCCACATTCGACGAAAACAACACAGCTTACTGGCATAAAAGTGTGGGTGGATATCATGCCGCCAAACTGCGCCGCTACCAAGAAATGATAGATCATCACATCAAACCCGAGATGCAAGCTGCTTACGGAGCCATTGCCGCCGTCGGTGGTCAGATGGACAGTGTGGATGCTGCTAAGTTTCGTGTGTTGAATATGCTGAACACCAAATACTTCATCTTCCCGGCTGGGCAACAGGGGCAAACTGCTCCCGTGCTCAATCCGCATGCCTACGGTAATGCCTGGTTTGTAAATAAAGTGCAGTATGTAGATAATGCAAACCAAGAGATTGAAGCTCTGAATACGATTTTGCCTACTGAAACCGCCGTAGTCGATGCACGTTTCAAAGCATCACTGAAAGGTGTGACCGAAGCTTATAAGGATAGTCTCTCTACCATCCGTCTGACGAACTATGAACCCAACCGCTTGGTTTATGAAACGGAAAATGCCCAAGACGGTGTTGCCGTATTCTCTGAAATCTACTATCCCGATGGATGGCAGGTTACCATCGACGGAAAGCCGGTGGAAATGGCTCGCGCCAACTATATCCTGCGTACGCTGTACGTTCCTGCCGGAAAGCATACCCTCGAGATGCGTTTCGATCCGACAAGCCTGCACGTAACGGAAGGAATCGCGTACGGAGCATTGGCTTTGTTGGTTATAGGTATCATGGTTATGGTGTTGATGGCACGGAAAAAGTGCGTCCCGAC
This sequence comes from uncultured Bacteroides sp., assembly GCA_945607605.1. Classification (GTDB taxonomy): domain Bacteria; phylum Bacteroidota; class Bacteroidia; order Bacteroidales; family Bacteroidaceae; genus Bacteroides. Next base: position 19,769 of record CALYZE010000028.1, read on the forward strand.
AAGTAAAGATCAATAAACTGGAAGCATTGCTAAAAACAGCCTTTAACGAGGGAAGGTCAGTCTCGGAAAACGAATCATTTCTTCAACAACCTACGGGTAAGATAACGTACGGGATACCACACGGATAAGAAACCGACTCCTATCACCGTGACAAATACCAGCAATACATCTGTAAAGTGTACGCTGACCGGATAAGCATCAACTACGAAACTGCCTCCTCCTCCCAAAGAAATAATCCCGAAATGCTGCTGCAGGAAACAAAGTAGTAGCCCCAGAAGGATGCCGGCAAGTGCGCCGAATACAGAGATCATACGTCCTTCAAATAGGAATATACGGGCAATCAGTCTATCATCCGCACCCAGATTTCGCAAAGTATCTACATCTTCGCGTTTGTCAAGAATAAGCATGGACAAGGAACCAATTACATTGAAACAAGAGATGGCAAGTATAAAAGTAAGGAAAAGATAAGAGATGAATTTCTCTATCTCCATGATGCGAAACACATCAGCTTGCTGTTCATAGCGGTTCTGTACAGAGAAACCATCCCCCAGAATGCGAGAAATCTTCTTCTGAACAGCATCCAAATCAGCATCCGGCTTCAATTTCAGTTCGATGGCAGACACTTCTGTGTCATAACTAAATAAACGGCGGGCAAAGTCGAGGGAAGTAAGGATATAACTCGCGTCATACTTTTGCTGGTTTACAATAAATACCGCACCCGGTGAGAAAAGATAATCACGGTTGAAAGAAGCAGAAGGATTCGCCATGTTCACTCGGACGTTCCGCTTAGGAGCATAGACTTGAAGCGGATCGACAAACTGAAGTCCGGTGCCTAATTCGGAGATAAGTTCTACTCCTAAAATGCCGTAATCAACGACTTCATCGTGCAAGATAAACTCTCCGGTCCCGTATAGCAGGCTGTCAATGGAAGTCAGTTGCTTGAAGTTATCATCCACCCCTTTGATGACTGCCATCGCCTGACGATCCTTGTACTGAACCATGGCATTCTCTTCCAATGTTTCTGTCCAGATCTCAATCTCCGACAAGGTACGCACCTGCTTAAAGACGGCTACGTTCGGGTCAAAGACCTTTCCTTCGCGGACTGTTATTTTCAGTTCCGGATCGAAAGCCGTAAAGAAGCTTGCCACCATATCCTGGAAGCCGTTAAATACAGAGAGTGTACACACCAACGCCAATGTAGCCAATGCTACTCCACACACCGAAATGCCGGAAATAATATTGATAGCATTATGCTTCTTCTTCGAAAAGAGATAGCGCCGGGCTATGTAAAAAGGCAGATTCACTTCAACAAGTCATCTATTTCAGTAATTCATCTATCTTTTCAAGATAGTCTAATGAATCGTCCACAAAGAATTTTAGTTCAGGAATGATACGAAGCTGATGACGCACACGAGTTCCCAACTCATAGCGGATGGACTTCATGTTGTTGTTAATGCCTTTGACCATCTCTTCACTCTTCTCTGAGGGGAATATGCTGAGGTATGCACGTGCCACGCTCATGTCGGGACTGATGCGTACAGCGCTGACTGAGACTAGCATGCCCGGCATGGATTTAGCTTGTAACAAAAAAATATCACCCAATTCCTTCTGGAGTAAACGGGCTATTCTATTTTGACGGGTTGTTTCCATACATTCTGTTTTTTAATTTAATGACAAAGTTACGTAAATATCTCACTCGGTTGCTACGTTTATAGCTTTTTTATAATCGTCAATCCGTCACGCAAGGGGAGAATTACTTTTTCTACCCGCTTGTCTTGTCCAACAAGGTCATTGAAGGCTTTGATACCAATCGTCTGCAGGTCTTTGTTATGAGGGTGATCTTCGAGTACGTGTCCATCCCACAATGTATTGTCAGCAATCATATAGCCACCATCAGAAAGAGCATTCAAAGCCATTTCATAATAATCGATATACTTACGTTTATCACCGTCAATAAAGACAAGGTCAAATGTGAAACCCAGTTTGGGCACTCTTTCTAAAGCATCGCCTATGTAAAACCTGATCTTATCCGAGTATGCCGAGTTTTCCAACCAAGGGCGGGTGAAGTCTTCCTGCTCGTCATTGATCTCGAATGTATGGAGCATTCCTTCATCAGGTAAACCTTCGGCCATGCACAGCGCCGAATAACCGCTATAAGTACCTATCTCCAATATCTGCCGGGGACGTATCATCTTGACAAACATCTTAAGCATACGCCCTTGCAAATGGCCCGATGCCATGCGAGGGTAAAGCAATTTAAGGTGCGTATCACGATAGAGGGCTTTCAGATAATCGCCCTCATCGTCGATATGCTGTAGGATATATTCATCTATAGTCATATAAATTGAAAGTTTTCACTTTCCATCTCCCACTTTTACAAGTATCTGTTACTATTAGGAAGCACACTCTCGGAAGCATGTTTCAAAGCATCTTCTACTACGTTAATTTCAAGGAAAGAAGTCTGAGTGCCTTCCTTGCCACTGCTCAAGTAACCCACCATATCTGTAGGGCTCAAGCGGCCTTCCTTCAACAGACGACGCAAAGCTGCAAAGTAATATTCCTGTCCGTTGGCAAGTTCGGGCATATAGATAGGCTCTACTCCATAAGACAAAGCCAAGTGGCGCATGGTCTTTTCTTTATAGCAGATAGCAATCACCGGGTATTTACCACGGAAAGCGGCAAGATTGCGGGCGGTACGACCACTGTAACTATCAGTAATGATCGCACGGATTTTCAGTTTAGTGGTAGCCTTTACAGCCTGTTTAGCAAGAAAAGCAGTCACATCATTGCCGTTTTCATCCAACGGAATGCGGATGTCGTTGTCTGCCAACTTGTCTTTCTCTGCTTGAGAGGCTACTTTAGTCATTGTCTTCACAGCTTCTAACGGATATTTACCATAAGCCGTCTCTCCACTCAACATCAAAGCATCTGTACGATAGTAGATGGCATTGGCAATGTCCGTCACTTCGGCACGAGTAGGACGTGGATTGGATATCATGGTATGAAGCATCTGGGTGGCAACAATTACCGGTTTCTTGGCAAGAATACACTTGCGAATTAGTATGCGCTGAATGCCCGGAATACGTTCTTGCGGAACTTCGATACCTAAGTCGCCACGAGCTACCATTACACCATCAGCCACTTCAAGAATTTCATCAATATTATCAACCCCTTCTTGGTTTTCAATCTTGGCAATGATACGAATATCACTATTGTGTTCTTTCAAAATGGCCTGTATGTCGAGAATATCTTGTTTGCTGCGTACAAAGGAGTGCGCAATAAAGTCGATGTTTTTTTCAATTGCATAAAGAATATTCGCACGGTCCTTCTCTGTCAGAGAGGGAAGGTTGATGCGAACACCCGGCACATTAATACTCTTGCGACTACCTAAAGTCGCTTCATTCTGAACTTCACAGAGCAGATAGTCGGGGTACTTTTCAACAACAATCAGTTCCAAGTCACCATCATCAATCAAAATATGAGAGCCTACATTCAGATCGTGCACGAAGTTAAGATAGGAAACGGAAATACATTCGTGCGTACTTTCTTGGTCGGGATTAGCCATTATCTTCACACGTTCACCTGTCTGAAAGGAAACTGGTGCGGCAAGTGTAGTTGTACGCACTTCCGGTCCTTTTGTATCCATCAGGATAGCAATGCGGTTGGACACTATGCGGACATTATTTATCAGCTTCTCAGCTCCTTCACGTCCTAGATGTGCTGTATTCATACGCACCACGTTCAAACCGGCGTCGAACAACCCTTTTATAAAGTCCACATCACAACGTTGGTCCGAAATGGTGGCAACGATTTTCGTTTGTTTCAATAACATAATCTTATACCTATTTACTTGTTATATTTCTTTTTTGTCATCCAGCAACGCTTCCAATGCCAAGCGGTAGGAGTTTAACCCAAAGCCGCAAATAACACCTTTACAAGCGCACGCAATCAGGGATACATGGCGAAATGCCTCTCGGGCATGTACATTAGAGATGTGAACCTCAATCACCGGAGAAGTGACTGAACGAATCGCATCTTGCAGAGCAATAGACGTATGCGTGTAAGCACCCGCATTCAGTATGATGCCACTCACATCAAAACCCACCTGCTGTATCTTGTCTATCAATTCTCCCTCAATGTTAGACTGGAAATAGTTAATTTCTATATCCGCATACTTCTTACGGAGATCGGCAAGGTAGTCTTCAAAAGTAACACTACCATAAATAGAAGGTTCACGTTTGCCCAATAGATTTATATTGGGACCATTAATGATTTGTATCCTCATAACACAATTTTTTATACCTTTGTTCCAGGGAATATAAAATCGAGTTGCAAAGATAGAAAAAAGAAATGAAATTTGACGAAAAAACAACAAATAAGGAGAAGCAAGCATTGATAATCAGAAAGTATAACCAGTTTCTGAGATTGGAGAAATCGCTTTCACCCAACACGCTTGATGCTTATCAAACTGATCTGGAAAAGCTGCTGCGTTTTCTGGAGGATGAAAAGATAGAGATCCTTGCTGTCACATTGGAAGATCTGCAACATTTTATAGCCGGATTACATGACATTGGCATCCATCCACGATCGCAAGCACGCATCTTGTCGGGTATAAAATCCTTCTTCCATTTTCTTGTCTTGGCTGATTACCTGAAGGGAGACCCCAGCGAACTACTTGAGGGTCCTAAAATCGGATTCAAACTACCGGAAGTTCTGACGATTGAGGAAATTGACCAGATTATTGCTGCCATTGATCTGAGTTCCAACGAAGGCCAGCGCAACCGAGCCATCCTCGAAACGCTATATAGTTGCGGTTTACGAGTTTCAGAGTTGTGCAATCTGAAAATTTCCGATTTATATTTTACCGAAGGTTTTATCAAGGTAGAAGGGAAGGGTAGCAAGCAACGCCTCGTACCCATCTCCCCCCGTGCTATCAAGGAAATAACAAATTGGTTCAAAGATCGCAATGAGCGATGGAAAATTAAAAAAGACTTCGAAGATTATGTATTCTTAGCACGATGGGGAAACGGCATTTCGCGCATCATGGTTTTTCACCTTATTAAAGAATTGGCAGAGAAGGCAAGCATCACTAAAAACATCAGCCCGCACACTTTCCGCCATTCTTTTGCCACCCACTTATTGGAAGGAGGCGCAAACCTGCGTGCCATACAATGCATGCTTGGACATGAGTCCATTGCCACAACAGAAATTTACACACACATAGACCGAAATATGCTGAGAAGTGAGATCATTGAACATCACCCTCGGAACATCAAATATCGCAGAGAAAGAGGAATTCATTAAATTATGATAAAACTAGGGTTTTCATTAACAAATTGTAGGGAGATTTAATATCTTTGCGAAACTATATCCTCAAAGAGATAGTACACAAAAATGGAATAGACAAATTTCAATTACAAACAATTAATTTATACCAAAATGACTAAGAAATTGCATCTGTCTTTGTTAATGGCGCTCGCTGTTGCATTGTTTACATCTTGTAGCAGCAAAATGGGTGAATTGTCATCAGACTATTTCACTGTAACTCCTCAAGTTCTTGAGGCTGTAGGCGGCAAAGTTCCCGCTACTATCAATGGGAAATTTCCTGAAAAGTATTTCAACAAGAAAGCCGTAGTAGAGGTAACCCCTGTACTGAAATGGAACGGTGGTGAAGCCAAAGGCCAGTCAGCTGTCTTCCAAGGTGAGAAAGTAGAAGGAAACGACCAATCTATCTCTTACAAGATGGGTGGTAACTACACTATGAGAACTTCTTTCGACTATGTTCCTGAAATGGCAAAGTCTGAACTATACTTAGAATTCAAAGCAACTATCGGTAAGAAAACAATTACTATCCCTGCTGTAAAAGTAGCTGACGGTGTAATCTCTACCTCTGAAATGATTGGTCAAACTTTGGGTAGCGCTAATCCTGCTAACGGTGACGACGCTTTCCAACGCATCATCAAAGAGAAGTATGACGCCAACATCATGTTCTTGATTCAACAAGCAAATGTACGTGCTAGCGAACTGAAGACTGCCAAAGATTTTGGTGGCGAAGTAAAAGACGTAAATGACGCTGTAAACAAGAAGATCAGCAACATTGAGATTTCTGCTTATGCTTCTCCCGACGGTGGAATGGACTTAAATACCAAATTGGCTGAAAACCGTCAGGACAATACTGCCAAGGTTATCAACAAGGATCTGAAGAAAGCTAAAATTGATGCATCAGTAGATACTAGATACACTGCAGAAGACTGGGAAGGTTTCCAGGATTTGGTTTCTAAATCAAACATCCAGGACAAAGAATTGATTCTCCGTGTTCTTTCTATGTACTCTGAACCTGAACAAAGAGAACAAGAAATCAAAAACATCTCTTCTGTTTACAAAACATTGGCTGATGAAGTTCTTCCGCAACTGCGTCGTTCTCGTTTGACTTTGAACTATGAAATTATCGGTAAGTCTGACGAAGAGATTGCTAGCCTGGCTGACAGCGATGCTAAGCAATTGAACATCGAAGAATTACTGTATGCTGCAACTTTGACAACTGACCCTGCCAAACAAGAAGCTATCTACACGAAAGCAACTCAGAACTTCCCGAATGATTTCCGTGCTTATAACAACTTAGGTAAGCTGGCTTATCAAGCAGGTAACCTTGACAAAGCAGATAGCTACTTCAAGAAAGCTGCTTCTATTAAGGACGCTCCCGAAGCTAACATGAACCTCGGTTTGATTGCTTTGACGAAGGGTGACAAAAATGCTGCAGAATCTTACTTGAGCAAGGCTTCAGGTTCTAAGGAGCTGAACGAGGCTTTGGGTAACTTGTACGTAGCTCAAGGACAATATGACAGAGCAGTTAATGCATTTAGCGACACTAAGACTAACAGTGCAGCTTTAGCTCAAATCCTGGCTAAGGATTACAACAAAGCTAAAAGCACTTTGGCAAGCATTGCAAAACCTGATGCATACACAGACTATCTGATGGCTGTATTAGGTGCAAGAACCAACAACTCTTCCATGGTAATGAGCAGCTTGAAGACCGCCATTGCAAAAGAACCGGCTTTGGCTAAGAAAGCTATTTCTGACTTGGAGTTTGCTAAGTACTTCACAAGTGCCGACTTTATGAATATTCTTAAATAATAAAGTTACCAATAAAAAGAGAATGCCTGACATAGAAATATGTCGGGCATTTTTTTTTATTCACATCAAAAAGAAGTACTTTCGCAGCAACATATCAGAAATAGAACTGAAATGAAGAAAATTTATCTCGCATATTTTCTACTTGCTGCTTTGTCTGCCTGCGGCAACAAAGAAACAAATTCAGTCCGCTTGAACGGGGAAATCAAGGGACTAGGAAGTGATACAATTTATATATACGGAACAGATAAATTTTACAATCGCATGGATACCCTGATTGTAAAAGATGATAAGTTCTCTGCAATCCTCATCACTGATACATTGGTGTCCACTTGGCTGCAATTTAATGACGGAACTAAATATCCTCTTTATCTGAATAAGGGAGATAAAATACAAATCAAAGGTTCTGCATCCGACCTATCTTTATTGGATATAACAGGAAATTCCTCCAATCAGGAGTTTACAGCTTTCCAGAAAGATCTGAAAGGGGTAGGTAAACCATCCGACAAGGTACTGGAAGAGAAGGCAGAGGCGTTCATCAACAGTCACCACTCTTCATTGGTAAGCATCTATTTATTAGACAAGTATTTCGTACAGAAACCTCAACCCGACTATAGTCTTATCAAGAACATGACCGACCGCATGACAGGAGGATTGAAGGATCGTCCCTATATAGATGAACTCTTAGACCGCATTCAAGAAGAAGAGAAAGTCTCCATCGGTAAAACAGCCCCTTATTTTCAACTTCGCAACATTCATGGCCATAACATAAGTCGTTCTGATTTCAAGGACAAATATTTATTAATACATTTTTGGGCATCTTGGGATCAACAAAGCAGAAACTCCAATATTATGCTGCGACAAATTTATAAGAAGGAACAGAAGAATAAAACTTTCGCACTTCTAGGCATCTCGCTGGATATTGACAAGGACGCTTGGAAAGAAGCCATCAAAAAAGACACATTAAATTGGGAACAGACCTGTGACTTTTCCGGATGGGAAACGGGAATAGCCAAGCAATTTGCCGTCCAATCATTACCCACTAACATCCTCCTCAACCCTTACGGAAGAATAGAGGGGAAAAATCTGAGTAAAGAAGATATCGAAAAGAAAATCAAAGAAATAGAACAAAAAGAGAAGAAATAATCCTTATGCTCATAAAAGTTTTTGGAGCGGCTGTTCAAGGTATTGATGCAACCCTTATCACTATCGAAGTTAACAGCTCCAGAGGCTGTATGTTTTATTTAGTCGGACTACCGGACTCTGCCGTTAAAGAGAGCCATCAACGCATTATTTCCGCATTACAGTTTAACGGTTATCGGATACCAACCAGTAATATGGTTATTAACATGGCACCCGCCGATATCCGCAAAGAAGGTTCAGCTTATGACCTACCTCTTGCCATAGGAATGCTTGCTGCCGGAGAAGTAATTTGCTCCGAGAATTTAAATCGGTATCTAATGATGGGTGAGTTGAGTCTGGATGGCAGCTTACAACCCATCAAAGGAGCTCTTCCGATAGCCATCAAAGCCCGGGAATTAGGATTCGAAGGAATGATTGTACCTCGCCAGAATGCACAGGAAGCAGCAGTAGTTAATAACATCAATGTTTACGGGGTTGAGAATATCAAGGAAGTCATCGAATTCTTCAATAAGAAACGGGAATTGATTCCCACTCTTGTAAATACACGCGAAGAGTTTTATGCCCAACAAAGTAACTTTGACCTGGATTTCTCTGACGTAAAGGGGCAGGAAAATGTGAAACGGGCACTAGAAGTTGCCTCAGCCGGTGGACATAACATTCTTCTTATCGGCGCGCCGGGAAGCGGAAAATCAATGTTAGCCAAACGACTCCCTTCAATCCTTCCGCCCTTATCTTTAGGAGAAAGTCTTGAAACCACTAAAATACATTCCGTTGCAGGAAATTTACAAGAGAATGCAGGACTTATTTCAAAACGCCCGTTTCGAGACCCACATCACACGATCTCAACAGTAGCCATGACGGGTGGAGGTAGTTATCCACAACCTGGAGAAATCAGTCTTGCCCATAATGGAATCTTATTTTTGGATGAGTTGCCAGAGTTTAATCGCAGCGTACTGGAAGTTTTGCGTCAACCGTTGGAAGATCGAAAGATTACAATCTCTCGTGTGAAAAGCAATGTAGAGTATCCCGCCAGCTTTATGTTAGTAGCATCTATGAATCCATGTCCATGCGGATATTACAATCATCCTACGAAAGCCTGTGTGTGTAACCCCGGACAGGTTCAGAAATATCTAAACCGTATATCTGGCCCTTTACTCGACCGTATCGACCTGCAAATAGAAGTTGTACCCGTTCCGTTCGAGAAGATGTCTGATGCTCGCCCGGGAGAGCCCAGCACTGTCATACGTGAACGTGTAATACAAGCTCGACAAATACAAGAGAGCAGGTATGCTAATTATCCCGGAATTTACTGTAACGCACAAATGACCAGTAAACTACTCTCGCTTTATGCACGTCCGGATGATAAAGGTCTTGCATTACTGAAAACGGCCATGAACCGTCTTAATCTTTCCGCCCGCGCCTACGACCGTATCCTGAAAGTAGCACGCACCATTGCCGATCTTAAAAACAGTGAGTTTATACAGCCTTCTCATTTGGCGGAAGCTATCGGTTATAGAAATCTGGATAGGGAAGATTGGGCGGGATAACTTTTTGACACCTTACAACTACATGTCATTTCCTTCGCAATCACGGAAGAAATAGCAATCTACTCTCATTCGTTTTCAGAAGAAGGTAGTGCTTTTTTCTCTATCCGGATACGCGCATCTACTGCTATCACATGTTTCTCCGTAGCTAACAGCGGATTGATATCCATTTCTTTGATCTCAATCGCAAATCGAAGTAATGTAGAAAGTCGTACGATAATCTCCGCAAACTTATTTTCATTCACACCTTTCTGTCCGCGAGTTCCTTTGATGATTTTATAAGCACGCAAGGAATGGATCATGGAATAAGCCTCTTCGTACGACAGAGGGGCTAGCCCCGAAGAAACATCTTTCAAGACTTCCACGAATATTCCACCTAAACCACAAAGGACCACATGGCCAAACTTCTCCTCATACTTTGCCCCTATAAACAATTCTGTTCCTTTCAACATAGGTTGCACTAAAATACTCGTGACTTCCGGAATCTGCATCATGCGTTCAAACTCGAATGCCAGATGTTGTTCCCCTTTTATATTAAGTACCACACCACCGACATCAGATTTGTGTACAGGTCCTACCACTTTTGCCACAACAGGGAATCCGACGCGACGAGCAAAAGCAAGCACGTCTTCTTTATGGGCAGATACAAATTCTTCTACTACCGGGATACCTGCAGCATGAAGCAGTGCTTGTACATAATGCGGTTGAATGTATCCATCGCTAGGAATGGAATCGATGATGCGACGGATACGCGGTACGTCTACACCGAAGAGTTCTATTTCATTATTGGCAGGTTGGGGGACATTCATGATACGTGAAAGCGCGGTACCTAAAGTTACCTCATCTGCGAAGTTCACATGTCCTTTAGCCAAGAAGGCTGCTACCTCAGCTCCTGCCGTATTGATAGAAGGAAGAATAGGAAAGATCGGTTTCTTGCAAGTCTGCATCTTTTCGTGTAATACATCGTACATCTCGAACATAGTGACCAAGCCAGGAGTGCCGAAAATAGCCATTACAGCATCAATATTCTCAAACTTATCCTCACAATATTCCAAGCAGAGACGTAAATGTTCCGGAGTGCCAGTAGCCAGAATATCAATAGGGTTACCCACAGCCGCACCCGGGAAAAGCAGATTCTTCAATTCTTCCGCAAATGGACCATCCAGCTTCGGCACGTTTAATCCACCTTTACTCAAAGCATCTGTTAACATGACTCCCGGACCTCCGGCATGGGTAATAATAGCGAAATTCTTACCTCTAAGTTCCGGTAAGGTAAAGATACACCCCACAGTCGTCAGTTCTCCACGTGAGTAGCAACGAACAATACCTGCTTTACGAAACAAAGCTTCCACAGCCGAATCACTACTGGCAATTGCTCCCGTATGCGAAGAAGCCGCCCGACTACCGCTTTCACTACTACCTGCCTTGATAGCTGCAATCTTGCAGCCTTTCTTTATAAGGGAGGAAGCATGAAGCAACAAACGGTCAGGATCTCCAATGCTTTCAATATAAAGAAGCTTTATCTTGGAGTCCGTTTCCGGATTGAAGTGTTCATCCATATATTGCAACACATCTTCCACACCAATCTGTTTGGCGTTTCCCACAGACCATACGGAGTTAAACTGCAACCCTTTAGTCACAGCACTCTCTAATATAAATACGGCAGTAGCACCAGAACTAGAGATGAGATCCACCCCCTGTGGATGCAAGTTTGGAATCGGCTGACTAAAAACACTATGATGCCAAGTATTCAGTAGACCAATGCAGTTAGGCCCTATAAGAGAAGCCCCGTATTTATTCACCGTCTCCAAGATTCTGCCTTCCAGTAATGCGCCTTCATGAGTTTCTTCTCCAAATCCTGCGGAAAGTATTATGAAAGCTCTCACCTGCTTTTCAGAAGCAAGTACTTCAACAGTATCGGGACATGACGCTGCGGGAATGGCAAGGATAGCAAGATCGGTGTCAGGAATATCTTTCACATTGGCAAAAGCCATCACTCCCTGTATGGTTGTTTCTTTAGGATTGACAGCACGAAGATCTCCTGCATATCTCCCATTAATTAGATTCCTTAAGATAGCACCTCCCGGCTTGTGTACATTATTTGACGCCCCCACTACAACTATACTGGCAGGCTGCAGCAACTGACTTGTTATCATAGTCTTTCCATGTTAATTTTACGATATCTTGCACAAATATACACTTTCCATACGTATAAGCAACTAATGAAGAAAATTTATTCGAGTATTA
>CALYZE010000029.1 GCA_945607605.1 uncultured Bacteroides sp.
TCTCTGCTTACTTCCGGTACTCAGATAGCATTAGAAAGATGATTTATACCACCAACACCGTAGAAGGCTATCATCGACAAATTAGAAAAGTAACCAAAAACAAAGGTGTATTTACCAACGATACTGCTTTAGAGAAATTAGTCTATTTAGCCTATCGGAATATACGCAAAAAGTGGACGATGCCTTTGGCTAACTGGGGAAAGACTGCCCAACAACTGGCTATATTATATCCGGATAGGTTCAAATTATTTTAGGAAAAACAAGCTATATCCACTTTATTTATTAGTTTTGTAAACCAACAAAACGATGGGGAGACTTTGTACCATTGAAAGCAAAAACGATTAGGGGATCGACCCCTAACCGTTTTTACCAACAAAACTCAGGTTCCTCATTACCCATTAAGTGAAATGGATAAATGAAAAACCTGATATTTTAAAGTCAGAGAAGAACGCTGACACAGTTTAATTTACGCTCCCACCTCTTCTATTTCCGTCAATGTTTCAAAGAAGAATTTGGCTGTATACCCTCCGAATATCTAAAGAAACTAAAGGAGAATACCTTGTGAGCTATTTCATCCCTGCTTCCACCTTCTTAATCTTGTCCAGCGTCTTTCCAGCTTCCGTTGAAGGAAACATCTGAAGAACCCGTTGCAAGTAAGTTTTTGCTTTAGTATAATTGTTGGTAAACACATCCGTAAGACCATTGCGGTAACGAGCATATTGCATCCTCGTTGGAGAAGCTAACTTTTTATAATCTTCTTCAATCTTCTTCTTTTCGATTTCAGCTTGCAAGTAATAATAATTGCCCAAGAAGATATTTGCTTGCAGGTTGTCAGCGTCCAGCATCAAAGCCTTTTCATACATCTTTACCGCATCTTTCTCTTTACCTCGCATCATCTCGGTTTCGGCACAAGACACGAGAGCAGAAACATCCTCCGGAAATCTCTGCAAAAACTCTTTGTAGAAAAGATAAGCCTTATCGTAATTCCGCAATTCTTTAAAATGGGCAGCCAATGTCTGTGCCAGGCGGGGAGCCACAGCACTGTTTTTGTCCACACGCGTCCAATAGAACATCTCCGTCTGTTCCACTCCCGCATCCGCAGCTTGGCGAAACAAACTTACCGCATAGTCATCTTTACCTGTAGAAAGCGATTCGGAGACCTTTTGCAACAAGTCATTCGCAGACTGTCCCCAAAGTGTCACCGGACTCATCAGGAACAAAGTGAAAAATAAAGCTAAGGTTTTCATACTTAAAGTTTAGTTAGTTAAATAGCCTCCAATATTCTCATGAAAAATCATCTACAAAAGTACAAATTTTCACTGCAATTCTCAATCAACGCAAGCAGAAATTTAGTTAATCTTTTCCTCCTTTATCCCTTTTTCTATGTAACTTTGCCAAACTTATCAAATGAATGTTATAATGAGGTCAATAGACAGACAAATTTTTCAAATCACCCTGCCTTCCATCATATCCAATATCACCGTTCCTTTGCTTGGTTTAATTGATGTAGCGATTGTTGGACATCTGGGTTCGCCTGCCTATATCGGAGCCATAGCCGTTGGTGGTATGTTATTCAATATCATCTATTGGATTTTCGGTTTCCTGCGTATGGGAACCAGTGGAATGACCTCACAAGCGTTTGGCAAACGGGATTTGCCGGAGGTAACACGTTTGCTACTACGTGCTGTCGGCATCGGATTGGCGGTGGCGTGTTGCCTCGTCATTTTACAAGTCCCTATCCGGCAAACCGCCTTTATGATTATTCATCCTACGGAAGAGATCAAAGAGTTGGCCACCCTTTATTTTCACATTTGCATTTGGGGTGCACCTGCCATGTTAGGATTATACGGGCTCTCAGGCTGGTACATTGGTATGCAGAATTCACGCATCCCGATGTTTATTGCCATCACACAAAACATAGTGAATATCATTGCCAGCCTCAGCCTTGTTTATCTATGCGGCATGAAAGTGGAAGGAGTCGCTTTAGGAACACTGATTGCGCAATATGCCGGTTTTTTCATGGGAGTCATATTATGGCACTATCAATACGGAAAGCTCCGAAAATATATGAGTTGGAAAGGCGTGGTGCAAAAAGAAGCAATGATCCGTTTTTTTCAAGTCAATCGCGACATATTTCTGCGTACACTTTGCTTGGTAGCAGTCACTCTGTTCTTTACCTCTGCGGGAGCCTCACAAGGTGAAATAATCTTGGCAGTAAACACGCTGCTTATGCAACTTTTCACTTTATTCTCGTATGTCATGGATGGGTTTGCCTATGCCGGAGAGGCACTGAGCGGACGCTATATAGGAGCACGCAATCGGAAAGCCTTTACAGATACCACTCATCGCTTGTTTGTCTGGGGAGGAATAATGGCCGTGGCCTTTACGTTGGCCTATGCTCTGGGCGGAAATGCCTTTCTCGGATTGCTCACTGATGATGAAGAAGTGATAGCCGCTGCCCATATTTATTTTTACTGGGCTCTTGCCATACCTGTAGCCGGAATTGCCGCTTTCATTTGGGATGGTATTTTCATTGGTGCCACGGCTACACGTGCCATGCTTCTGTCTATGGCAGTTGCCGCTATCAGCTTTTTTGCATTGTACTATGGACTCCGACCTATCTTGGCCAACCATGCATTATGGTTAGCCTTCCTCATTTATCTCTTCATGCGAGGCGTTATACAAACAGCACTAAGCAGGAACGTCATAAAAAAGGCATTTGCCTAACCGCTCTTTGCTGGCTATTACATCACTGCTTAAATTGGTCTTTGTTTGTCTTAAAGACGAGATCGTTTTTCTGCAAACTCAAAACAGTATGTGATTATTCGCAATACATAAGAATTATGACGCATGTTATATCAACTTCAAAAGACACCTTGTAAGGGAAACCAAAGCCTAATTTTATAAATTTAATCCCAAATTCCATAAGCAACGAAAAACTTCTCTGTCTTATCTTTGTTCCAAATAGAAACATCAAGTTTTATGCATTATGGCAAATAAAAAGATTATCCAAGAAACTTTCCCCATACTAGGCATGAGTTGTGCCTCCTGCGCCGCGCGAGTAGATAAGACGCTGAATCATCAACCCGGGGTAAGTAAGGCTACCGTAAACTACGCATCAGGCATAGCAACGGTGGAATATGCACCTTCACAATGTTCTCCCGAAGCCTTGCAACAAGCTGTGCAGGCTGCCGGGTATGATCTATTGATTCAACCAGACAAGAAAACACTGGAAGAAGCAGAGCAAGTACACGAACAAAAATATCGTGCACTCAAATTTCGTACAACATTGGCAATCATTCTATCTATACCGATTGTTATCATCGGTATGTTTTTTATGAATATGCCCTATGCCAACCTTATCATGTGGGTACTCTCCACTCCTATTATTTTTTGGTTGGGTAGAAGTTTCTTTGTCAGTGCTTGGAAGCAATTGAAACATGGCAGCGCCAACATGGACACATTGGTAGCAAACAGCACCGGCATCGCCTATCTGTTCAGTCTCTTCAATCTGTTTTTCCCCGAATTCTGGCTATCAAGAGGTATTCACCCTCACGTATATTTTGAAGCAGCAAGTGTCATTATTGCCTTTATTCTTTTAGGACGTCTTTTGGAAGAAAAAGCCAAAGGGAACACTTCATCTGCCCTCAAAAAATTAATGGGATTACAACCTAAAAACGTAACTGTCATTCCTATCTCCGGTAATCCCAAGGAAGTTCCGATCGAACAAATTCATCCCGGAGACATCATTTTAGTAAAACCGGGTGAACGCATTGCCGTGGACGGCATCGTGACAGAAGGAGATTCATACGTAGACGAAAGTACGTTGAGTGGCGAACCGATAGCAGTATCCAAACAAAAAGACGCCAAAGTATTTGCCGGCACCATCAATCAGAAAGGTAGTTTCCGCTTCCGGGCTGAAAAGATAGGAACCGATACTCTGCTGGCTAAAATTATCCATATGGTGCAGGATGCGCAAGGCAGCAAGGCACCTGTGCAACAGTTGGTCGATAAGATCGCAAGCATCTTCGTTCCTGTCATTATCACTATTGCTGTACTCTCCTTCCTCACATGGATACTGTTGGACGGAGAAAACGGTTTCACACATGGCTTGTTGGCTCTGGTGACCGTACTGATCATTGCTTGTCCTTGTGCACTGGGATTAGCAACTCCTACTGCCATCATGGTGGGAATCGGGAAAGGTGCTGAAAAAGGGATCTTGATAAAAGATGCAGAAAGCTTAGAGATGGCAAAAAAGATAGATACTGTTGTTCTTGACAAAACCGGAACGGTGACCGAAGGTAAACCGGTAGTCAGCGGCCTACTATGGAACGAGCGAACAGAACAGGCAGAAAGCATCTTTTATAGTTTGGAGAAACTATCCGAACATCCGCTTGCCGAGGCAATTGTCAATTACCTCAAAGATAGCCGATTTACAGAGATCGAACATTTCGACAGCCTCACCGGGAGAGGAGTGAAAGGTCAGGCAGAAGGCAAGACTTATTATGTTGGAAACCGTGAGTTGCTTGAAGAAAACCAGATAGCGATCAGTTCCTTCCTCGCTGATGAAGCAACCCGCTTGACAGCGGAAGCACAAACCGTCATCTGGTTTGCAGACGAGATCAATGCCTTAGCCATAGCTGCTATCACAGACCAAATCAAAACAAGCTCCATTCAAGCAGTGGCAGAGCTTCGTACTTCCGGCATCGAAGTATATATGTTGACCGGAGACAACGAAATGACCGGCCAAGCGATTGCCCGTCAAGCCGGAATCCTGCACTACAAAACCGGAGTACTGCCGCAGGACAAAGCCGCCTTTGTCAGTCAACTTCAAAAGGAAGGTAAGAAAGTAGCCATGGTTGGTGATGGCATCAACGACAGTGCCGCCCTGGCTCAATCTGATTTGAGCATTGCCATGGGAAACGGAAGCGACATTGCCATGGACGTAGCCAAGATGACCCTCATCTCTTCCGACCTGACGAAAATCCCGGAGGCACTCAAACTCTCCAAATTGACTGTACGTACCATCCGCCAGAATTTATTCTGGGCATTCATCTACAATCTTATTGGCATACCTATTGCAGCCGGACTGCTCTACCCTATCAATGGCTTCTTGTTGAACCCGATGATAGCAGGCGCAGCCATGGCATTCAGCAGTGTCAGTGTGGTAAGCAATAGCTTACGTCTGAAAAGGAAAAAGATGTAAGGTCCCAAACAATCAGAAGAAAACGAGAATGACAACCTGCTCAAACAAGAGGTAATCGCCCTTCCTACCAATAGCCTCAACAAAAACTTTTCAAGTAAGCTTGATGTTTTTGTTGAGGTTTGCATTATCTTTGCCCAAAGAGAATTTATAACACTTCATATCATATGGCAACATACAAAAGAATTTTATTAAAACTCAGCGGTGAAAGCCTCATGGGCGACAAGCAATACGGCATAGATGAAAACCGCCTTGCCGAATATGCGGCACAAATTAAGGAAATACACGAATTAGGAGTAGAAATAGGAATCGTGATTGGTGGTGGAAATATCTTCCGCGGATTGAGTGGAACCAACAAAGGATTTGACCGTGTGAAAGGTGACCAAATGGGTATGCTGGCTACGGTTATCAACAGTCTTGCACTTAGCTCTGCCTTAGTAGCCGCCGGTGTGAAAGCACGTGTACTGACCGCTGTGCGCATGGAACCTATCGGAGAGTTCTATAATAAATGGAAAGCCATTGAATGTATGGAAGCCGGTGAAATAGTTATCATGTCTGCCGGCACAGGCAATCCATTCTTTACTACTGATACAGGTTCCAGCCTGCGCGGTATTGAAATTGAAGCAAACGTCATGCTAAAAGGCACCCGGGTAGACGGCATCTATACGGCTGACCCTGAGAAAGACCCGACTGCTACCAAATTCCACCACATCACTTACGACGAAGTGTTGAAACGCGGATTGAAAGTGATGGATCTTACCGCCACCTGCATGTGCAAAGAAAACAATTTGCCCATCATCGTCTTCGACATGGACACGGTAGGCAACTTGAAGAAAGTGATGCAAGGAGAAGAAATTGGTACGTTGGTACATAATTAATCCCGAGAAAGAGAAGCGCGTTATTGCAGAAAATTAAAAAATGCGCTACTTTTGTTTCAATTTAATGATCAATCAAAGCAATCCCAAAACAAAAGAATATGAAAGACGTAAAAGAGATCTTAGACGAAGCTCAAGAGAAAATGGACATGGCCGTTATGTATCTTGAAGAAGCATTAGCCCACATCCGTGCCGGAAAAGCAGACGTTCGTTTGCTAGATGGTATCCGTGTAGATTCTTACGGAAGCATGGTTCCTATCAACACTATAGCCGCCGTTAACACTCCGGATGCTCGCAGCATAGCTATTAAGCCGTGGGATAAAAGTATGTTCCGGGCAATTGAAAAAGCCATTATCGACTCCAGCCTTGGCATTATGCCTGAAAACAACGGTGAAATCATCCGCATCGGTATCCCACCGCTGACCGAAGAACGCCGTAAGCAACTCGCCAAGCAGTGTAAAGGTGAGGGAGAGACTGCCAAAGTAAGTGTACGCAATGCACGCCGCGATGCAATAGACTCTCTGAAAAAATCAGTAAAGGACGGCTTGGCAGAAGATGCACAAAAGGGAGGGGAAGAAAAACTACAGAAGATCCACGACAAGTATATCAAGCAATTAGATGATATGCTGGCCGCCAAGGACAAAGAAATTATGACTGTATAAATTATAAAGTGGGAAATGGAAAGCACTTTCCATTTCCCACTTACAATTTCCAAATGAATTGAAAGGACTGGTAATAAGAAATACAGGAAGCTGGTATTTGGTAAAAACAAACGACGGAAACTACGTTGAGTGTAAAATCAAAGGAAGTTTTCGTTTGAAAGGCATCCGGAGCACCAATCCGGTAGCTGTGGGTGATCATGTGCAAATCATCATGAATCAGGAAGGCACAGCTTTTATCAATGAAATAGAAGACCGGAAGAACTATATGGTCCGCCGGGCATCTAATTTATCCAAACAATCACACATCCTTGCTGCCAACCTTGATCAATGCGTATTGGTGGTTACGGTGAATTTCCCAGAAACGTCCACTACATTTATAGATCGTTTTCTTGCTTCTGCTGAGGCTTACCGCATTCCGGTAAAGCTTATCTTCAACAAAGTAGATGCCTACAGTGAAGAGGAACTTCATTATCTCGACCAGCTGATTCATTTATATACTACCATTGGTTATCCTTGTCTCAAAGTTTCGGCTCTCCAAGGAGAAGGAATAGAGGCGGTCAATGAAATATTAAAAGGGAATATCACTCTCTTTTCCGGACATTCCGGTGTAGGAAAATCCACCCTTATCAATGCCATACTGCCGGATCTTGACATCAAGACCGGTGAGATATCCACCTACCACAACAAGGGAATGCATACTACGACATTCTCTGAGATGTTTCCTGTACCGGGAGACGGCTATATCATCGATACCCCGGGTATCAAAGGATTTGGCACTTTCGATATGGAAGAAGAAGAGATCGGACATTACTTCCCTGAAATATTTAAAACATCCGCTGATTGCCGCTACAATAACTGTACACACCGCCAGGAGCCCGGATGTGCTGTGCGCAAAGCTGTAGAAGAGCATTACATCAGTGAGTCACGTTACACTTCCTACCTCAATATGCTGGAAGATAAAGAAGAAGGTAAATATCGCGCAGCCTATTAACAGATACCGTTGTATCACTTTTTTTAACGTTCTCTGTTTTAAACCTTCCCAGCTGCCTTCTGTCCAACCTTAAGGTTTAGTTCATACTACGAATACTACGACATGAATAAGAAAGTAAAATGGGGTATCATCATAGGTATTGGTACCGTCCTTATAGGGGGAGGCATCTATTCCCAGCTTCCCAAAGAAAATGAAGAATTGGTAGCTGCCGACAAAGTCATGAGCGGACAACGCGGTGGAAAGAAAATACTGAATGTAAACGCTAAAGTCATGAAGCCTCAATTACTGAGAGATGAAATCCAAATCAGCGGTAGCTTGCTGCCGGATGAAGAGGTAGATCTTTCTTTCGAGACTTCAGGAAAAATCGTAGAGATTAATTTTGAGGAAGGCGGTTTCGTTAAAAAAGGACAACTGTTGGCAAAAGTAAACGATCGCCCCCTGCAAGCACAACTCCAAAGATTAGTCTCCCAATTAAAATTGGCAGAAGACCGTGTATTTCGCCAGAATGCCTTGTTGGAAAGAGATGCAGTCAGCAAGGAAGCCTACGAACAAGTAAAGACGGATCTTGCCATCTTGAATGCCGATATTGAATTAGTAAAAGCTAACATCCTGCAAACAGAGCTACGTGCTCCGTTCGACGGTGTCATCGGTTTGCGCCAAGTCAGTGCCGGAAGTTACGCATCCCCCACTACAATCGTAGCCAAGCTAACCAAGATATTTCCTTTGAAAGTTGAATTTTCCGTACCCGAACGTTATGCTAATGATGTAAAGATAGGTGCCGGATTAGACTTTACACTTGAAGGGAAATTGAATACCTTTCATGCCAAAGTCTATGCACGTGAATCGCAAATAAACCCTACTACCCATACACTCACCATCCGTGCGCTGTTTCCCAATACCGATGGAATGGTATTGCCGGGACGATATGCGACCATTAAATTAAATAAGGATGAAGTAAAAGACGCCATCGCAGTACCTTCTGAAGCCATCATACCGGAAATGGGTAAAGACAAGGTTTTCCTCTATAAATCAGGCAAAGCAGAACCCGTAGAAATTATCACCGGCATTCGTTCAGAAGCCGAGGTACAAGTGCTTCAAGGCTTGAATATAGGAGACACCATCATCACCTCGGGAACTCTGCAACTCCGTACAGGTATGCCGATAACCTTGGACGCAGTTCATTAACAACTCTCAACATGAATATATCTGAATTAAGCATACGGAGACCGGTACTTTCCACTGTATTGACACTCATCATCCTACTCTTTGGATTTATTGGGTACAATTACCTCGGGGTCCGCGAATATCCCTCCGTCGACAACCCCATCATCTCCGTGTCCTGCTCCTATCCGGGGGCTAATGCCGACGTGATAGAAAATCAGATTACAGAACCTCTGGAGCAAAACATCAACGGTATCCCGGGCATTCGTTCACTGTCTAGTGTCAGCCAGCAAGGCCAAAGCCGCATCACCGTTGAGTTTGAACTATCCGTTGACCTGGAAACGGCAGCCAACGACGTGCGCGACAAAGTGTCACGCGCTCAACGTTACCTGCCGCGTGATTGCGACCCACCTACCGTATCCAAAGCAGATGCGGATGCCACTCCCATCTTGATGGTGGCCCTTCAAAGTGAAAAGCGTTCTTTGCTGGAACTTAGTGAGATTGCTGATCTCACCGTAAAAGAACAGCTTCAAACTATTTCTGACGTCAGTGGCGTTAGCATCTGGGGAGAGAAGCGTTACTCCATGCGTCTTTGGTTAGACCCTGTCAAGATGTCCGGTTATGGAATCACTCCAATGGACGTAAAGAATGCCGTAGATAATGAAAACGTAGAACTTCCCTCCGGAAGTATCGAAGGAAATTCGACCGAACTTACCATCCGCACGTTGGGATTGATGCATACCACAGAAGAGTTTAACAACATCATCCTCAAAGAAGACGGTAACCGCATTGTTCGTTTCAGCGACATCGGGCGAGCGGAACTGGGACCTGCCGATATAAAGAGCTATATGAAAATGAATGGGGTGCCCATGATAGGTATCGTAGTCATTCCCCAACCGGGCGCCAATCATATTGAAATAGCTGATGCCGTGTACGAACGTATGGAGAAGATGAAGAAAGACCTCCCCGACGATGTACACTACGATTACGGTTTTGACAGTACCAAGTTTATTCGTGCTTCCATCAACGAAGTGAAGCAGACCGTATATGAAGCTTTCATGCTCGTTATCATTATCATTTTCCTCTTTTTGCGCGACTGGCGTGTAACGTTGGTGCCTTGCATCGTTATTCCGGTATCCTTAATCGGAGCTTTCTTCGTGATGTATCTGGCAGGTTTTTCCATCAATGTACTCTCCATGCTCGCCATCGTCCTGGCAGTAGGTCTGGTGGTAGATGACGCCATCGTTATGACCGAAAATATCTATGTGCGTATTGAAAAAGGAATGCCACCGAAAGAAGCCGGTATCGATGGAGCCAAAGAAATCTTTTTCGCGGTCATCTCTACCACCATCACGCTGGTAGCCGTGTTCTTCCCTATTGTATTTATGGAAGGAACCACCGGCCGCTTGTTCCGTGAATTCAGCTTCGTGGTTTCAGGTGCCGTCATTATCTCTTCTTTCGCTGCATTGACATTCACCCCGATGCTTGCCACCAAACTATTGATTAAAAGAGAAGAACATAGCTGGTTCTATCGGAAGACCGAGCCTTTCTTTGAAGGTATGAACCGCCTATACAGTCGCTCATTGGCAGTCTTTTTGAAACACCGCTGGATAGCTTTGCCTTTTACAATCATCACTCTTACTCTGATTGGTTACTTGTGGAAAACCATTCCGGCTGAAATGGCTCCCCTGGAAGACCGTTCGCAAATCAACATTAACACGATGGGTGCCGAAGGAGTCACCTATGAATATATGCGTGATTATACGGAGAATATCAACCAACTGGTAGATTCCATTGTTCCGGATGCCCGAACGGTAACCGCTCGTGTATCCAGTGGTAGTGGTAGCGTACGCATCACCTTAAAGGATATGCAAGATCGTGACTATACACAAATGGAAGTGGCCGAAAAGCTATCCAAAGCCGTACAGACGAAAACCATGGCGCGTTCCTTTGTGCAGCAGTCCTCTTCTTTTGGTGGACGCCGTGGTGGAATGCCCGTACAATATGTGTTGCAGGCCACCAATATTGAAAAACTACAGGAAATTTTGCCTCTGTTCATGATCAAAGTCTATGAAAACCCGGTATTCCAGATGGCCGACGTCAATCTGAAGTTCAGTAAACCCGAAGCTCGCATCAACATCAACCGCGACAAGGCAAGTATCATGGGCGTCAGTACCAAAAATATTGCCCAGACCTTGCAGTATGGTTTGAGCGGTCAGCGCATGGGGTATTTTTACATGAACGGGAAACAATACGAGATATTGGGAGAAATCAACCGACAACAGCGTAACAAGCCCGCCGATCTGAAAGGCATCTATATCCGCAGTAGCAAAGGAGACATGGTACAGTTGGATAATCTGATTGAACTAACCAACGGCATTGCTCCTCCGAAGTTGTATCACTACAATCGCTTTATCTCCGCAACTATCTCTGCCGGACTTGCTGAAGGGAAAACCATTGGTCAGGGTCTGGATGAAATGGACAAGATTGCCAAAGAGACACTGGATGACAGTTTCCGTACCTCCCTTACAGGTGATTCCAAAGAGTACCGCGAAAGTTCCTCCAGCCTTATGTTTGCCTTTGTCTTGGCCATCGTGCTGATTTATCTGATTCTTGCCGCTCAGTTCGAGAGTTTCAAAGATCCATTGATTATTATGTTGACTGTTCCTCTTGCCATTGCCGGTGCATTGGTATTCATGTATTTCACTAACATCACGATGAATATCTTCAGTCAGATTGGTATCATTATGCTGATTGGACTGGTGGCAAAGAATGGTATTCTTATTGTAGAATTTGCCAACCAGAAGCAAGAGGCAGGTGAAGATAAAATGCAGGCCATCAAAGATGCCTCTTTGCAGCGTTTGCGTCCCATTCTGATGACAAGTGCCTCTACCATATTAGGTCTGATTCCGTTGGCATTTGCAACCGGTGAAGGTTCTAATCAACGCATTGCTATGGGTACAGCCGTTGTAGGCGGAATGTTAGTATCCACTTTGCTGACGATGTACATCGTTCCGGCCATCTACAGTTATGTATCTACCAACCGAAGTAAACTGAAAACAGTATGAAACGTACGATTCTATTCTTGATCATAATAACTTACTCTGTGCTTCTGCTCCAAGCACAGCCGGCACCTGTTTACAATTTAAAATCTTGCCTGGAACAAGGTCTGTTAAATAATTACTCTCTGCGTATTGCCCGCAATGAGGAGCAAATCAGCAAGAATAACGCTACGCCGGGCAATGCCGGTTATCTCCCGACTCTCGGTCTTTCTGCCGGTTATAAAGGAACATTGAACGACACCGAAACCAAGATACGTGCCACCCGCGAAACCACCAAAGACAAAGGTGTGTTCGACCAGACACTGGATGCAGGTATCAACCTTAACTGGACTATCTTCGACGGCTTCAACATCACTGCCAATTACCAGAAATTGAAAGAACTGGAACGCCAAGGCGAAACCAATACCCGCATGGCCATCGAAGACTTGGTTGCCAATATTGCAGCAGAATACTACAACTTCGTGCAGCAGAAAATCCGTCTGAAGAATTTTCACTATGCCGTTTCTCTATCCAGAGAAAGATTGCGCATTGTAGAAGAGCGTTACCACATCGGTAACTTCTCACGACTGGACTATCAGCAGGCCAAAGTTGACTTCAATGCAGACAGTGCCCAATATATGAAACAGCAGGAACTTCTGCATACGTCCCGCATTGATTTAAACGAATTGATGGCAAATAAAGACGTGGATGAACTATTCATCATCCGGGATAGCCTGATCAGCATAAACAAAATTCTGCATTTTGATGAATTATGGAGTGCTACTCTGGAAATTAATGCCTCTCTCTTACGTTCAGAACAAAACCAAACTCTTGCTCAACTGGATTATAAAAAGGTACGTTCACGCGATTATCCATACCTCAAACTGAACGGCGGCTATGGATATACCCTGAACAAATACGATCTATCTGTCAACAGTCGCCGCAGCAATCTCGGACTAAATGGTAGCGTGACCGTAGGGTTCAACTTGTTTGATGGCAACCGCCGCCGCGAACGTCGCAATGCCAGCATTGCCATACAAAATGCCCGCTTGGAAAAGGATCAAGTAGAACAAACCTTGCGTGCCGACCTTACCAACCTGTGGCAGGCCTACCAAAACAATCTTCAGATGCTGAATTTGGAACGCCAGAATCTCGTTGCCGCCAAAGAAAATCACGAGATAGCCATGGAGCGTTATATGCTTGGCAACCTCTCCGGAATCGAGATGCGTGAAGCTCAAAAGAGCTTATTGGATGCGGAAGAACGTATTCTTTCTGCCGAATATGACACTAAACTTTGCGAAATCTCTTTGCTGCAAATCAGTGGTAAAGTGATGTTATATTTAGAGTAAGTACCCTCTCCTGAGAGCACGTTTCATCTTACCTTTTGACAAGAATTTATGTATATGCGAAGATTGCGTAGGAAGGAATTATCCCAATATTTCCTCCCTTAAGGACAAATATTCCCCCTCAGCTTCTGTTTTTTTCACTACATTTGTTACTAGAAAAACAAAACATGAGCCCATTATGAAAAAAATGATCTTAACCTTCGCTTTCCTTGCTTGCCTAACCGGGGCAAGCGCTCAAGAAGTAAGTACCTACAAAGAAAAACAGCCTTATAAGAGTTGGGTGAAAATGGCACCGAAACTGGAAGACTCTTTCTTTCTAACTCCGGAAGCGATTCGCATAGCCGATAATGTATTACTCTACCAACAGACCACCGGGGGGTGGCCTAAAAACATCTACATGCCCGCCGAACTAACGCAGCAGGAACTAGAGGACGTTATTCATGCCAAAGATGATGTCAACGAAAGTACCATCGACAACAGTGCTACCAGTACGGAAATTCAGTACCTTTCACGCATCTATCTTGCCACTCAAATAGACAAGTACAAAGAAGCAGCCCTCGACGGCATTCGCTACATCCTAAAATCTCAATACCCAAACGGTGGTTTCCCACAATTTTGGCCACGTGCCAAGGGCTACTACACACACATCACCTACAATGACAATGCCATGGTCAATGTGATGCAGCTGCTAAAAGATATTTATGAAAACAAGGCTCCCTATACCTATGTGCCCGACAGCATTCGTGAGAAAGCACGTGCTGCCTTCAACTTGGGAATAGATTGTATCTTGAAAACGCAAGTCCGCCAGCATGGTAAACTCACCGTATGGTGTGCCCAGCACGATGAACACACCCTTGCACCTGCCAAAGCCCGTGCTTATGAGCTCCCTTCACTCAGTGGAGCCGAGTCAGACAACATCGTTCTCTTGCTAATGTCACTCCCCAACCCATCACCCGAAATCATCGCTTCGGTTGAGGCTGCCATCGAATGGTTCAAAGCAAACAAAATCATCGGCCTCATGAGCCAGAGCTTTACGAACAGTGAAGGTAAGAAGGATTACCGCATGGTTCCATGTCCGCAAGACGACTATCCTTGTCCCACCCTATGGGCACGCTTCTATACGCTGGAAGATAACCGCCCTTTCTTCTGCGACCGAGATGGAGTGAAGAAATACAACCTCAACGAGATTGGACACGAACGCCGCAATGGATATAGTTGGTACAACAGTGAGGGACTGAAGGTACTGAAGAAGTACGAGCAGTGGAGAAAAAAGTGGTCCTTAACTCATTAACCATTTCGTATGAAGAGATGCGGGTGTTTCATTAGAGGAGACAAAGTGTTTCAATTAGAAGAAACAAAGTGTTTCATTAGGAGGAACAAAATGTTTCAGTTAGAAGAAACAAAGTGTTTCAGTTAGAAGAAACAGAGTGTTACACTAGAAGGAACAAAGTGTTTCATTAAAAGAAACGAACACCCCTCCCTTAAAGAGAAGAATAGATTCTTAGTATCAAGTATGCAGACGCCCCTTTCGCCCATAATAAAAGCCGTTCAGGAAGATTCCATGAACGGCTTTTATCATAGTCTAAAAGACTGTGTATACAGACTTATTTAGTACAATTCCAAGGTTTCAACTGTTTGAAGAAATCATTGCCTTTATCATCTACCAGAATAAATGCGGGGAAGTTCTCCACTTCAATCTTCCAGATAGCCTCCATGCCAAGTTCCGGATATTCTACACATTCAATGCTCTTGATGTTGTTCTGTGCCAAGATAGCCGCAGGACCACCGATAGAACCGAGGTAGAAACCACCGAATTTCTGACAAGCATCTGTTACTTGCTGGCTACGGTTACCCTTAGCAAGCATAATCAAACTACCGCCATGACTTTGGAAGAGTTCAACATACGAGTCCATACGTCCGGCAGTAGTCGGGCCCATAGAACCGCAAGCCATACCGTTAGGAGTTTTGGCAGGACCGGCATAGTAAATAGGATGATCCTTGATATACTGAGGCAGGTCTTCACCACGATCTAAACGTTCTTTTAGTTTGGCGTGAGCGATGTCGCGGCCTACAATGATGGTTCCGTTCAATGACAAACGAGTAGCCACCGGATATTTGGTCAATTCTTTCAGAATCTCAGCCATCGGTTGGTTCAAGTTAATCTTAACCACATTACCCTCACCTTCCTGACGGAGTTCAGCCGGAATCAATTCACCCGGATTACTGTCTAATTTTTCAATCCAAACACCCTCCTTGTTGATTTTACATTTGACATTGCGGTCGGCAGAGCAAGAAACTCCCAGCCCTACAGGACAAGAAGCACCGTGACGCGGTAAACGAATGATACGTACGTCATGAGCCAAGTACTTACCGCCAAACTGAGCACCCAAACCAATCTTATGTGCTTCGGCCAATACTTCCTTCTCCAGTTCGATGTCGCGGAAAGCACGACCGTGCTCATTACCCGTAGTAGGCAGATTGTCATAAAAATGCGTAGAAGCCAGCTTCACAGTCTGCAGATTCTTCTCAGCAGAAGTACCGCCAATCACAAATGCAATGTGATAAGGAGGACAAGCAGCCGTACCCAAACTCTTCATCTTTTCAACCAAGAAAGGAACAAGAGTATCTGTGTTTAAGATAGCCTTGGTTTCTTGATAGAGATACGTTTTGTTGGCCGATCCACCTCCTTTGGTCACGCAGAGGAACTCATACTCCATGCCTTCGGTAGCTTCGATATCAATCTGAGCGGGAAGGTTACATTTGGTGTTGACCTCATCATACATGTTAAGGGGCGCATTTTGAGAGTAACGCAAGTTCTCTTCGGTATAGGTTTTATAAACGCCCAGCGAAAGAGCTTCCTCGTCACTGTAGCCAGTCCATACCTGTTGTCCTTTCTCACCGTGAATGATAGCCGTACCGGTATCTTGGCAGAAGGGAAGTATTCCTTTGCATGCCACTTCAGCGTTACGCAAGAAAGTTAATGCCACATATCTATCGTTTTCACTTGCTTCAGGGTCACTCAAAATTTTAGCAACTTGCTCATTGTGTGAACGACGTAACATAAACGATACATCACGGAAAGCCGCATTTGCCATAGCAGTCAAGCCTTCCTTCTCAATCTTCAAGATAGGTTTTCCTTCAAACTCGCTTACTGAAACATACTCTTTCGTAAGCAGATAATACTCAGTAGTATCTGCCCCTTTTTCGAACATGGGCTGATACTTGAACGGAGGTGTTGTTGCCATAA
The DNA here is from genome assembly GCA_945607605.1 of uncultured Bacteroides sp. GTDB lineage: Bacteria > Bacteroidota > Bacteroidia > Bacteroidales > Bacteroidaceae > Bacteroides. The sequence continues at coordinate 16,527 of CALYZE010000029.1, forward strand.
TTACTCGTTTATTGTTTAATTAGTTAATCGTGTCACAAAGGTAAGAAGTATTATTGAAATATTTCTTTAATTAGAGTGAAAACTTACCTTTTGCATACGCTCTATCAATTCATTTCCTAAAGCAGTCTTCACCTCAATATGCTTCAGAACAGCCGTTACAAAAGGATTGCTTTCAAAATCACCGCGCACTTGTTCAAAGTCGAGCTCCTTTTCCAGACGTGAACCATCGGCACCAAAGCCAGTCATGGAAGCCAGCGAAAACTCCTTCTGAGCATCTTCATAAACCATACGATCCAGGCCAACCACGGCTTCTTTCCACTTTTCTACCATGTGTATAATGTCATCTGCCGTCAGGTTCGCAGGATTGATGCCATAAAATTCCTCCAACTTCTCATAAGCCCACGTCCATTCGTAGGTGTAGTAGTTGCCATGCATCTTCTCAAATTCTGCGTTGATGCACTTCAAACGGTTGATTTCTCCTGATTCTATGCCATCAATCAAGGTGTCTATTTCACTCTTGGGGGCTATCAAACCGGAAACATCTACCCACTCTCCACTACCTATGTTTGTTTCGGGTTTCAAGCGTTCACGTATCTCCTCGTTCGTTTGAAAACTGATTCCTTCGAGTCGTTTGATGACAGAGTTACCCAGAAACTTATGGATGGCTATTTCATAAAAACGAATGCCTTTCACCAAAGCAGAATTGCGTATCTTGGCACTATGGAAAGAATAAATATCAGAAAGTTCGCCCGAAGCATGACGTAAATTTTTCAATGTCTCACGCCCTTTAAACATCTTCTGTGCAGTATAAGGGCTGAGCAGATTGTAGTTGATATGATCTAGTTTGTTGGGATCAGTACGCCCATCACGTTTGGGCCACTTCTGTGCATCACGGATGGTTCCTACACTGCGCAGGTTTACGCCGGGCACCAGATACGTCGTATTGTTCTGCTCGATCAGATAAGAAAACGGCAGATTGGATGTATCGGAATGGTTGACGTGCCGCCCCATTACCAGCGAAAAAGCTCCTACTCTGGCAGGCCATAGAATATACGAATCGGAAGTGGTCTTCGCTCCACGCTCCAAGGTGCCTTGATGGATAGGGCCTAACTTATACATGTGGTTGCTTTGGTTAGAGCCCGAACCGGCATTCATAAACGAGAACATACCGGCTATCAACAAAGTAGATTTATGATGGGTCACTGTAAAAGGTCCGGCAAAAATGGCACAAGCCTCTCCATTCTCTCCTTGGCAATTGCTGAAGAACAAAGATTCTGAAGCCGAATAATTATGCCTCAGTCGGCAGGCCTGCCCCACGAAACAGCGGCTCAACATGGCGCCGTCATCCACATGCGAACCGGAAGAGATAATGAAATTATCGCAAATCACACCGTGCCCGATGTGTACCGGAGCTATTTTATTGCTATTGATGCTGCCATTGTACAAACGACAAGTTCCGCAGATGCGACAATAATCGCCGATACGTACATTTTTGATGGACCCCGTATTCAAGATCATGGTATGGCTACCAATGGTTCCTACGGAAGAAGCATGTTTATTGGAATAAAAATCCGTGATGGCTCTCATCCGCGCTATCAGCTCCGGACGATGACGATAGAGTGCCAAAATGTAAGCTTGATGAGCCGACAGTTTATCACTAATAAGCACTTCGCGCCCACCGGTTTCATTCAGTACCGACACTTCTATTCCATTTCCGAACTTTGACACTCCATCTACCAGAATGATATCTACATTCTCAATAAATGTATCATGTCCTATTTCATAATTAGCAATGTAGTTCTGGATGTTTTCTATGCAACAGTTGTCGCCTACCGTTACATTATGAAGCGTCACATGGCGCAATCCGGAATGTTTCTTAATACCTCCCGGTAAAGTAAATTCAGAATGAAACACCCCCAAACGAACCTCTCCCGAAAAGCGGGTGTGATGTACAAATTCCGTTGTAAATTCGTTTGCAACGCTTACTTTCCCCCAATCATCTGCCAGACACGACTGGCTCTTCAGGCGGAGGATTTCATCCTCCGTCAGACTTCTGTAATTCATAATACTACCATAATTAAGAGGGAGTGAAATGCTTCACAACCCTCCATTCATAACTCATTCCTCTTCTTCGTAGGTCTGATAAAGAAAATCGTTATAAGGGTACTTCTGTACGTGCAGTTCTTTGACACGTCCATAAACTTCACTCTTCAGTTCCTCCATATTGATTTTTTCACGGGCAGAGATAAAAAGACAATTGTCTTCCATCTTTGCCATCCATGTCTTCATCAGTTCTTCGAGTGTCAAGTTTTCCTTGGTTCTGGGGGTAAGGTCATCGGTCGCTTTCTCTACGTAGGTATAAGCGTCTATTTTATTGAATACAAGAATCATTGGCTTACCGGCTGCATCGATATCTGCCAAAGTCTTGTTTACTACTTCTATCTGTTCTTCAAAATCGGAGTGTGAAATATCTACAATGTGCAACAGCAAATCAGCTTCACGCACTTCATCTAAGGTGGATTTGAAAGAATCCACAAGGTCAGTAGGCAACTTACGGATGAAGCCAACCGTATCGGACAACAGGAACGGCAGGTTTTCAATAATGACCTTGCGCACTGTAGTGTCCAGCGTAGCAAACAGTTTGTTTTCTGCAAAAACCTCACTCTTAGAAAGTAAAGTCATCAAAGTCGATTTTCCAACATTGGTATATCCCACCAAGGCCACCCGAATCATGCGTCCACGATTCTTCCGTTGCGTGGTTTTCTGCTTGTCTATCTCTGCCAAACGCTCTTTCAGCAACGACATACGGTTCAAGATGATACGACGGTCCATTTCCAACTGAGTTTCACCCGGACCACGAAGACCTACAGATCCTTTACCACCACCGGCACCCGATCCGCCGCCTTGGCGTTCCAAGTGAGTCCACAGGCGTTGCAGACGGGGAAGCATGTACTTGTATTGCGCCAACTCTACCTGCGTCTTAGCATTGGCAGTTTGTGCACGCATGGCAAAAATATCGAGAATCAGTGAAGTACGGTCCAATATCTTAATCTGCAGTTCCGCTTCAATGTTACGTAGCTGTTTCGCAGAGAGTTCGTCATCGAAAATCACCATACCAACTTCACGTTCTTCTTCCTCTTCGCTCTTGATATATTCTTTTATTTCTTCCAGTTTACCCTTGCCTACATAGGTCACCGAGTTGGCCTGGTCCATCTTCTGAGTAAATCGTCTGACTACTTCCGCCCCGGCTGTCTCAGCCAAGAATGCCAGTTCATCAAGGTATTCATTGGTTCTGCGCTCATCTTGGGTTTTCGTGATAAGACCTACCAATACTGCAGTTTCTGCCTGGACTTCGGAGATTACAAATTCTTTCATGTACTATACCTTATTATATATGTATTACACCATTTATGTTCCTGGTGGCAAATATAACGATTTTCATAGATATTTATTGGATAACTTTTTAATTATTCAAAGTAATATCACGTACGTGAAATCTATCCATAGAAAAATAAATAGTACTGATACACTTCACAGAATAGATATACAGCAGATACAAAGTGGAGGGAATGCCACGGCACTCCCTCCACCAAAAAGATTTTATCTATATGATTCCGGCAGGATTATTTCCCTGCGAGATTTAACTCGTCATTATAATCTGTTTCAGCCAATGGAACATCCCAAGTCCACTTATTAGCCCCGTCAGCAGGGATTGTTTTCGCAATGGAAATGTGAGCATTTCCACCATCTTTAAAACCTTTGCGCACTACAGGACGATTCCAACGTTTATAATCGCTCCAAGCAAAACCTTCGCCCCAGAGTTCCAACTCACGATAATCCATAATCTCGTTCCAAAGTTCGCTTCCGGTCTTAGTACAAGCGTATTCAGGATTACGTCCGGAAGTTTTGTTCAATTCCACTAAAGCATCTTGGGCTGCCGATTCGTTATTCAAGAAGTAGTTGGCTTCTGCTTCTATCAGCACCATTTCTGATGAACGGATGAAAGGCAGGTAGCTTACCCCCGGAGTGTCGAATACGTAGAACTTCAATTGTCCACCCAAATAGATATAGCCGGCTTTGTAGGGAGTTTCAAGTCCACTTACTGCCATTTTTTTACAATAGTCAACTGCATCTTCCCAGAGTTGGTCTGCTGCCGGTTTATTGCCCATTCCTAAAACACCATAGGTCAAATCCATGGCAGAACCGTCACCGAAGTTGTAACCGGGGAATTTATCTTCTGTCAAGAACAGCGCTTTACGGGCATCGTTATTGGGAATGCGGTTAATCAGTTCACGTCCAATAGCACCTGCGCCGGTCTGCTGACTGCTTGCATAATATCCGTTGCAAGCAAACATAACACCATAGCTCCAATACCAGTTATTTTCTTGCGCACTACCAAAACATCCGAAAAGCCACTCGCCTGTCGGGTTGCAGAATCCTGCATGATAATCGGCATTTGACATCAAAGGATAGTTTTGACGAGCCAATTTCGCTTCAGACAAAGCTTTAGAATAATCCTGTTTTGTGAGGGCGGCACGTGCATAGACGGCATGAGCTACATTTATGTTCGGCATCCAAACTTGTGCAGCTTCACGATCCTTTCCACTTTGGGTATATAAGGAGATGGCATCATCCAAGTCTTTATAGATTTGGGCGTAAGTTTCCGCCAATGTAGAATAGGGCATGCCACCTGTTGATTCATCCAGGCGGAGTACCAATCCCTGCGAAGCCCCATTGTTGGAATCTTGCCAGCGCCAACAGTAATAATGAACCAGTTTTTCGAATGCGTACGCACGGAAAGTCAGTGCAGAGGCTTTGATGAAAGCCTTGTCTGCTTCAGTTCCATCAGCATTGTCAATATTGACAATGATGGTATTGGCATTACCTATGATGGTGTAGTAATAATACCATGCATAAGCGTCATAAACAGAGTTTGTGCGCGAATGGAACTCTTGATTATGAATAGGAGACCAACCGGACGCATAAAGATTGAAGAGATAGTTTTCACTCGGATAGTTTTCATAATGAGCCATGATATTATTTTCACCGGCAAACCCCTGACCAAAATAATACTGTTGTGTCGTCATTATTTTAGCGATACCATTCAACGCCTTTATGGCATTGGTTGTTGTGCCAATTGCATCGCCGGCACCCGTAGAGCTGGTCGGAGCTGTATTCAAGAAGTCTTCCCCACAAGAGGATGTCGTTAACGACATTCCGACAAGCAAGCCCCCAATAAAAAGTTTATTTATATAATTCTTCATATTTTCTTTCTTTTAAATGTTTAACTCCTTAGAATTTCACTGTAAGTCCAAGGTTATATACCCGGGCAGTTACGTATGTATCGTCCGAACCTCCGTTAAATGAATATTGCGGATTGAGTCCCTTACGCGCTGTCACGGTGAAAAGGTTTTCGATACCACCGGTCAGTGACAGCCCTTCCAACTTCATGCTCTTCAACCAGCTTTTCGGTAGGCTATAGGAGATGCTTAAGTTTTTGAAAACCAAGTAAGATGCACTTGTCAACCAACGGTCACTGGTATCATTCAATTCGGATGACTTGTAGTAATCTGTGCGAGGAGTGCCGTTGGGATCAATACGGTTGGCAGATGTTTCTGTCATGCCTACCGGTGCTTCCTTCCAAGAGTTCAAGATGTCTTTGTGATATGCCCCGCCGGAAGCTCCCGATTCAGAAACCCCCATCAAGCTGCGATAAGAACCGTCATAAGTCTTTCCCCCCAAAGAGTAGGTAAACAGCATATTCAAGTCCCAGTTTCTCCATGACAGTGCAGAACTTACTGAACCATAGAAAGTAGGAAGTGCGCTTCCTGCCCAGTCGCGCTTTCCGTAGGCAGTAGTCGTTGCATAATCTGTTCCATTGATAGTAGCCAACGCACCGGCTTCAATGGCCTTGTCCTTCTTCTCCGGATCCAGCGTATAAAGAGACGTACCGGTCATCTGATCTACTCCCTCGAAATGATAAGTATAGAATTCATAGATGGAATGTCCTTCAGAATAGTTCTGCATTCCGTGCAAAATGTCTTTTCCATCAGGCAGTTTCACGATTTTGTTTTTCAGGAAAGTCGCATCCACACCTACATTCCACTTCCAGTCATTTGTGTTGAGAATATCCGTATTCAGTGAGATTTCCCAACCACGGTTAGAGATTGTGCCGATATTCTTATATTGCGTCAGGTTCATCGGAGACCCATCTGATACCCAAGGATAAGAACCGGCCGAAAGCGGCAGACGTACTTCAAACAGAAGGTCTTTAGAACGCTTGTCGAAGTAGCCAATCTGGAAGTTGAGGCGATCGAACAAACGGCCTTCCACTGCCACGTCTACTGTTTGTGTTGTCTCCCACTTGATGTCGGGTGCCGAAAGCGACTGTTTCAGCAAGGCAGGCAAACCGCCGTTCTTATCAATGTTATAAAGTGCCATGTGACCGTAGAAACCGACACCCATATTATTACCGACTTCACCGTAAGAAGCACGCAATTTCAGCATGTTTATCCAAGACACATCTTGCAAGAAAGCTTCACGCTTCATGTTCCAGCTGGCACCCACAGAATAGAAGTTACCCCAACGGTTGTCTTTGTGGAAACGTGAAGAGCCGTCACGACGGAAGGAAGCTTCCAAGAAATAGCGTTCGTCATAATTGTACTTCGCGCGCGCCAAGTAGGATTCCAGCTTATCTTCATCATCACTTCCGGTAAAATAAGAATTGTTGAGGAAATTACCCATTGTAAGGTTACCGTCCACAGCCATACCGGTATTCATTCCGGCGGTATATTTACGTTCCCAGCTATAACTTTCGTGAGCTACCATAGCTTCCACGTTATGCACTTCGGCGAATTTGTAATTCCAGTTCAAGATTTGTTGCAAAGCCACAGTTCTATATTGATAAGCATAGCTGGTCAGGCGGCCATTATTTGTAGCACCATCACCAATCTCGGGATTATCATATTTCTTATTGTTGGTGGTACTGTTGTTCATATCACCCTTCACAGTCAGTGACACCCCGTAAGGAAGCGTAAAGGTAGCGAAAGCTTGTCCACCCAATACATTACGTATACTTTCCTGTTTGTCGAACAGCATCTCATATACAATGTTTCGATTACCCAGATAAGGAGAAGTGGTATCGTAAACTTTATTTCCGTTAGCATCCAGTTGATGCGTACCATCAGCATTGTGCATAAAGACAGGATACACCGGTGCCATATAGCGTGCTACATAGAACGGATTGGCATAGTAGCTACCGGTCGCATTGTCGTTATAATTACGCTTAGTCCAGGAACCGGTGAGGTTTATACCTCCCTTGAACCAATCATTCGGAGTATAAGTTGTGTTGATACGGCCAGAGAAGCGCTCGTAATCCGTAGTCTTCACATATCCTTTTTCATTCAGATAGCCTACCGAAGAGTAAACATTGTATTTCGGTCCTGATGTAGAACCTGACAGGTTGTACTCTTGACGATGTCCATTACGCTCGATAGCATCTTGCCAGTCAAGGTCATCGTAACCCGAAAGTCTCTTGGCTGTCAACTTTCCGTTGGCATCGAACAAGGCAGTGTTTTCGGCATCATAAATATTACGTCCGATAGACTCTTTAATAAGATTTTTCGTAGCATAAGCACCTGCTTCGCTTGCACTCATTCCATTATTGCTCATCATGGCATTTCTTTTGGCCATCCAGGATGTTTCCATCCAAGCATCAGCCCCCAGACGCTCATACTCATCAATACCTCTATTATAAACACCTTGGTTTATCTGCAACGTGATGCTCGGTTTGTCTGCGTTACGTCCGCTTTTGGTAGTGATAATCACAACTCCGTTGGCAGCCCGGTTACCATACAATGCTGCAGAGGCGGCATCTTTCAAAATAGACATGCTCTCAATATCGTTAGAGTTCAGTTCAGCCATATTGCCATCAAAAGGAACACCATCTACTACATACAATGGGTTAGATGCTCCTGACACTAAAGTACCGAAACCGCGGATACGGATTTGAGGTGCTTTACCCGGCTCACCATAAGTATTGTTTACTTGCACACCGGGAGCCGCGCCTTCAAGTGCACCTGTCACACTGGTAGTAACACGCTTTTCTATCTTCTTCTTATCCACCACAGAAATGGAGCCAGTCAAAGATTCCCGTTTTGCAGTACCATAGGCAACTACAACTACTTCATCCAAAAGTTCGGCATCACTTTTCATCAAGATGCGCATATTTGCTTTAATTGCCACCTCTTGTGTCTGCATACCAATGTACGAAATGACCAAAGTCTTCGCAGAACTTGGTACACTTTGCAATGTAAAATCGCCATCTACACCGGTAATAGCACCAATTTGTGTACCTTTTACCAATACAGAAGCTCCAATAACTGGCTGCCCGTCTTCTTCAGAAATCACAACACCTGTAACCTTCTGACTTTGGGCAGTTACTAGGCCTATGCCAACAAAAAGGCAGGCCAATAACAGCATTAATTTTCTTTTCATAAATTCTCTCTTAAAGTTTAACTTTACATTAATTGTTTCTTTACTCTAACAAAATGCAAATATATTAATAAAACTGAAACCGCCAACTGTTTTATTGAATAAACCTTGCAAATCTATCAATCTGTTAATAACAAGCTATTTTTTATGCTTAACAACAGCTTTTGTGTACTTAAAAAACCCTAAAAGAGCATCCCCACCTACCACTCTGATTCGCATTTTTTTGCATTCCATCCTATAAAATACATATTTTTTGCAACAAAACAGTTAAAAAGAAGGAGACTAAAAGCTTTTTCCAGTTCTTTTCTGAAATAAATTCGATGTTTCTAAATATACGACATGGAGAAGATAATGAAACTAAAAGGGCCTTTTTACGAGCATTTTGCATTTCTTAGCCTTTACAATTTACTGAATAAAGCAAGACTAGTTCATTGCATAGTTTAGGAACGAGAAGTATAGTTAGTTTTATTTACAATGAGACAACAAAGATTCAAGAGGACCCTCTCTATGAAAAGTTCCACCTAATATGAAAACAGTAAAAGTCCAAGAGGCATTATGAAAAAGGAAGGTAAAAATAGGACCGTCAACTTACCAAGCCAACAGTAAAGAAGACGAGCGCAAATCAAAGCAAACCAGCAACTCCTTCTTTCAGTATATCAATCAGTATCGGTTTGGCCCCACTAACAAAACATTCAACAGCAATAACCATCAAGATAAGCCCCATCAGACGCATCATCACATTGTTGCCGGTCTCTCCTAATATTTTTACCAAGCGAGTAGAAGCGCGTAATATAAAAAAGGTAAGTAAATAAATAAATGCAATCATGCCAATCAGCACTCCTTTCATCTCAATAGAATGAGCATCTTGCATCAATACAATAGAATTAGCAATGGCACCAGGCCCACAAAGCATCGGAATACCCAAAGGTGTTATTGAAATATCATCGGCATACGTCTTGATCTCCTCATCCTTTAGCTTCATGGGAGTATAACGAGCCTGTAGCATATCAAAACCAATCTTAAAGATAATGACACCACCGGCTATACGGAAGCCATTTGTAGAAATACCAAAGAACTTAAAAAGGAACTGTCCGGCAAACGCAAAAACCATGATCGTAATAAAGGCTACCCAAGTAGCACGCGACACCACTGTCTGGCGTTCTTTATCCGTCATTCCTTTAGTCATGGTCAAAAAGACCGGCATGGTTCCAAGAGGGTTAGTTAACGTAAAGAAGGAGGTAAAACAAAGCAGAGCAAAAGGTAAGATATTTTCCATAGCAATATATGATACGTTTCTATTGACAAAAGTACAACTAAATCTTACAATTTCACAAAATCTGCATTAATTCTTTTAAATCAGTGATTTGATAGGTCGGTTGAAAAGGAAGCCCTGTTTTTCCATTTGGGTTATAGAACACTTGGTGCATCTCAACTCCTTTTGCTCCAGCTATATCATTTTCCCAACTATCTCCTATCATCAATGACTCTCGCAAATTAGATTGCGTGGCAGACAGAGCAAAATGAAAGATTTCAGGCCAAGGCTTCAAGACACCAATATCGTCAGACAGAACTACTTTCTTGAAATATTTATCAATGCCTGCCGAACGCATCTTATGGCATTGCAACTCCTGAAAACCATTGGAAAGGATGTATAAATTATATTTTGATGATAAATGATTCAATACCTCATCGGCATGGGGCATCAACTTACTCTTAGTAGGAATCACTGAAAAGAAATCATCGGAAAAAGCCTTTGCCAAAACAGCATCTCCCGCCTCTACAGCTTCCAATGGATAGAGAAAGCGCTGGCGGTTCAGTTCTTCTTTGGTAATACTTCCCTCTCCATATTCGTCCCACAGTTCTAGATTGCGACGCTGATAAAGAGTGTAATAATGATCGAATGACTGGAAATAACGCTGATAGTCATACTTCCAATACATTTCTTCAAAAGTATCACGAGCATTGATTGAAAAGGCCCACAAAGTATCATCGAGATCAAAAAATAAATTTTTATAAGGATAAACCATAAAATAGGTACATAAATTAAAAACATAAATTACCGCAGATTTACACAAAGACATGTTTTCACTTGTGCAAATCTGCGGTAACTTACATCTTGCTAAAAATACACTGTATAAGTGTTATTTCACTTGGATTACTAAATACTTAGATACACTCCAAAAATCTTTGGGGTTTGTAATCTTTAAAGTAAGCTGTCCCTTATCGTCTTTTTCAAGAGCATAAGATCCTGTAGCATGAGTCGTCAGAATCTCAGCATCTTTAGAGTACAACTTTATTTCTTTAGTAGTACGAACATCCACTTGTGTAAAGTAATCCTTGTTAATATCGCCATCTTTCAATACTTGCTTTTTCTGGAAAAGTCCGGTATTAGTCAATATCTTCTGATCTTTCAATTCGCTCTTCGTGCCAAACACAAACCAGGCAGCATTAAGCGCCTTGTCTTGCTCAGAAACAGTCTTAGATTTAGCTTCATTTTCAGCAGACAATACATCTTTATCAGCAGCAAGTCCTGACACGGCTGCGTCTAATTCCTGAATACGAATGTTTCGAGAAGCTAATTCAGCCTGCAGTTCTTCGATGCGCTGGGTTTTTGCCACTAATTCTTGCGTCAAAGATTCAACTGCTCTTTTCAATTGAGTAGAGCTATTTTTGCTATTCTTCAGCATTGCCTCCAGTTTAGCAATTTGCTCTTTATTATCTTCCATTTGTTTACGAATGAACTCAATGTCCGTTGCGATTTGCTGTTTGGCATTCAAAGAACCTTCTGCTACGGCACCACGCTGCAAGTCCACACGACTCTCTGCCGCATTAATTTGGCGAAATCCCTCAGAAATATCATTGAAAGTACCCATCATTTCATCTAATTCAGAATTCCGTTGGGTCAATTCCATCAATAGAGAATCATTTTCAGCTTTCAACTGGTTTTTATTACCACCTGAAAAGCTATCACACGAAGCCATTACGGCTGTGCATACAATTAAAACTGCTAACTTTTTCATACGCTTTTGTTTTACGTTTTGTTAATGAAGTTATTTAATCGTCTATTCCTGCTACTATAATTACAATTTCACCACGCGGTTCGTGGGTTGTGAAATGTTCTATCAATTCTGTCAGAGTGCCACGCACCGTTTCTTCATGTATCTTAGAGATTTCTCGTGAGACAGACGCCTGACGCTCCGCTCCGAAATGCTCGGCAAATTGTGTCAATGCTTTGACTAGTCTGTGGGGTGATTCATAAAATACGATAGTCCTATGCTCTTCTGCCAACACTTTCAAACGAGTCATTCGTCCCTTTTTTTGTGGAAGAAAACCTTCAAAGCAGAACTTCTCATTCGGTAAGCCAGAGGCTACCAACGCCGGCACAAAAGCGGTTGCACCCGGCAAACATTGCACCTCTATATTATTACGAACACATTCGCGCACGACCAGAAAGCCAGGGTCTGATATTGCCGGAGTTCCGGCATCCGAAATCAACGCAACAGTTTCACCCCCTTTTATTCTATTAACAACGCTTTCCACCATTTTATGTTCATTAAATTTATGGTGGGGTTGCATGGAATTCTTTATTTCAAAATGTTTCAGCAATATCCCTGAAGTACGTGTATCCTCAGCAAGAATCAAATCAGCTTCTTTCAATATGCGGATAGCACGAAAGGTCATATCTTCCAAATTTCCTACCGGCGTAGGTACTACATATAGCTTTCCCATACACATCGGTGATTTAACTGAAATATTTCTTAAGAAGCTCTACAAAATCAATTACAGCTTCATTTTCCTCGTTCACAGATACTTCTGAGTTGAAAACGGTCATTGCGCCATCCAAAGAGGACGCTTCACCCAAAAGGCGTACTACCTCATTCATGCGTGTGGAATCTCCATCAAAAAGTTCTCGAGTGAAACGAAATGAATCATTCAAGCTGATAGCTTGACGCAAGTTGGTGGAAGGTTTAATACGCTCTGCTAAAATAGAGGAAGTAGGTGACACGACCGGTTGAACCGATTCAGCGGTGTGGGCTACAGGTTCAGTGACAATAGAATCAATGCCTACAGGTTTAATTATAATATCAGTAGTAGTTATAGGCTCAGCAACTACAGGCTCAGCTATAGGTTCAGTGATTATAGGTACCTTATCCAGTACCTCCTGCAACGCATCCAAGCGCGTTTTCATTTGCTGAATATTTCGTTTGGCTACTATTTTCAATGCCGGATTGGTATCATTTGAAATAGCCTGCATCAAACATTTCAACTCCTGGATGTCCAGTTCTATGTCATTTAATAAAATTTGCATATCCTTTACACGGTCCGTGTTAACGGTACAAATGTAGAAATAAATAATGAAAAAATCTCGTAAAGAGAACAAAAGTTATTATTTTTGTGCCTAAATATAACACTTAACAACATGGTATTATTCTCAGAAGATCATATACAAGAGACCAAACGCAGAGGAAGAATTGAAGTTATTTGTGGATCAATGTTTTCCGGCAAAACAGAAGAACTCATAAGACGACTAAAACGTGCCAAATTTGCTAAACAACGGGTAGAGATATTCAAACCTGCCATAGACACGCGTTATTCTAATGCAGATGTTGTATCGCATGACAGTCATTCCATTGCCTCCACACCCATAGATACTTCTGCAAGTATTTTGCTTTTCACTTCTGAGATCGATGTTGTAGGCATAGACGAAGCACAATTTTTCGACAGCGGTTTGATTGAGGTATGCAACCAGCTTGCCAACGACGGCATTCGTGTTATCATTGCGGGATTAGACATGGATTTTCGCGGAGTACCCTTCGGTCCAATGCCGGGTCTATGCGCCATCGCCGATGAAGTATCCAAAGTGCATGCCATCTGCGTTAAGTGCGGTCAATTAGCTTCCTTTTCTCACCGAACGGTTCAAAATGACAAACAAGTGCTATTAGGAGAAACAGCTGAATATGAGCCTCTATGCCGCGTATGCTATCAATATGCCATCCAAGGGCATCAAACAGCAACCCATAGTCTATTATAACAATCAATCAAAATAAGATGGAGCGTAAAAAAATTACTTTCGACAGCTTTATCCGAGGAGTCATCTTCGGACTTATCATTATCGGTGTTCTTATGCTCCTCAAGCATCTTAGCGGCGTGTTATTGCCTTTCTTCATAGCATGGCTCATTGCTTACCTTGTTTATCCATTGGTGACTTTTTTCCAATACAAGCTAAAACTAAAGAGTCGAGTCATTTCTGTTTTTTGCGCTTTGACGACTCTTTTAGCAATAGGAGGGGTTGTCTTTTATCTGTTAGTCCCTCCTCTGATACAGGAATTCGGCAGAGTTAAAGATTTACTTATAGAATATTTTTCCAACGGAACTTATGATAGCAACATTCCTAAACTGCTTACGGAATTTTTGAGAGAGAACATGAATCTACAACTCCTCAATGAACTTTTCAATGTAGACAACTTGTTAGATGCTCTCAAAGCAGCAGTTCCACGACTTTGGTTATTGTTGTCAGAATCTGTCAATTTAGTATTCAGCTTCCTCACATTCTTTATCATTATCTTGTATATCGTTTTTATCTTATTGGATTACGAAAGCATTGCAGAGGGCTGGACTCATCTTGTTCCACAAAAATACCGTCCATTCGTAGTAGGTATATTTAATGATGTGAAAGAGGGTATGGATAAGTATTTCCGTGGTCAAGCATTCGTTGCTCTATGCGTAGGCATTCTATTTAGTATCGGATTTCTGATTATTGATTTCCCCTTAGCTATAGGTTTAGGTCTGTTCATTGGTGCTCTCAACATGGTGCCCTATTTACAAATTATCGGATTTTTCCCTACCATCATACTCGCTATATTGAAAGCAGCAGATACAGGTGATAATTTTTGGATTATCATCGGTTCGGCAACAGCTGTGTTTGCCGTTGTTCAAGCCATTCAAGACGGCTTGATAGTACCTCGTGTTATGGGTAAAATTACAGGATTGAATCCCGCCATCATTTTATTATCTTTATCTATATGGGGATCTTTAATGGGAATGTTAGGGATGATTATAGCTCTCCCCCTTACCACATTGATGCTATCTTATTATCAGCGATTTATCATTAACCGTGAAAATATTCACAAAGCAGAACCTTCTGATAATCAACTAAAAGATAATAATCAATAAAAATAATACAAACTTTTTTCATCCATTCTCTTGCTTTTACAAGAAATGTACCTATCTTTGCACCCGCTTAACAGCACAAAAGGATTGATTCGCTAGCTCAGCAGGTAGAGCACAACACTTTTAATGTTGGGGTCTTGGGTTCGAGCCCCAAGCGGATCACTAAGAAAAAGGCATATAGTTGTTACTATATGCCTTTTTGCATTTATAAGCCTTATTTCAACGAATACGGAGAAATTGTAATTTGGGTTTTTCTTATAGTCTAAATCTTACTTTTTACTTATTTT
>CALYZE010000030.1 GCA_945607605.1 uncultured Bacteroides sp.
ATTTTTTATTATGTCTCATTTTTTATTCTTTATCTAATTTATATTTAGAAATATCGGTTCCAAACGACAGACTCAGACTTTCCAGCAAATCATCAAGCTCGGTAAGCGATTTCTTTCCGAAATTTCTGAATTTCAGCAAGTCAGTTTTATTAAACTGTACCAAGTCGCCAAGAGTCTCTACATCAGCAGCCTTCAAACAGTTGAGGGCACGAACAGAGAGATCCATATCGACAAGTTTAGTTTTCAGCAACTGACGCATGTGCAGAACTTCTTCATCAAATTCTTCATTGCCGTCAACATCAGTTGTTTCCAGCGTAATCTTCTCGTCGGAGAAGAGCATGAAGTGATAAATAAGAATCTTTGCAGCCTCTTTCAGAGCTTCTTTCGGATGAATAGAACCATCGGTAGCAATTTCAAGCACCAACTTCTCGTAGTCAGTCTTCTGCTCTACACGGAAGTTTTCTACTTGATACTTAACATTACGAATCGGAGTATAAATAGAATCGACAGGAATTACGTTCACATCGGTGCAATATTCGCGGTTTTCGTCAGCAGGAACATAACCACGACCTTTGTTAATCGTAATATCTATCTGCATAGTTGATTTGGAATCTAAATGACAAATAACTAATTCAGGATTTAACACTTCAAATCCAGTCAGATATTTACCTATGTCACCTGCTTTAAATTCACTTGAATTCTCGATTGTAATACTTACTTTTTCGCTCTCGAATTCTTCAACTACTTGCTTGAATCTCACCTGTTTCAGATTCAAGATAATGTTAGTAACATCCTCTTTAACTCCCGGGACACTGGAAAATTCGTGCTCAACACCATCTATTTTGATAGTAGTGATAGCGAAACCTTCCAATGACGAAAGAAGGATGCGGCGCAGTGCATTACCTACAGTAATACCAAAACCGGGCTCCAACGGACGAAATTCGAATTTACCGAATTTAGAATCCGCTTCCAACATTAAAACTTTATCAGGTTTTTGAAATGCTAATATCGCCATGAAATTAATTATTATTTAGAATACAATTCTACGATCAAATGTTCTTTAATGTTTTCAGGAATGTCTGCTCTTTCAGGTATGTGCAACAGTTTACCAACCTTAGAGTTATCATCCCATTCCAACCATGGATATTTGCTGTGGTTAAAACCAGCCAATGAATTAGCGACTACCACTAAAGATTTAGATCTTTCGCGAACGCCAATCACTTGACCCGGCTTAACTGCATATGAAGGAACATTTACTACTTCCCCGTCCACAGTAATATGCTTGTGGCTTACCAACTGACGTGCAGCAGCACGAGTAGGAGCAATGCCCAAACGGAATACGACGTTGTCAAGACGACCTTCAAGCAACTGGAGGAGGATTTCACCGGTAATACCTTTAGCAGTTTCTGCCTTCTCAAACAAGTTGCGGAATTGTTTTTCTAAAACTCCATAGGTGTATTTGGCCTTCTGTTTCTCACGAAGTTGAACACCATATTCAGAAGTTTTTCTTTTTCTTGAATTACCATGTTGTCCGGGAGGATAGTTCTTCTTTGACAATACTTTGTCTGCTCCAAAGATACCTTCGCCGAATTTACGGGCTATTCTTGATTTTGGTCCAGTATATCTAGCCATTTCTTTTAAATATTTAATTGTTTATTCATGAACTCAATTTGTTGCAGCCGCGATTGCAGAGAAGAATTACAATCCAATAACAAAATCAAGTGTCATTTTTATTAAAGGTAAATTAAACTCTACGTCTTTTCGGAGGACGACAACCATTATGTGGAAGCGGAGTTACATCAACAATTTCAGTAACCTCAATACCGGCACCGTGGATCGTTCTAATAGCAGACTCACGACCGTTACCTGGACCTTTCACATATGCTTTTACCTTTCTCAAACCAAGATCGAATGCTATTTTAGCGCAATCTTGTGCAGCCATCTGTGCTGCGTAAGGAGTATTCTTCTTAGAACCTCTAAATCCCATTTTCCCGGCTGAAGACCAAGAAATAATCTGTCCTTCACTATTTGCCAGAGAAACGATAATGTTGTTGAAAGATGAATGAACATGCAACTGCCCATTAGCATCTACCTTTACATTTCTCTTTTTTGCTGCAACTGTTTTTTTTGCCATATCAACAATTATTATTTAGTAGCTTTTTTCTTATTAGCAACGGTTTTCTTTCTACCCTTGCGAGTACGAGCATTATTCTTTGTGCTCTGACCTCTTACAGGAAGACCGATACGGTGACGTACACCACGGTAGCAACCGATATCCATTAAACGCTTAATGTTCAATTGAATCTCAGAGCGAAGATCGCCTTCAACTTTATACTCTGCACCAATGATCTCACGAATCTTGGCAGCCTGATCATCCGTCCAGTCTTTTACTTTCAGGTCTTTATCAATACCTGCTTTTTCCAAAATCTTTGCTGAACTACTACGACCTATTCCATATACATAGGTCAACGCAATTTCACCTCTCTTGTTCTGAGGTAAATCGACACCAACTATTCTTATAGCCATATACTAAATTATTTTTTTTGCAAAAATAATAATATTATCCTTGACGTTGTTTATACTTAGGATTTTTCTTGTTAATAACATACAAACGGCCATTACGTCTAACGATCTTACACTCTGGCGTACGTTTCTTTAAGGATGCTCTTACTTTCATATCTTAATTTTATTTATATCTAAATACAATTCTTCCTTTCGATAAATCGTAAGGAGACATTTCGACTCTTACTCTATCACCCGGCAAGATTTTGATGTAGTGCATCCGCATCTTGCCAGAAATATGCGCAGTAATCTCATGTCCGTTTTCTAATTCAACACGAAACATTGCATTAGACAATGCTTCAACTATCACTCCATCTTGTTCTATTGCAGATTGCTTTGCCATATTAATTTCTTAAATTGCTTTATCTCCTAATACTTCTTCTATGAATTTGAACGATGACAAGATATCAGCCTTACCCGTTCCGACCGCTATTGTATGCTCAAAATGAGCAGCATATTTACGATCTTTAGTTCTTACTGTCCAGCCATCACGCTCCATTACAATTTGTCGGCTACCCAAGGTTATCATCGGCTCTATTGCGATGCAAAGTCCTTTCTTCAATATGGTTCCATAACCGCGTTTACCGTAATTAGGAACTTGAGGGTCCTCATGCATTTCTTTGCCAATACCATGACCAACAAACTCACGAACTACCCCAAAAGAATTAGACTCACAACATTCTTGTATCGCATAACCGATATCTCCCAACCGCTTGCCTTGAACAGCATTCTGTATACCTAAATACAGCGCTTCTTTAGTAACCTTCAATAACTTGCGAACTTCCTCGTCAACTTCACCTACACAAAACGTATAAGCTGAATCTCCACAAAAGCCATCCATGTAAGTACCACAATCAACCGATACGATATCACCCTCTTTTAGTACTACATTTTCACCTGGAATACCGTGTACTACCTGATCATTTACAGATGTACAAATAGAAGCAGGAAATGGATCACCATATTGATTGGGAAAACCTTTGAAAGTAGGGACAGCTCCATTATCTCTAATGAACTCTTCTGCCACTTTATCCAGCTCTTTTGTTGTTACTCCCGGTTTGATAACTTTAGCTATTTCAGCCAAAGTTCTTCCAACAAGCAAGTTACTCTTGCGGAGCAGCTCTATTTCATCTTCTGTCTTAAGAAATATCATTCCTCAAAAAAGATTAATATGCAGCTACATTACCACTGCGTCCTTTGATACGACCCGATTTCAGCAGTCCATCATAATGTCTCATCAACAAATGACTTTCAACCTGCTGGAGAGTATCCAGAACAACACCTACAAGAATCAACAAAGATGTACCGCCAAAGAATTGAGCAAATTCTGCTTGCACACCGAATACACCCGCAAACGCAGGCATAATAGCCACCAAAGCCAAGAAGAAAGAACCCGGCAAAGTAATACGAGACATAATATCATCAATATACTCAGCTGTTTTCTTACCTGGTTTGATGCCCGGAATGAAACCATTATTTCTCTTCATATCCTCAGCCATTTGAGTCGGGTTAATTGTAATTGCAGTATAGAAATACGTAAAAAGTATGATCATTACTGCAAAAACAAAATTATACCAGAAGCTTGTATGATCAGTAAATGCACGTACGAAGCCGCTCGCATTATTTACATCCGAGAATCCGATAAAAGTAATAGGAATAAACATAATTGCCTGAGCAAAAATAATAGGCATTACACCAGCAGCATTCACCTTCAAAGGAATATACTGTCTCGCACCACCATATTGTTTATTGCCCACAATCTTCTTTGCATATTGCACAGGAATTTTTCTTGTACCTTGCACCAAAAGAATAGCTGCTGCTATGACAACCAGTAAAATTACAATTTCAATTAGGAACATCACCAATCCTCCAGTCTTATCAGTCATACGGGAAATCAATTCCTGAAATAATGACTGAGGAAGACGAGCAATGATACCAATCAAAATAATGAATGAAATACCATTACCGATTCCTTTATCTGTAATTCTCTCACCAAGCCACAAAATAAACATACTTCCAGCCGCTAAAATAATGGTAGAAGTAGCCATAAACAGAGTCCAATCTAATGAAGCATTTAAAGAAGGACCAGCCTGCATTTTAAGATTGAGTAGATAAGAAGGAGCTTGAACCAAAAGAATAAGAATCGTCAAATAACGAGTATATTGGTTCATTTTTCTTCTACCACTCTCTCCCTCACGCTGCAACTTCTGGAAATACGGAACCGCAATACCCAGCAATTGAATCACAATGGAAGCGGAGATGTACGGCATAATACCCAATGCAAAAATAGATGCATTGGAGAATGCCCCTCCGGAAAACATGTTTAACAAGGCTAAAAGACCCTCACTTGTTTGCTGATGCAACTGTGCCAACATTGACGGATTGATACCCGGCAATACAACATACGAACCAAAACGGTAAATTGCGACAAACAATATGGTAATGAGGATCCGTTGTCTCAGATCCTCAATTTTCCATATATTCTTTAATGTTTCAATAGCTTTTCTCATTGAATTAGAGTTTTACTACTTGTCCACCAGTAGCTTCGATGGCAGCAACAGCAGTCTTAGAGAATGCGTGTGCTTGTACATCCAACTTAGCAGTCAAAGTTCCGTTACCTAATACTTTTACTAACTGGTTTGCAGAAATGAAACCAGCAGCAATGAAATCTTGCACACTTACAGCCTGCAGATTTTTAGCTTCAGCCAACTTCTGAATGGTATCCAGGTTAATAGCCTTATACTCTACACGATTGATATTTTTAAAGCCAAACTTAGGAACACGACGTTGAAGAGGCATCTGTCCACCTTCAAATCCTATTTTCTTAGAGTATCCAGATCTTGATTTAGCTCCTTTATGACCTCTCGTAGAAGTACCTCCCAAGCCAGAACCAGGACCACGTCCAATTCTTTTTCTTGTCTTAGTAGATCCTTCCGCAGGTTTTAAATTACTTAAGTTCATATTGTAATTCGTTTTATATTCAACAAATAATTACTTAACAATGGTAACCAAGTGTTTAACCTTATCCACCATTCCAAGAATTGAAGGAGTGCATTCGTGTTCAACCACACGATTCAACTTATGAAGTCCCAGTGCATCGAGAGTTCTCTTCTGATCAGCAGGAGCACCAATTCTACTTTTAACTTGTTTAATCTTTATAGTCGACATATTCCCTCCTTATCCTCTAAATACTTTTTCAACACTAATTCCTCTATTCTGAGCAACCATACGAGCATCACGCATTTCACTTAATGCCAAAATAGTTGCCTTCACCAAGTTGTGCGGATTAGAAGAACCTTTTGACTTAGCCAAAACGTCCGTTACACCAACACTTTCCAATACTGCACGCATTGCACCACCAGCTACAACACCAGTACCGTGAGAAGCCGGTTTAATAAACACCTCAGCACCGCCAAATCTTGCAGATTGTTCGTGAGGAACAGTACCTTTCAGTACAGGTACTTTGGTCAGATTCTTCTTTGCAGATTCAACACCTTTAGCAATCGCAGCTGTAACTTCACCCGCTTTACCAAGGCCCCAACCAATAATACCTTCTTCATTACCTACAACCACAATAGCAGAGAAACTAAAAGTTCTACCACCTTTGGTTACTTTGGTTACACGATTAATAGCAACCAATCTGTCTTTCAGTTCTATATCGTTTGTAATCTTAACTTTATTATTAAGTCCTGCCATAATGATTAAAATTTAAGTCCACCGTTACGAGCAGCATCAGCCACCTCTTTTACTCTCCCATGATACAAGTAACCATTACGGTCGAAAACAACAGTAGTAATTCCTGCTTCCTGAGCTTTTTTTGCAATCATTTCGCCAACTTTAGTAGCTTGTTCTTTCTTAGGCATCTTTTCAGTCATACCCAAAGAAGAAGCAGCAGCTAAAGTCTTACCAGACAAGTCATCGATAATCTGAACGTAGATTTGCTTATTGCTTCTAAATACACTCATACGCGGACATTCAGTAGAACCTGAAATTTTATTGCGTACTCTATATTTGATTTTAATTCGTCTTTCTATTTTTGTTGTCATAATACTATCAATTTAAATAATTATTTAGCACCAGCTGATTTACCAGACTTTCTACGAATTACTTCGCCAACAAACTTAATACCCTTACCCTTATACGGTTCAGGCTTACGGAAAGAACGTATTTTAGAGCAAATCTGTCCAAGTAACTGCTTGTCACAAGATTCCAAAATAATTAGAGGACTCTTATTTCTTTCAGACTTAGTTTCAACTTTCACTTCAGGAGGTAACTGTATAAAGATATTATGAGTATAACCTAAAGCGAGTTCAATGATATTACCTTGGCTAGAAGCACGGTAACCTACACCGATCAATTCCAACTCTTTCTTATATCCTTCAGATACACCAACAACCATGTTGAAAATCAGTGAACGATATAAACCGTGGAATGCATGCTTCTGCTTCGAATCATCCTGCATTACATTTTCATTTTCTGACAAAGTAACATGACCATCTTCGATGGAAACGTTGATAGCAGGATTTACAAATTGGCTTAATTCGCCTTTGGGTCCCTTTACGGTAACCACATCATCCTTCAGAGTAACTGTTACTCCAGCGGGAATACTAATGGGTAATTTTCCTATTCTTGACATTGCTATTTCCTCCTAATTAATATACATAACACAAAACTTCACCACCAATCTTCAATTCAGCGGCTTCTTTGTTGGTCATTACACCTTTGGAAGTAGATATTACAGCAATACCCAAACCATTAATAACACGCGGCATGTCTTTATAACCAGTATATTGACGCAAACCTGGAGAAGAAATTCTTTCCAGTTTCTTAATAGCGTTAACCTTGTTAACCGGATCATACTTCAAGGCAACTTTAATTGTGCCTTGGGGACCATCTTCTACAAACTTATAATTAAGAATGTAGCCTTTTTCAAAAAGAATCTTTGTGATTTCTTTTTTCAAATTAGAAGCCGGAACTTCCACAACTCTGTGCTTCGCTTGAATAGCGTTCCGCAACCTCGTCAAATAATCTGCTATTGGATCAGTCATATAAAAATAAATTAAATTAATCAGGACTTCCCTGACAATATTTAAAAAACAAAATTACCAGCTTGCTTTTTTTACACCGGGAATAAGACCATTAGAGGCCATTTCACGGAACTGAATTCTTGAAACTCCGAACTGACGGATATATCCTTTCGGACGACCAGTCAGCTTGCAACGATTGTGCAAGCGAATCGGGTTGGAATTTTTAGGCAATTCCTGAAGTTTCTGTGCTGCTTCAAAAGCATCGGCAGGCTCACCTACTCTAACGATTTCTTTGAGTGCAGCTCTCTTCTCGGCATATTTGGCTACTAATTTAGCACGTCTTACTTCACGTGCTTTCATTGATTCTTTTGCCATAATTTATCAATCTTTTTTAGCGTTCTTAAACGGTAAACCGAATTCTTTCAACAAGGCATACCCTTCTTCATCTGTTTGTGCAGAGGTTACAAAGGTAATATTCATTCCGAGAATTCTGGTAATACTATCGATATTAATTTCAGGGAAAATAATTTGTTCCTGAATACCAAGGGTATAATTACCCTTACCATCGAACTTACTTTCAATACCTTTAAAGTCACGAATACGTGGCAGAGCAACACGAACTAATTTTTCAAGGAATTCGTACATTCTTTCACGACGCAAAGTCACCATAACACCAATCGGCATTTTTTTACGCAACTTAAAGTTTGCAATATCTTTACGAGATATAGTTGCTACAGCTTTTTGACCAGTAATAGCACTCATTTCATTAATTGCTACTTCGATAATCTTCTTATCAGCAACAGCCATACCTAATCCTTGATTGATAACAATCTTTTTAAGTACGGGGACCTGCATTGTAGAAGAATACTGGAACTGTGATTTCAATGCAGGCGCAATACGCTCTGCATATTCTTTCTTAAGGCTAGCAGTATTACTCATTATTTAATCTCCTCTCCTGTTTTTTTAGAATAACGCACTAAAGTCTTCTTCCCATCGGAATCAGTACTAACTTTTCTACCAACACGCGTTGCTTTGCCAGTTTTTGGATCAACCGGATTCAAGTTTGACAAATGAATAGAAGCTTCTTGCTTCACGACGCCACCTTGCGGGTTCTTTGCATTAGGTTTTGTGCTTTTAGACACCATGTTGACACCTTCGACTATTGCACGATTTTTATCAACAAGAACCTTTAATACACGACCAGTCTGACCCTTATCTTCACCAGAATTTACGTAAACTGTATCGCCTTTTTTAATATGTAATTTACTCATTACTTAAATCTTTTACAATATTAAAGTACTTCAGGAGCGAGTGACACAACTTTCATGTTAGCAGCACGAAGTTCACGTGCTACCGGACCGAAAATACGGCTACCTCTAATTTCACCTGCATTATTCAACAACACGCAAGCATTATCATCAAAACGTATATAAGAACCGTCAGCACGACGGATTTCTTTCTTAGTACGTACAATCAGAGCCTTAGACACTGCACCTTTTTTAATATCACTTGAAGGGATCACGCTCTTTACAGAAACGACAATCACATCCCCTACAGAAGCATAACGACGACCTGTACCACCTAAAACGCGGATACAGAGAGCCTCTTTTGCTCCACTGTTATCACATACTATAAGTCTGGATTCTACTTGTATCATAATTATTTAGCTCTTTCAATTATTTCTACCAATCTCCATCTCTTAGTCTTGCTCAAAGGACGAGTTTCCATGATGTGTACAGTATCACCGATATTGCACTCATTCTTTTCATCATGAGCATGGTATTTCTTCGTTTTACTAACGAACTTACCATATATGGGGTGTTTTTCCTTAAACTTAGCTGCTACTGTAATGGTTTTATCCATCTTATTGCTCAGCACAACCCCAGTTCTTTCTTTTCTTAAATTTCTTGCTTCCATCAAGCTCATCATTTATTGTTAAGTTCTCTTTCGCGCAATTCTGTTTTCATACGCGCAATAGTCCTGCGTAATTGTTTGATCTGAGCAGGATTGTCCAAAGGAGAAATAGAATGATTCAAAACCATCTGGTTGTAATTAGCTACTTCTGCTTCTACTCTTTCTACCAAATCAGTGGTAGGCATCTCTTTAATTTCTGCTATTTTCATACTCCTTACGCATTTTGATTTTGAATATCATAATCACGTCTCACTACAAATTTAGTAGTGATAGGAAGCTTCTGTGCAGCTAAGCGCAAAGCTTCTTTTGCGATTTCATAAGATACTCCTTCGGCTTCGATAATAATTCTACCTGGTGTAACAGGAGCAACAAATCCCTCTGGTGCACCTTTACCTTTACCCATACGTACATCAGCAGGCTTTCTGGTAATAGGTTTATCCGGGAAAATACGAATCCAAATCTGTCCTTGACGTTGCATATATCTTGTCACTGCAATACGCGCAGCTTCAATTTGACGGCCTGTAATCCATTTCGTTTCCAAGGCCTTAATACCAAAAGAACCGAAAGCCAGCTGGTTTCCTCTTTGGGCATTACCTTTTTGACGGCCTTTTTGTTGTCTTCTGAATTTTGTTTTTTTCGGTTGTAACATAATTCCTAAAAATCAAATCAGTTAGCGATTATTTTTCTTTCTTTTGAAGTTTCTCCCGCCATTGCTTCCGCTGTTGCTTCCACGACCACTTTCTTTGCTTTGTGTAAAGTTTGGAGCCAATTCTCTCTTACCAAAAACTTCACCTCTACAAATCCAAACTTTAATACCGAGAAGACCAACCTTTGTCAATGCTTCTGCATGACAGTAGTCAATATCTGCTCTAAAAGTGTGCAACGGAGTTCTTCCTTCCTTATACATTTCAGAACGGGCCATTTCTGCGCCATTTAAACGTCCTGAAATCTGAACCTTGATACCTTCCGCACCCATACGCATTGTATTTGCGATAGCCATCTTAATGGCACGACGGTAGGCAATTTTACCTTCAACCTGACGAGCTATGTTATTAGCCACAATAACAGCATCTAACTCAGGTCTCTTAACTTCGAAGATATTGATCTGAATATCCTTATCAGTGACCTTCTTCAGCTCTTCTTTCAACTTATCAACTTCTTGGCCACCTTTACCGATAATGATACCCGGACGCGCTGTACAAACGGTAATAGTCACGAGTTTCAGTGTACGTTCGATTACAATTCTTGAAACACTCGCTTTTGCAAGACGGGCATTCAAATATTTACGAATCTTGCTATCTTCTAGCAAAGAGTCGCCGTAATTTTTTCCACCATACCAATTGGAATCCCATCCTCTGATGATTCCTAAACGGTTGCTTATTGGATTAACTTTTTGTCCCATTTACCTTAATTTTGATCTTCGTTATTACTTTTAGAACCAACGAATAACGTTACGTGATTTGAACGTTTACGAATTCTGTAACCTCTACCCTGTGGAGCTGGTCTCATTCTTTTGAGTGTAGCACCACCATCAACAAAAATTTTAGTTACAAACAATTCGCCACTCTCAGCTTTACGTTCGTTTTTCTGTTCCCAGTTAGCAATTGCAGAGCGCAGTAACTTTTCAACTCTAGCAGCAGCCTCTTTAGAAGAGAACTTCAGAACGCCGAGTGCTCTGTTCACCTCCATCCCACGAATCATGTCAGCCACAAGACGCATTTTACGGGGGGAAGTAGGAACATTTTGCAATTTCGCAAAATACATGGTCTTAAGGGCTTCTTTTCTTTTATCAGCCGATATTTTTTTTCTTGCTCCCATTATATTATTACTTTATTATTTCAGATAAATCCTGTTTTATTTTTTCTTGTTACCAGCGTGTCCTCTGAATGTACGAGTTGGAGCAAATTCCCCAAACTTGTGTCCTACCATATTCTCGGTAACATAAACAGGAATAAATTTATTTCCATTGTGAACTGCAACAGTATGCCCTACAAAATCAGGCGAAATCATTGAAGCTCTGGCCCAAGTCTTAACTACCACTTTCTTGCCTGATTCATTCATAGCAAGCACTTTGTCTTCAAGCTTAACGTTAATATACGGACCTTTTTTTAATGAACGACTCATAATTTACTCAATTAATCAGATTACTTCTTTCTTCTCTCAATAATATACTTAGACGAATGTTTCTTCGGTGCTCTTGTCTTAAGGCCCTTAGCATACAATCCCTTACGAGATCTCGGATGTCCTCCTGAAGCACGTCCTTCACCACCACCCATTGGGTGGTCAACTGGGTTCATAACAACACCACGGGTACGTGGACGACGTCCAAACCAGCGAGAACGCCCAGCTTTACCTGAACTTTCCAATCCATGATCTGAGTTACCTACACTACCAATAGTAGCCTTACACGTACTGAGGATCTGACGAACCTCACCAGAAGGCAATTTGATAACGCAGTATTTACCTTCTCTAGAAGTCAACTGAGCGAAGTTACCAGCCGAACGAACCAAAGCAGCGCCTTGGCCCGGACGTAATTCAATATTATGAATTACAGTACCGACCGGTATATTCTGAAGAGGAAGTGCATTTCCGATTTCCGGAGCAGCAGTTTCACCTGACATCAAAGTCGCACCAACTTGCAATCCATTGGGAGCAATAATATATCTCTTTTCTCCATCTGCATAAAATAGCAGAGCAATACGAGCCGAACGATTCGGATCATATTCGATTGTCTTAACTACTGCAGGTACACCGTCTTTATTTCTCTTGAAATCGATGATACGAATAATCTTCTTGCTGCCGCCACCAATGTAGCGCATGGTCATTTTACCTGTATTGTTACGACCGCCAGTAGAATTCTTACCAAATACAAGAGACTTTTCTGGTACTCGTGCAGTAATTTCTTCGTAAGTACCAATAATCTTATGTCTTTGCCCCGGTGTTGTGGGCTTAAATTTATGTACTGCCATTTTTTTTAAATATTGCTATAAAAATCAATAGTATCTCCTTCTTTCAACGTAACAAGCGCTTTTTTAAAAGCATTCGTCCTTCCGTTGATGATACCGGCACGAGTATAACGACTTTTGCTTTTGCCAGAATACTTCATCGTATTTACATCAACTACTGTAACATTGTAAAGGGCTTCAACTTCCTTCTTAATTTCTAGTTTATTAGCTTCAGGACGCACAATAAAGCCGAAACGATTGTTCGCCTTATCAGTAATTGCAGTCATTTTTTCTGTCACTAACGGTTTAATAATAATTCCCATTATTTAAGCCTCCTTTTTACATTAAGATATTGTCGATAGCAGAAAGTGTGCTTTCAGCAAACACAACAACCCCAGCGTCCAATACTCTATAAGTATTTAACCCTGAGATAGTCTGCACATTAGCATCTTTCACATTACGAGCCGACAAATATACGTTTTTATTTGCTTCTGGTAAAATCACAAGCAGCTTTTTGTCAGAAACTTTAAGATTTTTTGTCATTGAAACAAAATCTCTCGTCTTCGGAGCTTCAAAAGCAAAATCTTCTACCACAACGATTGCATTGTTTTGAGCCTTATATGACAAAGCCGACTTACGAGCCAGAGCTTTTACCTTTTTATTTAATTTGAAGTAATAATCTCTCGGCTTCGGACCAAATACACGTCCACCGCCTACAAGTACCGGTGATTTCAGATCACCACGACGTGCGCCACCGCCACCTTTTTGGCGACCGATTTTGCGAGTAGAACCGCTGATTTCACTTCTTTCTTTTGCCTTGTGTGTACCCTGACGTTGGTTAGCTAAGAACTGTTTAACGTCTAAGTAGATAGCGTGATCGTTGGGCTCAATACCAAAGATAGACTCGTTTAACGTAATCTTTCTCCCAGTGTCCTCACCTTTAATATTATATACGTTAACTTCCATTATTTCTCAATTATTACGATTGAACCTTTGCAACCAGGAACAGAACCTTTAATTAAAAGAAGATTGTGCTCCGCGATTACTTTTAATACTTGCAGATTTTGAACAGTAACTCTGTCACCACCAAGTTGTCCACCCATACGCATTCCTTTGAATACCTTTGCAGGGTAAGAACAAGCACCGATAGCACCCGGCTTACGAGCACGGTTATGCTGACCGTGAGTAGCTTGACCTACACCACCGAAACCATGACGTTTTACAACACCCTGGAAGCCTTTACCCTTAGAAGTACCAGCAACGTCAACAAAAATGGCGTCATTAAATAATTCTACGGTAACAGTATCACCCAGATTCAATTCTGTCTCAAATTCTTTGAACTCAGCCAAGTGTTTCTTGGGAGTTACTCCAGCTCTTTTGAAGTGCCCCATTAGAGGCTTTGTAGTATGCTTCTCTTTTTTGTCTTGGAAGCCCAACTGTACAGCTTCATAGCCGTCAGTCTCTACAGTTTTCACTTGAGTAACAACACAAGGACCTGCTTCGATAACAGTGCATGGTACATTTTTACCCTCGACACTGAAAACGGATGTCATTCCGATTTTTTTTCCTAATAATCCTGGCATTTCACTTAATTTTTAATACTTACACTTTGATTTCTACTTCCACGCCACTCGGCAATTCTAACTTCATCAGAGCATCCACAGTCTTAGCTGTTGAGCTATAGATGTCGATTAATCTCTTATAAGAAGAGAGCTCGAATTGTTCACGTGACTTCTTGTTAACAAAAGTCGAACGGTTTACAGTAAAGATACGCTTATGCGTAGGAAGAGGAATAGGGCCGCTAACGATGGCGCCCGTTGTCTTCACCGTTTTCACAATCTTCTCAGCCGATTTGTCAACTAAGTTGTGGTCGTAAGATTTCAGTTTGATTCTAATTTTCTGACTCATACTGTTTTTAATGTTAAATAATTATAGTAATAAAAAGTTCCGTAGGCTAAGAGTCATTCGCTAGCCTACGGACTTCATCTTTTTAGATTAAATCAGCACGACCCTTTACTTCTTCCAATACTGCTTTTGCAATAGAGTTAGAAACCTGAGCGTGATGAGAATATGTCATGGAAGACGTTGCACGACCTGAAGTGATGGTACGCAAAGCTGTTACGTAACCAAACATTTCGGCTAGTGGAACCAACGCCTTTACAATACGTGCACCAGAACGACTGGATTCCATACCCTCTACCTGACCACGACGCTTATTCAAGTCGCCGATAACATCACCCATATTTTCTTCTGGAGTCACAACTTCCAATTTCATTATGGGCTCCATCAAAACAGGACCTGCTTTAGCACAAGCGTTCTTGTATGCCTGAATTGCACAGATCTCGAATGACAACTGGTCAGAGTCAACGGGGTGGAAAGAACCATCCATAAGAGTTACTTTCAGTGAATCTAATGGATAGCCAGCCAATACACCATTCTTGATAGCAGTATTGAACCCTTTTTGTACAGATGGAATAAATTCTTTAGGAATATTACCACCCTTTACTTCATCAACAAACTGAAGACCACCTTGAGTAAATTCTTCATCAACTGGGCCGATATTAACGATGATATCAGCAAACTTACCACGACCTCCGGATTGTTTCTTGTAAACCTCACGCAGATTAACTGTTTTAGTAATAGCCTCTTTATAGTTAACCTGAGGTTTACCTTGGTTACATTCAACCTTGAATTCACGTTTCAAGCGGTCGATAATGATATCCAAATGAAGTTCACCCATACCAGAAATAACTGTCTGACCTGTCTGTTCGTCAGTCTTTACTGTGAACGTCGGATCTTCTTCAGCAAGTTTAGCCAAGCCATTAGATAGCTTATCCATATCTTTCTGAGTCTTAGGCTCAACAGCAACACCGATTACAGGCTCTGGGAAGTCCATAGATTCTAATACAATCGGAGCTGCTTCATCACATAGAGTATCGCCAGTATGAATATCTTTGAAGCCTACTCCTGCACCAATATCACCAGCACCAATTACTTCTACAGAATTTTGCTTATTTGAGTGCATCTGGAATAAACGAGAAACACGTTCTTTCTTACCTGAACGGCTATTATATATATAAGAACCAGCTTCAATTTTACCAGAATAAACACGGAAAAAAGTTAAACGCCCTACATATGGGTCAGTAGCGATCTTAAATGCCAAAGCTGATGTCTTTTCAGCATCATCCGGCTTACGGTCCTCTTCCTCACCTGTATCAGGATTAGTACCAACAATATTCGGAGTATCCAATGGAGAAGGTAAAAAAGCACAAACATAGTCAAGCAAAGTTTGCACACCTTTATTTTTGAATGAAGATCCGCACAACATGGGTACAATAGCCATCTGCACAGTAGCATTACGAAGAGCTCTCAAGACTTCTTCTTCAGTGATTGCAGAAGGATCATCGAAATATTTCTCCATTAAAGCGTCGTCAAATTCAGCTACTTTTTCGAGCATTTTATCTCTCCATTCATTAGCTTCATCAACTAGATTAGCTGGAATCTCCTCTACATCATAATCAGCTCCCATAGCTTCATCATGCCAAAGGATAGCTTTCATTTTAATCAAATCAACCACTCCCTTAAATGTCTCTTCTGCACCGATAGGAACAACGATAGGACAAGGATTGGCACCTAAAACCGACTTCATCTGGCGCACAACCTCAAAAAAGTCAGCACCGGAGCGGTCCATTTTATTAACATAAGCAATACGCGGCACATTATATTTATCAGCCTGGCGCCAAACTGTTTCAGACTGCGGCTCAACGCCACCTACTGCACAATACGCAGCTACTGCACCATCCAACACACGGAGTGAACGCTCTACCTCAGCAGTAAAGTCAACGTGTCCCGGAGTATCAATTAAATTAATTTTATAGGTATTACTTGCATATTTCCAACTAGTAGTGGTAGCAGCAGAAGTGATAGTGATACCACGTTCTTGCTCTTGCGCCATCCAGTCCATCGTAGCGGCACCATCATGTACCTCACCGATTTTATGAGTAAGACCTGTGTAAAACAAAATACGTTCAGAAGTTGTTGTTTTTCCGGCATCAATGTGAGCCATAATACCGATATTACGCGTCAAATGTAAATCATGCTTTGCCATTTTCTAATTTCTTTTACTTTAAGTTTTTAATCTTTAGTTAGTTAGTCTCTTATAGTATTAGAATCTAAAATGAGCAAATGCACGGTTAGCTTCAGCCATTCTATGCATATCTTCTTTACGCTTAAAAGCACCACCTTGTTCATTGAAAGCATCCATGATCTCAGCAGCCAGTTTGTCCGCCATAGACTTACCACCACGCTTGCGAGCATAGAGAATCAAGTTCTTCATAGAGATTGACTCTTTACGATCCGGGCGAATTTCAGTCGGAACTTGAAAAGTAGCACCACCTACACGGCGAGATTTTACTTCCACTTGAGGAGTTACATTGTCCAAAGCTTTTTTCCAGATTTCAAGAGCAGGTTTTTCTTCATTCTGCATCTTATTTTTCACTGTTTCCAAAGCAGCATAGAAGATTTCATAAGAAGTATTCTTCTTTCCATCGTACATCAGGTGATTAACGAATTTGGAGATTTTCACATCATTAAACACGGGATCCGGCAGGATAACGTGTTTTTTGGGTTTTGACTTTCTCATTTGTTTGAAAGAATAATGTTTTTCGTTCTTGGTTGTTTACTTCTGTCTTCTTCAATTCTCCCTCCAGAGAATTTACTCAACCTTTAGCATTTCCAACAAACTAAAACGTAAGTTATTACTTTTAATTTTATTATTTTTAGTTTTAAGCCGCCTTATTATTTTTTCTTAGCAGGAGCAGCTTGTCCTGGTTTCGGGCGTTTTGTACCATATTTAGAGCGTCTTTGCGTACGTCCTGCCACACCTGCAGTATCCAATGTACCACGCACGATATGATAGCGTACACCCGGAAGGTCCTTCACACGACCGCCGCGGACCAATACGATAGAGTGCTCTTGCAAGTTGTGTCCTTCTCCCGGAATATAAGAGTTTACCTCTTTACCGTTAGTTAAACGCACACGAGCTACTTTACGCATAGCTGAATTTGGTTTTTTCGGAGTGGTTGTGTACACTCTCACGCAAACGCCACGTCTTTGAGGGCAAGAATCCAAGGCAGGAGACTTACTTTTCTCTACCAATACCTCGCGCCCTTTTCTTACTAATTGCTGAATTGTAGGCATTTTAATTGTTTTTAGTTATATATTATTGTTTATATTAATTCAAAACTATACACTTTTGGGCTGCAAAGATACGAATAAGTTTTGAATAATCAATGCACTACAAGTTTTTTTTCGTTCTTTATGCCTCCCCTTTAATGTTGGATAGCGGCGGAAGTAACGGTTCATTCGGCATACGAATTGAGCCGAAAGAATGTTCATATTTACTAATATTTTCTTCAAGGGCACGCAAAAGACGTTTGGCATGTTCGGGTGCCAATACAATACGAGCCTGCACTCCAGCCTTAGGCATACTTGGCATTACACGTACGAAATCGAGGATAAATTCCGAACTTGAATGAGTAATAATAGCAAGATTGGCATAAGTTCCTTGTGCCACTTCTTCTTTTAATTCTATCTGCAGCTGAGGATTGTTGTTTTCTGGGTTTTCCATTTTATCTATTTATTAAATATTTTGATAGATACAAATATACCGTATTCATCTAAATCGACAAAGTAACTCAGAACAATTGATTGACTTCCCGGTAAGATTAGTCTTTTTATAATATCACCTGCTCTTTTCATTCTGAAAATTCTCAAAAAGACCTGATTCAAGAATTGGTAGAAAATAAAAAAAGTTTCCTAAAACATAAGAAGGGCAATTCGGAAAACCCGAACTGCCCTTCTCACAATATTAACAAATTATCGATTGTATGAACGTAATATCATCATTCTTTCTCATCTACAGCATAGTCGAGTACAGTCTTCTTGTTAGCAAGCATACGGTCATACTCTTCTTTAGAGCCGACGATAATTTTTTCGAATTCACGTTGTCCTGTACCTGCAGGAATCAAGTGACCACAAATAACATTCTCCTTCATACCTTCTAGACGGTCAATCTTACCGTTAATGGCAGCTTCATTAAGGACCTTCGTAGTTTCCTGGAAGGAAGCTGCAGACATAAAGCTAGAAGTCTGCAAAGCAGCACGGGTAATACCTTGAAGAATCTGAGTAGAAGTCGCAGGTACTGCATCGCGTACCTCAACAGGTTTCAAGTCACGACGCTTCAGCATAGAATTCTCATCACGAAGCTTGCGAGCAGTAACAATCTGACCCGCTTGCATAGTTTGAGAGTCTCCGCCATCAAGAATTACCTTCTTACCCCAAATGCGATCATTTTCTTCCATGAATTCCAGTTTATCCACAACCTGTTGTTCCAGGAAGCGAGTATCACCCGGTTCATCGATCTCGACCTTACGCATCATCTGGCGAACAATAATTTCGAAATGTTTATCATTAATCTTCACACCCTGCAAACGGTAAACATCCTGCACTTCATTCACAATATATTCTTGTACAGCTGTAGGCCCTTTAATAG
The DNA here is from genome assembly GCA_945607605.1 of uncultured Bacteroides sp. GTDB lineage: Bacteria > Bacteroidota > Bacteroidia > Bacteroidales > Bacteroidaceae > Bacteroides. The sequence goes on from CALYZE010000030.1 coordinate 19,002, forward strand.
CAAGAATATCGGCAGGCGTAGTAGCACCGTCAGACAACGGAGTACCAGCACGTACATAGTCATTCTCTTGCACCAGAATCTGTTTTGATAAAGGCACGAGATACTTTTTAACCTCACCTGTCTTCGACGTTACAATAATTTCTCGATTACCACGTTTTACCTTACCCATTGTAACCTCACCGTCAATTTCAGAAACCACAGCAGGATTAGAAGGATTACGAGCTTCAAACAATTCAGTAACACGAGGAAGACCGCCCGTAATATCACCTGCTTTACCAACAGCACGCGGAATCTTCACGATAACTTCACCGGCTTTTACCTTCTCACCATTGTCCACGACTACGTGTCCTCCTACTGGCAAGTTATAGGTACGAATTAGTTCGCCATCTTCTGTCATGATATGAGCAGTAGGCACCTTCGTCTTATCTTTAGACTCGATGATAATGATTTCACGCAAACCGGTGGATTCATCAGATTCAACCTTATAAGTTACGTTTTCAATCACACCTTCAAATTCAATTTTACCTGTAGCTTCTGTGATAATAACAGCATTGAAAGGGTCCCAACGCGCAATTAGTTTACCTCTTTCTACTACCTCACCGTCAGACGCATATAAAGTAGAGCCATAAGGAATGCTGTGAGTAGAAAGTACAATATTTGTATTTTCATCCACAAAACGTACTTCAGCCAAACGACCTACTACTACCTTAGCAGGCATTCCCGCTTCATCGATAATTTCTACCGTACGAAGTTCTTCGAATTCTAAACGTGCAGGATTCTTAGCTATGACACTTGCATTGGCTGCGATATTAGCAGCCGTACCACCAGCATGGAATGTACGCAAAGTCAACTGCGTTCCCGGTTCACCAATAGACTGTGCAGCAATAACGCCGACAGCTTCACCTTTCTGAACCATACGGCTGGAAGCTAAATTACGTCCGTAACACTTAGCGCAAACCCCCTTCTTGGATTCACAAGTTAATACTGAGCGGATTTCAACACTTTCAATCGGAGAATTTTCAATCTTCTGTGCAACATTTTCAGTGATTTCCTCACCACCAGCAACAATCAGATCACCTGTTGTAGGGTGCACAATATCATGTACAGATACACGTCCCAAAATACGTTCGTACAATGTTGCAATGACCTCGTCATTGTTTTTCAAAGCAGTACAAACGAGTCCGCGAAGCGTACCACAGTCCTCTTCATTAATAATTACATCATGTGACACATCTACCAAACGACGAGTCAGGTATCCTGCATCGGCTGTTTTCAAAGCTGTATCGGCCAAACCCTTACGAGCACCGTGAGTTGAAATAAAATACTCCAACACGGATAAGCCTTCCTTAAAGTTAGAAAGAATCGGGTTTTCAATAATCTGGCCACCTTCAGCACCCGCTTTTTGAGGTTTTGCCATCAAGCCACGCATGCCAGAAAGCTGACGAATCTGTTCTTTAGATCCACGAGCGCCAGAATCCAACATCATAAATACAGAGTTGAAGCCTTGGTCATCACTAGAAATAGTTGACATCAAGATATTAGACAATTCTGAGTTAACATGTGTCCAGATATCAATTACCTGATTATAGCGTTCATTATTAGTAATGAAGCCCATGTTATAGTTGTTTATTACCTGTTCAACTTCTTCATAGCCTTTCTGAACCAATGATTCCTTCTCTTCCGGAATGATGATATCACCCAAGTTGAACGACAGTCCACCCTTGAAAGCCGTCTGATAGCCTAGATTTTTGATTCCATCGAGGAAGTCGGCAGCCTTAGCAACACCACATACCTTAATCACATGACTAATGATATCACGAAGTGACTTCTTAGAGATAATTGTATTGATATATCCTGCTTCTGCTGGAACTATTTCATTAACGATTACACGACCTACAGAAGTATCATGCATCATTTTATCTATAACATCACCGTTCTCATCTATATCCTTCACGACTACACTTACCGGAGCATGGATATCTACCTTACCTTCATTGTAAGCGATAAGAGCTTCCTCAGGACCATAAAAGACTAATCCTTCTCCCTTTGCGCCCTTACGTAATTTAGTAATATAGTATAAACCAAGAACCATATCTTGTGCAGGCACAGTGATAGGAGCCCCATTAGCAGGGTTCAATATATTGTGTGACTGAAGCATCAACATTTGTGCTTCCAAGACAGCTTCATTGCTCAAAGGTAAATGAACAGCCATTTGGTCACCATCAAAGTCAGCATTAAATGCTGTACATGCCAATGGATGGAGTTGAATAGCTTTACCTTCAATCATCTTAGGCTGAAAAGCCTGGATACCCAAACGGTGAAGTGTCGGAGCACGATTGAGCAATACAGGATGACCTTTCATTACATGCTCTAAGATATCCCAAATAACAGGTTCCTTGCGATCCACAATTTTTTTGGCACTCTTCACAGTCTTTACGATACCACGCTCAATCAATTTACGGATGATAAACGGCTTGTAAAGCTCAGCTGCCATCAATTTAGGAATACCGCACTCACCCATTTTCAGTTCTGGTCCAACGACGATTACTGAACGCGCAGAGTAGTCAACACGCTTACCCAACAAGTTTTGTCGGAAACGCCCTTGTTTACCTTTTAAACTGTCAGAAAGTGACTTCAACGGACGATTAGCATCGGTCTTCACAGCACTTGATTTACGAGAATTGTCGAATAAAGAATCGACAGCTTCTTGTAACATACGCTTTTCATTACGAAGAATCACTTCGGGGGCCTTGATTTCAATCAGTCTTTTCAAGCGGTTATTACGAATAATAACACGACGATAAAGATCATTTAAGTCAGAGGTAGCAAAACGCCCGCCATCCAACGGAACCAACGGTCTCAGTTCAGGTGGAATCACAGGTACAATGCGTACAATCATCCATTCCGGTTTATTGCGGCCGCGAGAGATACGGAAAGACTCCACAACCTGAAGTCGTTTCAAAGCTTCGCTTTTACGTTGCTGTGAAGCATCATTTCCTGCACGGTGACGCAATTCATAAGACAAAGCGTCTAAATCCAGACGGGAAAGCAAATCATAGATCGCTTCCGCACCCATCTTAGCGATAAATTTATTGGGATCTGAATCTTCAAGGAATTGATTCTCTTTCGGCAATTTTTCCAGAAAATCCAAATATTCTCCTTCTTCGAGCAAGTCAAATTGTGCAACCTCATCGGACAAAATTCCTGGTTGAATAACGACATAACGCTCGTAATAAATAATGGTATCTAGCTTCTTTGTGGGTAAACCCAACAAGTAGCCGATTTTATTAGGAAGTGAACGAAAATACCAAATATGAGCTACAGGCACAACTAACTGAATATGTCCCATACGCTCACGGCGTACTTTTTTCTCAGTCACTTCCACACCGCAACGGTCGCAGACAATACCTTTGTAACGAATACGTTTGTATTTACCACAATGACACTCATAATCCTTGATAGGACCAAAAATGCGCTCGCAAAACAAACCGTCACGTTCAGGCTTATATGTCCGGTAGTTGATGGTTTCAGGCTTTAAAACTTCACCACTCGAATTCTCAAGGATTTCTTCAGGAGAAGCCAAACCGATAGAGATTTTCGAGAAATTACTCTTTATCTTGTTATCTTTTCTAAAAGCCATACTTTTATATATAATTGATAATTGACAATGGAAAAATGAAAATGAAAATTATTCCAAGTTGATGCTTAATCCCAAACCTCTCAATTCGTGCAGCAACACATTCAAAGATTCCGGGATACCAGGAGCCGGCATAGGTTCGCCTTTCACAATTGCTTCATAAGCCTTGGAACGTCCAATTACATCATCGGACTTGATAGTCAAAATTTCTTGTAAAATATGTGCGGCACCAAAAGCTTCAAGTGCCCAAACCTCCATTTCTCCGAAACGCTGACCACCAAACTGAGCTTTACCACCCAATGGCTGTTGAGTAATAAGCGAATATGGGCCAATGGAACGTGCATGCATTTTGTCTTCAACCATGTGGCCGAGCTTCAACATGTAAGTTATACCGACTGTAGCTTGTTGTTCGAACGCTTCACCAGTACCTCCATCATACAAAGGAGTCTTGCCATAACGCGGAAGGTCTGCTTTGTCAGTCCACTCATTCAAATCATCTAGAGATGCACCGTCGAAAATCGGAGTTGCAAATTTCACGCCCAACTTCTTACCGGCACGGCCTAAAACAGCTTCAAAAATCTGACCGATATTCATACGTGAAGGTACGCCTAGCGGATTCAAGACAATATCAACCGGAGTACCATCAGCCAAGAATGGCATATCTTCCTGACGAACCACCCGCGAAACAATACCCTTGTTACCGTGACGGCCGGCCATCTTATCACCTACACCTATTTTACGTTTTTTAGCAATGTAAACTTTAGCCATTTGAATGATACCTGCAGGTAATTCATCACCGATAGTGATAGCAAATTTTTTGCGTTTCAACTCAGCGTCAAGTTCTTTATACTTCTTGATGAAATTCATTACCAATGCACGAATCATACCGTTGGTATGTTCATCTTTTGTCCAGCTACTTAACTGTATAGCAGTGAAATCAAGATCACTGAAATCTGATGCAGAGAATTTGGCTCCCTTAGAGATCACATCAGCTCCCATATAATCTTTCACACCTTCCGAAGTATAATTCTCAGTCAATTTCAACAGTTTCTGAACCAATATCTTCTTCAGTTCACTCACCTTAGCATCAAACTCATCATCAATCTTCGGCAACAATGCTTTGTCTGCCAGCTTAGAACTACGAGTTTTAACCACACGTGAGAACAAACGTTTATTGATGATTACACCTTTCAAGGAAGGAGAAGCTTTCAAGGAAGCATCCTTCACATCACCCGCTTTATCACCAAAGATAGCACGAAGTAACTTTTCTTCAGGAGAAGGATCTGATTCACCTTTCGGAGTAATCTTACCAATAAGAATATCTCCTGGTTCGATGCGAGCCCCTATACGTACAATACCGTTTTCATCAAGATCTTTCGTTGCTTCCTCACTCACATTAGGAATATCGGAAGTCAATTCTTCCATACCACGCTTCGTTTCACGAACTTCCAAAGAATACTCTTCTACGTGTACTGAAGTAAGGAGGTCTTCACGAACCACACGTTCGTTCAATACAATGGCATCTTCATAATTATATCCCTTCCAAGGCATATAAGCTACCAATAAGTTCTTACCCAAAGCCAATTCTCCGTCTTCGGTAGAATAACCTTCAGTCAAAATCTGTCCTGTTGATACACGCTGACCTTTTTCACAAATCGGGCGAAGATCAATAGTCATATTCTGATTGGTACGACGCCACTTAGGAATAGTATATTCTTTTAATGCAGACTCAAAACTTACAAAATCTTCTTCTTCCGTGCGATCATATAAAACACGGATCGTTGTAGCATCCACGAAGTCAACTACGCCATTTCCCTCTGCAGTAATCTGCGTACGAGAGTCACGAGCCAATTGGCATTCAATACCTGTTCCTACAACCGGAGCTTCACTCTTTAACAAAGGAACTGCTTGGCGCATCATATTAGATCCCATCAATGCACGGTTAGCATCGTCATGTTCCAAGAATGGAATCAAAGAAGCCGCAATAGAAGCGATCTGTTGTGGAGAAACATCCATCAGTTCGACCTCATCCGGACCTACTACCGGATAATCGGCATCCTGACGAGACTTTACTTTATCACGTAGAAATGTACCATCATCATTCAAAGGTGCATTGCCCTGAGCAATAATTTTGTCTTCTTCCTCTTCAGCTGTTAAATAAATCAAACCTTCATTAGAAAGGTCAACCTTAGCCTCCTTAACCTTACGATAAGGAGTTTCAATGAAGCCCAGTTCATTAATCTTCGCAAAGACACAAAGTGAAGAAATCAATCCAATATTCGGTCCTTCAGGAGTTTCAATCGGACAAAGACGTCCATAGTGAGTGTAATGCACGTCACGCACTTCAAAACCAGCGCGTTCGCGTGACAAACCACCAGGGCCCAAAGCAGACATACGACGTTTGTGAGTAATTTCAGCCAATGGATTAGTTTGATCCATGAACTGTGACAAAGCATTCGTTCCAAAGAAAGAATTAATAACGGAAGAAATAGTCTTAGCGTTAATCAGATCAATCGGAGTAAAAACTTCATTGTCACGTACGTTCATACGTTCACGGATGGTACGTGACATACGTGCCAAGCCAATTGCAAACTGGTTAGATAATTGTTCACCTACTGTACGTACACGACGATTGCTCAAGTGGTCAATATCATCTACATCCGCTTTCGAGTTAATCAACTCAATCAGATATTTGATAATTTCTATGATGTCTTCCTTAGTGAGGACACGCACACCCATATCAGTAGTAAGATTCAATTTCTTGTTGATACGGTAACGACCTACATCGCCCAAATCATATCTCTTTTCTGAAAAGAACAAGTTATTGATAACTTCCCGTGCACTGGCATCGTCGGCAGGATCAGCATTACGCAACTGGCGATAGATATACAGTACAGCTTCTTTTTCCGAATTACTCGGATCCTTCTGCAGGGTATTATATATAATGGAGTAGTCAGATTGATTGGGTTCTTCCTTGTGAACAAGGATATTCTGAACGCCTGACTCTAATATAACTTCAACATGTTCCGGTTCTATTACTGTTTCACGGTCAATAACGACTTCATTACGCTCGATAGAAACAACTTCACCCGTATCTTCGTCTACAAAATCTTCAATCCATGTTTTCAAAACACGTGCAGCTAACTTACGACCAACCATCTTCTTAAGATTCGTCTTGTTTACCTTTACGTCTTCAGCCAGATTAAATATTTCAAGAATATCTTTGTCGTTTTCGAAGCCAATAGCTCTTAGCAACGTTGTTACGGGCAATTTTTTCTTACGATCAATGTATGCATACATAACATTATTAATGTCTGTAGCAAACTCAATCCACGAGCCCTTAAACGGAATAATACGAGCTGAGTACAACTTTGTCCCGTTAGCATGTACGCTTTGTCCAAAGAACACACCCGGTGAACGGTGAAGCTGGGATACAACCACACGTTCCGCCCCGTTGATAACGAATGTCGCTTTATCCGTCATATAAGGAATTGGTCCAAGAAATACATCTTGAATAACCGTATCAAAATCCTCGTGATCAGGGTCGGTACAATATAGTTTTAATTTTGCTTTTAAGGGAACACTATAGGTAAGCCCTCGCTCTATACATTCATCAATAGTATAACGCGGCGGATCAATATAGTAGTCCAAAAACTCAAGAACAAAATTATTTCTAGTATCGGCAATAGGGAAGTTTTCAGCAAATACTTTATACAATCCCTCCTTCCTACGCTTTTCGGGTGGGGTATCCAGTTGTAAAAAGTCTTTGAATGACTTCAATTGTACTTCCAGGAAATCCGGATATTCAAGCGGATTCTTAGTCGAAGCAAAATTAACTCTTTGATTTACAGTATTTGAAGACATCTGATAATGGATTTGTAGAACTTATTTTTAAATATATACACAAAAAGGTAAAGAACCCTTTTCACGAAGGGTTCCTTACCGAATGACCTGATTTACAGGCAAATGTTATTTAAGTTCAACTTCAGCTCCAGCTTCTTCCAAAGTTTTCTTCAATGATTCTGCTTCGTCCTTAGCCAAACCTTCTTTTACTACGCTCGGAGCACCGTCAACCATATCTTTAGCTTCCTTCAAACCAAGACCGCAAGCTTCCTTAACGGCTTTAACTACTTGAAGTTTAGCTGCACCAGCGCTCTTCAATACTACGTCGAAAGAAGTTTTTTCTTCTGCGGCAGCAGCACCACCAGCTGCGGGGCCAGCAGCAACAGCTACAGCTGCAGCAGCAGGTTCAATACCGTATTCTTCTTTAAGGATGGTTGCAAGTTCATTAACTTCTTTTACTGTCAAGTTAACTAATTGTTCTGCAAAAGCTTTCAAATCTGCCATTTTTGTATGATTTTAATTGTTTAAATACTAAATAAATTGATAATAAATTTTGGTCCGAATATTACGCTTCGGGACGTTCACCAAGAGTTTTGAGAACTCCATGGAGGGTGTTACCACCTGATTGCAAAGCAGAAATAACGTTCTTAGCCGGCGATTGCAACAATGCAATAATATCGGCAATAACTTCATTCTTACTCTTGATACTAACGAGAGCATCCAATTGGTCAACACCAACATAGAAGCTTTCTTCTGCATAAGCAGCTTTCAGTGCAGGAATCCCGTTTTTTGATTTATTCTTGATTAACTTAGCCGGAGCGTTAGCAATATTGCTAAACATTACGGCTGTTGTACCTTTCATAGAATCATAAAGCGGAGAATAATCCCCTTCTAGGCTTTCCAATGCTTTGTGAAGAAGAGTATTCTTAACTACCATCAATTTGATGTCAGCCTTGAAACATTCTCTTCTCAGCTCGCTTGTAGTAGCAGCATTCATGGCAGTAGTATCTACCAAGTAGAAGTGACCGTATTCCTTTACTGTAGCAGCAATCTGCTCAATTATCGTACTTTTATCTTCCTTTCTCATTATTACTCCGTTTTATTAGATTTCTTCTACTGTTTTCGGGTCAATCTTGATGCCCGCACTCATCGTGCTAGAAAGATAAATACTCTTAATATATGTACCCTTGGCTGCAGTCGGTTTCAATTTATTCAAAGTAGAGATGAATTCTTTCGCATTGTCACGAATTTGTTCAGCACTAAATGAAACCTTACCAACTGAAGTATGAACAATACCGCTCTTATCAACCTTAAAGTCAATTTTGCCTTGTTTTACTTCATTAACAGCTTTAGCAACATCCATAGTTACAGTGCCACTCTTTGGGTTAGGCATCAATCCACGAGGACCGAGCACACGACCGAGTGCACCAATCTTACCCATAATAGATGGCATAGTGATGATTACATCAATATCAGTCCATCCACCTTTGATCTTTTCAATATATTCGTCAAGACCAACATAGTCAGCTCCGGCTTCTTTTGCAGCAGCTTCAGCATCTGGTGTACAAAGCACCAAAACACGTACAACTTTACCAGTACCGTGAGGAAGTGATACAACACCTCTCACCATCTGGTTAGCCTTACGTGGGTCAACACCCAAACGTACGTCTATATCCAGAGAAGCATCAAACTTAGTATAAGAAATTTCTTTTACTAACTCAGAAGCCTCTTTGAGAGAGTATGTTTTCCCTGCTTCAATTTTTTCTGCAGCCAACTTTTGATTTTTTGTCAGTTTACCCATTCTAATTGAAGTTTATTAGTTATTAACCGGGAACTCCCCTTTTACAGCGATACCCATACTACGAGCTGTACCTGCAACCATCTTCATGGCAGCATCTACAGTGAAACAGTTTAAGTCAACCATTTTGTCCTGAGCAATCGCACGAACCTGTTCCCAAGTAATTTCGGCAACTTTCTTACGGTTAGGCTCAGCAGAACCACTCTTTTGCTTCGTCACTTCCAACAATTGGATAGCCACGGGAGGAGTCTTGATTACAAAATCAAAAGACTTATCTGCGTAGTAAGTGATAATAACAGGAAGAATTTTCCCTGCCTTGTCTTGGGTTCTGGCGTTGAATTGCTTGCAAAACTCCATGATATTGATACCCTTAGAACCTAATGCAGGTCCAACTGGGGGTGATGGGTTTGCCGCGCCTCCTTTAATCTGTAATTTGATTAGTCCAGCAACTTCTTTAGCCATTTTCTAATTGATTTATATATAAACATTAATGAAGAATATTACAGCGTAACACCTGTACTATTCTTTTTCAACTTGCATAAAGCCCAATTCGAGCGGAGTCTTCCGACCGAATATCTTAACCATGACCTTTAGCTTCTTCTTCTCGGTGTTCACTTCTTCAATGACTCCACTGAAGCCACTGAACGGACCGTAATTTACTTTTACAGTCTCTCCGGCAACATACGGGATATTCAGGTCTTCACCTGCTTCCTGTAATTCGTCAACCGTACCAAGTATGCGATTCACTTCTGATTGTCTCAAGGGAACGGGATTATTCGGTCCACCTAAAAACCCAATCACATTAGGAGTACTTCTTAAGTGATGAGCTACCTCACCAACTAGAGCAACCTCCACCAAAACATAACCAGGGAGATAACTTCTCTCTTTCACAATTTTTTTACCATTGCGAACCTGATATACTTTTTCGGTAGGAATCAATACCTGAGACACATAATCACCAAGGTCGCTGTTCTTCATATCAGCTTCAAGGTATTCCTTTACCTTAGATTCTTTTCCGCTAATAGCACGCAAAACGTACCATTTCTTTTCAATCTCAGACATTTCTCCTTAATTTTAATGTGGGTAAATAAATTCCATTAAATTCTGGAAACAGAAGTCCATCGCAAATACCACCAGCGCAATGAGTAGGGAAGCATATAATACAACTACTGCACTGTTAGTAAGTTCAGAATACGTAGGCCACGACACTTTATGGACAAGTTCGTCGTAAGTTTCTTTAAAATAAGATATAATCTTCTTCATTTCAAAAATATTAGCACGGGAGGAGAGGCTCGAACTCCCGACACCCGGTTTTGGAGACCGGTGCTCTACCAACTGAGCTACTCCCGTTTGAACAGAATCAGTTCCCGATAGCTACCGGGAACTGATTAGTATTTTGGTAATTAGTCAACAATTTCAGTAATCTGACCAGAACCTACCGTACGACCACCTTCACGGATAGCGAAACGCAAGCCTACGTTCAATGCTACTGGATAGATCAACTCTACGTTAATAGCTACGTTATCGCCTGGCATTACCATTTCAGTTCCTTCCGGAAGAGTAATTTCACCTGTACAGTCCATTGTACGCAGGTAGAATTGAGGACGATATTTGTTGTGGAACGGAGTATGACGACCACCTTCTTCTTTCTTCAAAACATAGATAGAAGCTTTGAATTTAGAGTGAGGCTTAATCTGACCCGGTTTGCAAAGAACCATACCACGTCTGATTTCGTTCTTATCAACACCACGAAGTAACAAACCTACGTTATCACCAGCTTCGCCTTGATCCAAAAGTTTACGGAACATTTCAACACCAGTAACAACTGATTTCTTATCTTCACCTAAACCAAGGATTTCAATTTCGTCGCCTACATGGATAATACCAGCTTCGATACGACCAGTAGCTACGGTACCACGACCTGTGATTGAGAATACGTCTTCAACCGGCATCAAGAAAGGTTTATCAACATCACGCGGAGGCAACGGAATCCAAGTATCCACAGCGTCCATCAATTCCATAACCTTATCTTCCCACTTTTCAACACCATTCAATGCACCAAGAGCAGAACCTTGAATAAACGGAGTATTGTCGCCATCGAATTCGTAAGCTGAAAGCAACTCACGCATTTCCATTTCAACAAGTTCCAACATTTCAGGATCGTCTACCATGTCACACTTGTTCATGAATACAACCAATCTCGGTACGTTTACCTGACGAGCCAACAAGATGTGCTCACGAGTTTGAGGCATCGGACCATCAGTAGCAGCAACTACAATGATAGCACCATCCATCTGAGCAGCACCAGTAACCATGTTCTTTACGTAGTCGGCGTGACCCGGACAGTCAACGTGCGCGTAGTGACGGTTAGCAGTTTCATACTCTACGTGTGAAGTATTAATAGTAATACCTCTTTCCTTTTCTTCCGGAGCGTTGTCAATCTGATCGAATGATTTTACTTCAGAAAAACCTTTTTTGCCTAACACTGTAGTGATGGCAGCAGTCAACGTGGTTTTACCGTGGTCAACGTGACCAATTGTACCAATGTTTACGTGCGGTTTGATACGTGCGAATTTCTCTTTAGCCATAGCTTTACTTGTTATTTATTTGATTAATAATCAGCTTTTACATCGTTTATGAGCTGTTACCGGGACTTGAACCCGGGACCTCTTCCTTACCAAGGAAGTGCTCTACCACTGAGCTATAACAGCAAGGAGATTAAGAATGTGGGCAAAGATGGATTCGAACCACCGAAGGCGTAAGCCAGCAGATTTACAGTCTGCCCCATTTGGCCACTCTGGTATTTGCC
>CALYZE010000031.1 GCA_945607605.1 uncultured Bacteroides sp.
TTAATCAAATGAAGACGAGCTGATTAGTCTTTCAATTTTGCAATGATAAAGTCGCGGTTCAAGCGAGCAATGTTGCTGATAGAGATATTCTTTGGGCATTCTGCTTCACAAGCACGAGTGTTTGTACAGTTACCAAAGCCAAGTTCGTCCATCTTGCTCAACATAGCCTTGGCACGACGCAGTGCTTCGGGTTTACCTTGAGGTAGCAAGTTCAACTGGCTTACTTTAGCAGAAACAAACAACATGGCCGAACCGTTCTTACAAGCAGCAACACAAGCACCACAGCCGATACAAGCAGCAGCATCCATCGCCTCGTCAGCAATTTGCTTCGGAATCAAGATAGCGTTGGCATCTTGCGGAGAGCCGGTGCGTATACTTACGTAGCCACCAGATTGCATAATCTGATCGAAAGCAGTACGGTCTACTATCAAGTCTTTGATTACGGGGAAGCCGGCAGAACGCCAAGGTTCAACCGTTATAGTATCGCCGTCCTTGAAACGACGAATATAGATCTGACAAGTAGTAGCACCTGTTGCAGGACCATGGGGATATCCGTTGATGTAAAGAGAGCACATTCCACAAATACCTTCGCGGCAATCATGATCAAATGCAACCGGTTCTTTACCTTCGCTGATGAGTTGTTCATTCAAGATATCCAGCATTTCAAGGAATGAAGTATCGCCCGAGATATCTTTCATTTGGTATGTTTCAAAAGCGCCTTTTGCTTTCGGACCCTTTTGGCGCCATACCTTGAGCGTAAATGATATATTTTTATCCATTTTCTTTAATTCTTTAAATATTCAACTTCCCGATTAGCTCTTGTAGTTGCGAGTCTGTACTTTGATTGCTTCGTAAACCAACGGTTCTTTCAACAATACCGGTTCTTTCTCGTCAGAGTTTTGGTATTCCCAGCAGGCAACGTAGAAGAAGTTCTCATCGTCGCGCTTAGCTTCACCTTCTTCTGTCTGGTATTCTTCACGGAAGTGACCACCACAGCTTTCGTTACGGTTCAGAGCATCGTAAGCTACGAGTTCGCCCATGATGATAAAGTCGTACAGACGGATTGCTTTGTCAAGCTCTACGTTCATACCTTCCTTTTCGCCAGGGATGAATAATTCTTTTTCAAATTCCTTGCGGATTTCTTTCAGTCTCTTCAAACCTTCTTTCAGACCTTCTGAAGTACGTCCCATTCCCACGAAATCCCACATTACGTGACCTAATTCCTTGTGGATAGAATCTACAGACTTCTTACCCTTGATGTTCATCATCCAGTTAATCTTGTCTTGGATAGCCTTTTCTGCAGCAGCAAATTCAGGCAAATCAGTAGAGAAGCGTGGAACAGTGATTTGATCGGCTAAGTAGTTTTGGATAGTATAAGGTAATACGAAGTAACCGTCTGCCAGACCTTGCATCAATGCAGAAGCACCCAGACGGTTTGCACCGTGGTCAGAGAAGTTACATTCACCGATAGCGAATAGTCCATTGATGGAAGTCATCAGTTCGTAATCCACCCAGATACCACCCATGGTGTAATGGATAGCCGGATAGATCATCATTGGGTTGCTGTATGGGCTAACGTCTGTGATTTCTTCATACATGTCGAAGAGGTTACCGTAACGTTGAGCTACTACTTCCTTGCCTAAGCGGTTGATAGCATCGGAGAAGTCTAGGAATACAGCAAGACCGGTGTTGTTTACACCGAAGCCTTTGTCGCAACGTTCTTTGGCAGCACGGCTGGCAACGTCACGCGGAACGAGGTTACCAAATGCCGGATAGCGACGTTCCAAGTAGTAGTCGCGATCTTCTTCAGGAATATCTTTTCCTTGCAAAGTACCTTCTTGCAATTTCTTAGCGTCATCCAGTTTCTTGGGAACCCAAATACGACCGTCGTTACGCAGAGATTCTGACATCAGAGTCAGTTTAGACTGCTTGTCGCCGTGTACCGGGATACAAGTTGGGTGAATCTGTACCATAGCTGGATTAGCCATCCATGCACCCTTGCGGTAGCAGGCAATAGCAGCTGTACAGTTGCAAGTCATTGCGTTGGTAGAAAGGAAGTATGCATTTCCGTAACCACCGGTAGCGATCACTACTGCGTGAGCAGCAAAGCGTTCGAGTTTACCAGTTACGAGATCTTTTGAGATGATACCGCGGGCACGTCCGTCTACAAGGACAACGTCCTGCATTTCGTGACGAGTATACAGTTTTACATTACCGATACCTACCTGACGGCTCAATGCAGAGTATGCACCCAACAGTAACTGCTGTCCGGTTTGACCGCGGGCATAAAACGTACGTGATACTTGTGCACCACCGAAAGAGCGGTTGTCGAGCAAGCCACCGTATTCGCGTGCAAAAGGAACACCTTGAGCTACACATTGATCAATAATGGCATTGGATACTTCGGCCAGACGATAAACGTTGGATTCACGGGCACGGTAGTCGCCACCCTTTACTGTATCATAAAACAGACGGTAAACGGAGTCACCGTCATTTTGGTAATTCTTAGCAGCATTGATACCTCCTTGTGCAGCGATGGAGTGTGCACGACGAGGTGAATCCTGTATGCAGAAGTTTAATACTTTGAAACCCATTTCACCCAGTGAAGCAGCAGCAGAAGCACCGGCAAGTCCGGTTCCTACTACAATAATGTCCAGACGACGTTTGTTAGCAGGGTTTACTAATTTTTGGTGAGCCTTATAATTGGTCCATTTCTCAGCCACCGGTCCTTCCGGTATTTTAGAATCTATCTTAGTCATAATGCAATTTACAATTTAGTCATTTACAATTTACAATTAGCAAGCGCCGCAACACCATGATTTCGCAAAGAATACGACAACTACCAGGGCAAAGCATGCAACAACGATAGTAGAATAGATGTTAGAGATACATTTCCAACGGTCAAGCCATACCACGTTGTTCCAGCCCAAAGACTGCATAGAGCTCCAGAAACCATGAGTCAAGTGGAACCACAAAGCACCTAACCAAACGAGGTAAAGCACTACAAATACGGGATTAGAGAAAGTGTTCTGGATGTGGTGAACACCGTCAGCAGCATAAGCTAGTGTCGCTGCGTCGGTATTTATCCCCATGTTGTGCATTAACTCAGGGAGCTGCATCTTAGACCAGAAATTTACTAAGTGTAAACCTAAGCCTGCAAGAACAACAATACCCAGTACGAGCATGTTTTGGGAAGCCCACTCTACGTTTTTCGGCTTTACAACTACGTCGTAACGCTCATTACCGCGTGCCTTTCGGTTTTGCATAGTCAACCAGAAAGCGTAGATGATATGGATGATAAACAGAGCAGCCAAACCGGCCGTTGCTGCCAATGCATACCAATTTGCTCCCAGGAACTCACAAACCATGTTGTATCCCTCAGCTGAGACTAATGCAACAAGGTTCATCGCCATGTGAAATGTCAGAAACAGGACAAGGGCGAGACCGGTAATACTCATCACCACTTTCCTTCCTACAGATGAATTACTTAACCACATAAATGATTGAATTTAAATTATTTAATAGTTAGAAAATATTTTCTACAAAGAGACTACTGTAAATGTTTCGCAAAAATAGGGGAAATCCGTTGATTAAACAAGGAATTAAAGAAATTATTCCGTAATAAGTCCGGAGGATTACATCGTTGTACCTAAAGAGTTGTATCAATCATCCAGGCACACTTCATTTATACATTTCACAAGTCGGATCTATTGCGCTACAAATCGGTTGATGTAGTAGCACTGTCCTCTTCTTCGGTCTTCTCTTTGCAGATAATGGTGATTGGTTCTCCATTGGCAGAGCGTTTGCGCAAAGACCGGGGAGTATCTCCGAATGAATCTTTGCAGAAGTGTGCAAAATGAGATAAAGAATCAAATCCATAGCGAGCACAGATGACAGAGATGCGTTGTTTGGTGTGTTGCAGGTCGTTTAGGATGCCTTCACGCTTCTTGTCCAGTATCCACTCATATACCGGTACATTGTACATGTTTTTAAATAATCGGCGGAAAGTAGTCGTGGAATATCCTCCCAAGTGGGCAAATTCCTCCACATTCTTCACTTTGTCATAATTTTGCATGACGAAATATTGGAAACCTTCCGTATAGGTACTGATGGGAAAGAAGAATGAGTTGATCTGAGGCAATGGATAATAGCAAGTAAGGAGATAAACCAGTTCCTGACATTTGATTTCAACATACTTGATGCAGGGTGAATATGGTTCCTTGAGATACTCAGAAAGATCCTTTAATAAAAACTGCAGTTTAGGAATAGCAGTCAATGGGGTATAAGTCAAAGGAGGTTCAGAAAGGTTTAGAATCTCTTGATAGCGGGTCTCACAAATGGCCGGAAGCTTGGTGAACCAATATAGAATGTATTCCACATCGGTAAGAGCCAATAATTCTAACTTGGAGCCGATAGCTTGCAGGATAATTTGATTGCTTCTCAGTCTAGTACCCGGATATTCGTCGCTGTTTACGAGCAGCTCTCCTTTTAGCATGAATAAGATACAGTTCTGTGTGCACTTCTCGGCGGGGAAATGTTGCCCTTGAGAGAACTGGTTATAAATCAACACTCCTTCAGAGAGGTGGGAGCAAAGATTACAATTAATTGTTCGGGTACAGCAAGTATCTATTGTCATGAAAAAAATAAGAAGTTTAAGTATAACGGGAACAAAGATAGTTTTTTTTGTGAATACTGTAACTATTTCGGTTATCTTTGCGACTAATAAATGTAGATATTTTATGAAAAGAGGCGTTTTTTTTGTATCCTTAATCTTTCTTGTAGCGTCAAACTTATCAGCGCAGAATTGGGATATCAATACGGTGCATCAAATCAATAGTTGGGATGGTAAGTTCATTCGTAATTACAATAAGATCATTTCTCGTTCAGAACCTTACGTTGCTGTCGGCGTGCCTGTGGCAATGGCGGTAGCAGCCTGGATCAAGCATGATAAAGACCTGTTGAAAAATGCTGTCTACGTGGGAACCAGTGTAGCTGGAGCCTTTGCCGTGACTTACGGCATGAAATATTTGGTAGATCGCGAGCGTCCTTATGATAAATATCCCGACAGGGTACATCCGTATAGCCATGAAAGTAGTCCGTCATTTCCTTCCGGGCATACGGCAACGGCTTTTGCACTCGCTACTTCTTTGAGTGTGAAGTATCCTAAGTGGTATGTCATTGCTCCCTCTGCCTTGTGGGCTTGTTCGGTGGGTGTATCACGAATGAATGAGGGGGTACACTACCCTTCGGATGTATTGACAGGTGCTGCCATTGGTGCAGGCTGTGCCGTGGCCAATATATACATAAACCGATGGTTGAACCGGTGGTTGTTTGGAAAATAAAACGTAGAACCTATCGGATGATTGTACTGTAGATCTCTTTATTCAGAACCTCTAATGCCTGCTGTACACTTTGATTTGTACCATTCATCACCTGGAAGTATTCATTCATATCCCATAGATCACGAGCAATGAGTGCTTTGAGCTGAGTCTTAATCAGCGGCAGCGATTGTTGGTACTGCTTCTCGTCGAATGTAATCTTTTCGTTATCGGCAAGGGTACGTATCTCGGTAAGGAAGTCGTTGTCTATTTCAAACTTTTCATTGAAAGCCGCAAACTTCTTGTATTTATTCTGCAATTCTTTCCGATGTCTTTCGATATAACTGGTCGTAGCCTTGATTACCACGCCTTTAGCTACCAGGTTACGATGGTAGTCAGTGTATTGAGCAGTGTCTATCGGGACAAAGAAATCAGGCATGATGCCACCTCCACCATAAACGGTACGGCCCAGACGTTTGGTTTGAACTTTCAAGGAATCGGCAAAGTGGATGCTGTCGGCATGCACCATTTCACCACGATTGAAGCGGTCTATCAGTTCTTGGTTATATTTCTCTTTACTGTCTCCACTATCTACTCCGCCGTCCAAGTTGGCAGTGCTGTCGTAAGGCTTCTGAATGCAACGTCCGGCAGGCGTATAATAACGTGCTACCGTCAGGCGTATCATGGAGCCGTCCGGTAAGTCGATGGGACGTTGTACCAATCCTTTCCCGAAAGTACGGCGTCCTACTAAAACACCCCTGTCCCAATCTTGTATCGCACCAGCCACAATCTCACTGGCAGAGGCAGAATATTCATCTACCAACACAACGAGACGTCCGTTTCTGAAGTTTCCGCCTTTGGCAAAGAAGTCACTGCGACGGGCTGCACGTCCTTCGGTATAAACGATCAACTCTTTTTGTCCGAGAAACTCGTTGGCAAGGTCTATAGCCGCATTGAGGTAGCCCCCGCCATTCCCTTGCAAGTCAAGAATTAAATCCTTCATGCCTTTCTTTTGAAGTTCTTTCAACGCTTGCGTAAACTCTTCGGTGGTGGTTGAGGCAAAGCGATTGACACGGATGTATCCTGTTTGAGGTTGAATCATGTAGGTTGCATCCAGACTGAGAATAGGTATCTTGTCACGTTTGACTGTGAAATGAAGCGCGTCGTTCACGGCACGGCGCACGATGGTCAGTTTGACTTCTGAGTTCTTCGGTCCCCGCAGACGTGCCATGATATCCTCCGTATTCATTTGAACTCCGGCAATGGCACTGTCGTTAACGGCAATGATGCGATCGCCGGCAAGGATGCCTACTTTTTCAGAAGGTCCGTTGCTCACGGGTTGTATCACAAGCAGAGTGTCTTCTATCATCTGAAACTGCACACCGATACCTTCGAAATTACCTTGCAGAGGTTCGTTCATTTTCTTCACTTCTTCTGCATTGTTGTAGGTGGAGTGCGGGTCGAGCTGTGCCAGCATTTTGATGATCGCTTCTTCCACCAGCTTATCTTCCTCTACTTTGTCCACATATAAGTTGGCGATGGCAAATTCCGCCATTTGCAACTTGCGCATGGCTTCTTTGTTCTGCGTTTGTGCTTGTGTCATCACTGCACACATACACATTATTATAAATAGGAGTTTTCTCATATTCTTATTTACCTTTCGTTTGGAGAGCCTTCTTCCCTCTTCTTTCTCTCTTTCGGAGAAGAGAAAGAACGGAGGCCTCATTCTATTTTCATCCCATCCGGAATGAACATGCTGATGTCTTTTCCATATTGTAGCAATTCGCGTACAATGGTTGAGCTGATACAAGTTAGCTCGGGCTCAGTGAAAAGAAGAATGGTTTCAATACCGGTCAGTTTGCGGTTAATGTCTGCAATGGTTTCTTCGTATTCAAAGTCCTTTATGGTACGAATGCCTCGTATGATCAGGTCGGCATTCATCTGTTTGGCAAAGTCGATGGTCAGACTATCATACGACTGCACAATGATGCGCGGCTCATTCTTATAAAGCTGGCGTATCATCTCTTCACGCTTCTCGATGGGGAAGTACGTGTTTTTATTTTCATTAATACCGATTCCTATGACGATTTCGTCTATAAAAGTCAGTGCGCGATTTATTACCGAAGAGTGACCAATGGTAAAGGGGTCGAATGTTCCCGGGAAGATGGCTCTTTTCATGATGCTAAGTCTTCTTCTACAACCAAATTGTTGATGATAAAGTTCTGTCGTTCCATGGTATTTTTCCCCATGTAGAACTCCAGCAGTTCTTTGACAAGGTCGGTTTTACGCAGAGAAACTTGCTCCAGACGCATATCCTTACTTATGAAATGTTTGAACTCATCGGGTGAGATTTCTCCTAAACCTTTGAATCGGGTGATTTCAGGGTTGGGGCCCAGTTCTTCGATGGATTTGATGCGTTCTTCCTCCGTATAGCAATAGTTGGTCTTCTTCTTGTTGCGCACCCTGAACAAGGGAGTTTGCAGAATATAGACGTGTCCTTTCTTAATCAAGTCGGGAAAGAATTGCAGGAAGAAAGTAATAATCAGTAGGCGGATGTGCATCCCGTCTACGTCGGCATCGGTAGCCACAATCACTTTGTTGTAGCGCAATCCTTCAATGCCGTCTTCAATATTGAGTGCGGCTTGCAGTAGGTTGAACTCCTCGTTTTCGTACACCACTTTTTTGGTTAACCCGTAAGAGTTGAGCGGTTTGCCGCGCAAGCTGAATACAGCCTGAGTATTCACGTTACGACTCTTGGTAATGGACCCACTGGCAGAATCTCCCTCGGTAATGAAGATACAAGACTCTGTTTCTTGCTCCTTGCCCTTTCCGTCACTGAGATGGAAGCGGCAGTCGCGTAGTTTGCGATTGTGCAAGTTGGCCTTCTTGGCCCGTTCACGTGCCAGTTTGGTGACGCCGGCAATAGCCTTGCGTTCCTTTTCGGAATCTTGTACCTTTTGCAGCATCACCTCGGCTACAAGCGGATGTTTGTGTAGAAAGTTATCTACTTCCGTCTTGATAAAGTCGCCTACATACTTGTTGACACTGACACCGCCGGGCTCCATGGAGGGAGAACCTAACTTCGTTTTAGTTTGCCCTTCAAACTGAGGTTCCTCCACGTTGATGGCGATAGCCGCAACGATGCCGTTACGAATATCGGAATATTCCTGATTCTTATTATAAAACTCCTTAATGGTTCGTGCAATATGCTCTTTCAAAGCCGTTTGGTGTGTACCGCCTTGGGTGGTATGCTGACCGTTGACAAAGGAGTAATACTCTTCACCGTATTGGTTGGTATGTGTGAAGGCTATTTCAATATCCTCACCCTTCAGGTGGATAATGTCGTATAAACCTTCGGCGGTCATGTTGTCTTTCAACAAATCCTCCAGTCCGTGTCGGGAAAGGATGCGCTGACCGTTGTATATAATGGCGAGACCTGTATTGAGGTACGTATAGTTACGCAGCAGGTTCTCTACAAATGTATCCTGGAAAAAATAGTTCTGAAAGAGAGTACCGTCGGGTTTAAAATAGATAAAAGTGCCACTTTCTTCTTCCGAAGTTTCGGTTGTATCACTCTGAAGCATTCCTTTTTCAAAAATGGCGATGCGCACTTTGCCGTCGCGGTAACTGCGTACTTCGAAACGACTGCTGAGGGCATTGACAGCCTTGATACCTACTCCATTCAATCCGACGCTTTTTTTGAAAGCTTTGCTGTCGTATTTACCACCGGTGTTCAGTTTACTGACTGCCTCTATCAATTTGCCTTGCGGAATGCCTCGTCCGTAGTCGCGTACGCTGATGTAAAGGTTCTCTTCAATCGTCACTTCTATACGTTTGCCGGCACCCATTTTGAATTCATCGATACTGTTATCCATGACTTCTTTCAGCAATACATAAATACCGTCATCGTTTTGTGAACCGTCGCCAAGACGGCCGATATACATACCCGAACGGACACGGATGTGCTCCATATCGTCCAGGTGACGAATGTTATCTTCCGTATATTCTACCTTGTTTTCGGGCATCAGTCCGTTGATCTCTTCCATATGCTTTTTTAGTGATTAATCTTCTTAATAAACGCCCGACGCCGTTTGTGTTGTTCCGTTTTGAAGTATTCCCATTGGGCTTGTACCTTGCCGTTCATTTCCAGCTCGGGGTTGCTTTCTGCAAATATAAAGCCTAATTTTTGATAAACCGGAATTAAATCGGAAAATAACAATGCGTTAACACCTTTGTTCTGATATTCGGGTTTCACGGCTACCAGCAATAAATCCAGCATTTTAGCACGATGTTTCATAAATAAGGCCTTCAACAGATAATACCATCCTAAAGGAAGCAAGCGGCCATTTGATTTTTGCAAAGCTTTTGATAATGAAGGCATAGAGATGCCTACGGCAATCAGTTTGTCTTCAGCATCGGTGATAAGTGTTATCATCCGCAAATCTACGATGGGGAGGTACATCTTTACATATTGATCTATCTGGCGTTGCGACAAAGCAGAATAGCCATACAGAGGACTGTAGGCTTCATTCATCAGTTCAAAGATAGCTTGTCCATAGTCGCGAGCTATCTTCTTGGCCGACGTATATTTCTTTACTTTGAGATTGTATTTACGTTGGATCAGATCGGATATTCGTTGATGTTTGTCCGGTATGGCGTCCGGAATATAGATTTTAAATTCTACCCAATCGGCATCCTTCTCGAAGCCCAGTCGTTCCATATGCTGCGGATAATACGGATAGTTATAAGTGGTTGCCATGGTGCTGAGTTGGTCAAACCCTTCAATAAGCATACCTTCGGCATCGAAGTCGGTAAAGCCCAGCGGACCTTGTATGTGGGTCATGCCACGCTCTTTGCCCCACTCTTCTACTGTGCGTAGCAAGGCATCGGATACTTCCGGGTCATCAATAAAGTCAATCCAACCGAAGCGTACTTCTTTCTTGTTCCAGGTTTCATTGGCTTTGCTATTGATGATGCCGGCTACACGTCCTACTATTTTATCGTCTTTATAGGCAAGAAAATAGTCAGCTTCACAGAACTCAAATGCTGCATTCTTCTTTTTATTGAAGGTGTTGAGCATGTCGTCGTAAAGGTCGGGAACTGAATAGGGATTATTCTTGTATAGTTTATAGTTGAAGCGGATAAATTGTTTCAACTCTCTTTTTGTTGAAACTTTTTTGATTGTAATGGCCATAGTTGTATGTTGTTATGAGTCAGCAAATATACTTGATATTGTTTAAAATACCTCGTACAGCTTTAAAAACTATCTGTAAATGAGTACTACCGTGTAGGCTATGTAACAAAGAATCAATATACTCCCTTCTATTCGGGTGATGGTTCGCTTCCCAAAGAAGATTCCGAACAACCAAAGCAGGATGCTGGAACCAACCAATACCAAAAGATCCATATTGTTAATGCCTGTCAGATACAAGGGAGTGATGGAAGCTGAACAACCCAGTACGAAGAATATATTGAAGAGGTTGCTACCGATGACGTTACCGATGGCTATTTCCGGGTTCTTCTTCAAGGCAGCTACGATGGAGGTAGCAAGTTCGGGCAACGATGTTCCGCCTGCCACAAGCGTCAATCCGATCACAGACTCGCTAATGCCCAGACTGCGGGCAATGCCACTGGCACCGTCTACGAAGAAGCTACCACCTGCAATAAGTGCCCCAAGTCCGCCAAGAATATAGAAGATCGACTTTCCTATCGGGAGTTTTTTGATATCCTCCGTTTCTGCCTCTTTTTCTCCTTTTTCTTTCGGATTATTTTTAGCAATAGCGAAGGTGTAACTCATAAAGATGGCGAAGAAACAAAGTAACAGTAATCCGTCGGTAATACTGATTACATTCTCTTTACTACCGTCGAACAGGATATCATTGGCGCAAATCAACAAAGCAAGGGAAGAGAGGATGCAGAGTGGAATCTCTCTTTGCAGCGTATTCCGGGTGATAGCGATGGGTGCGAAGAGGGCGGTACATCCCACAATCATCAAGGTGTTGAAAGTATTGCTGCCGACTACATTTCCAATGGAAATAGCTGTACTCCCTTTCAAAGCAGAAGATAAACTGACAGTGAGCTCAGGAGCCGATGTACCGAAAGCCACGATGGTAAGACCGATGACGATGGACGGTATGCGGAAATGTTTGGCAACAGATGCAGCTCCGTCCGTCAGTCCGTTGGCACCCAGAAGAATAAGGAGTAATCCTCCGATCAGAAATAGTATATCCATAAGAACATAAATTTTGGACAAAGATAATGTAAACCAATTGTAGAATAAAATGAACTCGCTCATTTCTTACCACTACGAAAAAAAATAGTTTATCTTACCTCATGAGGAAAAGGAACGTATGGATTGAACGACCTTGCCTTGGGAGATCAAAAAAGTCTCACAGGACGGAATGGTTGGAAAGAAAGATAACAGCTAAAAGAGGAATTCCAAAAAGGAGAAGAGGAATGTGGATTTGCGGTTTTGTAAGAAGCTCATTATCAATGCTCTTATAGTCCCACTCCTTTCAGCTATGGTGGGAACGTCGTTCAGTCGTAATGGGAAGGCCTTTCAGTCGTAATGGGAAGGTTGTTCCGTCGTAATGGGAAAGACCTTCCATCCTAATGACAAAGAACCAAGGTGCCTCTTTGAGATGATCCGGAGTATGGATGCACTTTATGAGAGGGTTTGACAGCGGATCAGTACTTTTTTCTCGTCACCCATCGTGGTTGCAAAGAGGTAAGTATTCCCTCCCTCGGCTAATTTTAAACGTTTGCGTAGCTCAGCAACGCTGGCGGGGAAATTGCGTACGGTGAGATTTGCCTTTTTCTCTGTGGCCAACAAGTCTTTGATCTCTTTTTTGTGGAAGCTACAGTGGTTGGTTATCCGGAATTTGCGGCCGGGGAAATCGGGAATGAGTCGATCTGAGGTGTAAAGATGACTGTTGGGATGTAACTTTTCTACCTTATATAGATGGGCGATACTGCGGAATGCACCCGCTTTGAGCAGGGAGGCATTGGGTTCGTAGAGGTACGACTGTAATGTGGTAGCAAATTGGCAGGTGCTGTCTTTTTCCTGCTTGCGGGTGAAGGTGAGCTGTTGGGGCGAAGGGGCGTGGGTCAGGTTGATGCAATGAATGGGAATCTCTTCCGGTGGAAGGGTTTCGGTGCGACCTAAAAGGAGAAGTAGTTCTTTGCATTCATTGCCCACGGATAGGATGTAGGCTGCTTGCACGTGTTTCAAGTCGTGCAATGCAAGCGTCAAATCCAACATGGGAGACAGTTTGATCAAGATGTATGATGCCTTTTGAAGCAACAGTTCCTCCAAGTCGGCAACGTTGGGTTCGCAGTCGCTGATGGCAACGGTCTTGCCTCCTTGTCCGTCGCGGCGGGCGGGATCTATAAATATCCAATCGGTAGGTTGCATTTTCTGTAGATGCAGAATACTGTCTTCATGGCATACAGAGATGTGATTCAGATTTAAAAGTGGAAAGTTGTGCGAGGCAATTTCGCAGAGTGCTTGTTGGCGTTCCACATAAGTTGCTTCTCGAAAGCAGGAAGATAGGAAGGCGCAGTCTATGCCGAAACCTCCGGTGAGATCGGTGAAGGTAGTTGCGAAGGGCAAATTTTCTTCGAGAGAATTGAGTGGTTCGTTTCCTGCTCCTTTTTCTACGAGGTTTAGCTGCTTTGCATTCAGAAAGCTTTTTATGATTTCTGCTTTGTATCGGGCGGTCAGTTCTGATGAACATTGTTCTAAAGAAAGGTGTACGGGATAAAGGATACCCTCTGTCTGCGCCCATGTTGGCACTTTCTCTTTGGCCACTTGCCAGCCTGCAATTTGCGTGATGGCGGCGGGCATGTCGACCGATGGATCTCTGCGTGCCTGCAACGCAAGGGCACGTACATCGTCTGAACGGTGTGCACGAATAAAGTGGAGGGTATCTTCGTTCAATATCATAATCTCGTTGAATGATGATGCAAAGATAGTGTTATCTCGAAAGAAAACAGAATATAGCCAGTGAAACTGAACCTCAATATTTAAAATAGAGAAGGGGAAGGCTGTGTGAAACGGTCTGACTGGTTGGGCGGGTAGAAGGCAAGGTGGCAAAGTTAGAGGTTGAAATTCAGTCTATATTAGGGAATGATTGGATATTTTTCTCTTGCCGTCTGTCTGCTGTACCGATTGAAGTGCCACCACTCGCTGGGCAGTGACCGGAAGCCTGCTTGCTTCATCACTTGTCGTAATAGTAATCGGTTTTTTCGCTCTTGGTCTGTGAGGATGCCTTGCGCCACAAGTTGTTTTTCCTCTGTGATGTGGGCTTCTTTGCCTAGATGATCTACGGGGGTTCCCATCGACAAGGGGACTCCTTCACGATCAAGAATGCTAACGTCTACTGCCAACCCGTAATTATGCAGACCGCCGCCACGGGAGGGGTTGGAAACATATATATATTGGGAGGTGCCTTTCACGATATCCCACATCTTCTGTTGAACAGACATCGGCCGTGCGGCATCATACACGACGAGGGAATATTCTGGATAGAGCTCTTTCAACAGCCGTTGAGCTTCGGAGAGGCTTTCCATAGCTTCGGGATGGAGGTAGGCCTCTTTTAAATCTTCGTATAATAGTTCTCCCGTGAAATTGTCTGCACGGGTGTACATCAAATCAATAGTGATTGTACTGTCTGCCTCGGCTATGTTGACAAAACCTAAGGAGTCCAGATAGGAGGCTGTCTTGCTTAGTATGGGAGCGGGCAACGGAGTGGATGCTATCGGATGGGAATCTTCTTGCGGTTTACTATGGCAACTGCCTAGTAGGAGCAGGATGGGAAGTAGGATGAGGGAATGTTTCATGGGGTACTTGTTTTTAGAATTCTACTTCAAGTACTTGTTTTCCCACCAAAACTTAAGGAAGCGTAATCCTGTGGCAATAAGTGCCAGAGATAATCCCGTGTAAAATACGGCAATGAAAGAGTCAGGAAGCAGATAATAAACGCGTATCACTACTCCAAGTGTAATCATGGATATCATGAGGATCCATCCTTTTGTGTCAAAAAAAGAAAAGGGGCAATGTTTTCCCTTCTTTTGTGAGAGGCGGAACGTATGCTTTTTATAGGTCTTCCGAAAGATGATGCCAAAGAATAGAAAGAAAATAAGGCCGGCTTCACAGACTTTGAGTAGCCAGCATTGGCTGTCGTTTATCCAATAGGTTAAGCCAATATGCAGAATGTTTGCACCCGCCAAAAGCCATATGATTCCAACAGTAATAAGCAATGTATGTTGAGTTACTCCATGTTTCATGACGAGAATCTATCTAGTCGTCCAAAGATAGACACTTTCTTTGAATAATCAATACGAAGACGAGCGTTGCCCTAAATTAAGACTCAAAGAATAGGGGTAAGGAGCTGGATTATGGAAGGGGGTATAAAGTAAAAGAGGCTCTACTCTGTTAGGAGTGAACCTCTTTGTTTGTGGACCAGCCTGGGCTTGAACCAGGGACCTCCAGATTATGAGTCTGTTGCTCTAACCAACTGAGCTACAAGTCCGATGCATCCTTGTTTGGATAGCGGGGGCAAAAGTAATATTTTCTACTGAAATATGCAAGGGTTTCAATTAAAAATCCTTGTGATTTTGCCCTTAGAATTTATAAGTACGTTTGGGGTTCTTGGGGAACCATCCTTTTTTTACTCGCTCTTCTTGCTCAAAGACCTCCTTGATGGTCCAGAAGGAAGAAAAAGCGAAGACACCCAAGAGGGAAGCTAACAGGATGTTTTCCGTGCAAAGGGAAGCGATGATGCCACCAATACCTAAGACTAAGAAAATCCACCAGCATTTAGTGCCCCAATAATACTCGGCTTTAACAACAACAGGATGAAACAAACCGATAATGAGGAATGTACAAATGCCAATAACAAGTCCTGACAAATGATATTCGTTTAAAAAATCCATTCTTATTCGTTGTGAGTGGTTAATGATAGCCCCGTTTTTATTTCTCAGGGCAGATAGGAATCTCCTTCTTGATGCTTTGTTCCAAAGAAATCAGAGTTTCAGTAGCAGTCACGCCCGGAATTTCTTGCATTTTGTTGTTTAGTAGGTCCATCAGATGTTCATTGTCACGTGCATATACTTTGGTCAACATGGTGTATGGGCCGGTAGTAAAATGACATTCTACTACTTCAGGAATCTTTTCCATCTCAGTGACTACCGTTTTATACATGGAGCCTTTTTCCAGTTTGATTCCTACATACGTGCAAGTTCTGTAGCCCAAAGATTTGGGATTCACATGGTAACCGGAACCGATGATGACTCCCAAGTCGATCAAACGCTGTACGCGTTGATGGATGGCAGCACGTGATACGCCACATTCAGCAGCTACATCTTTAAATGGGATACGGGCATTTTGGGAAATAATTTCCAGAATTTGCCGATCAAGGTTGTCTATTTTTTCCATAATAGTAAATAAGTAAAGTTCTCGTTATTATCAAATAGTAAGCAAATATAGAACTTTATTTTAATTTATCTATAAAATAGAAAGAAAAAAAGCGGAAAAGATAAAAGAGAGGCGGGCAAGACTGATGATTTTGATTCATTTGTCTTGTCCGCCTTAAATAACGTTCTGATAGAAAAACCGAACAGATTATTTCTCGATGTCCAGCAATTCTACTTCAAATATCAATGTAGAGTAGGGTTTGATTTCGCCACCAGTCTCTCTTGCACCATATGCCAAGTCGTAAGGGATGTAAAGTTCCCATTTAGAACCGATAGGCATCAGTGTCAAAGCTTCTGTCCAACCTTTAATAACCTGGTTAGCACGGAAAGTTGTAGGTTCATTACGCTTGTAAGAGCTGTCGAACTCAGTTCCGTCAATCAAAGTACCTCTGTAGTTTACCTTTACTGAACTAGTATCAGCGGGGATAGCACCTGTACCTTTAGTCAAAATTTTATATTGCAAACCGCTTGGAGTCGTTACAACACCTTCTTTACCTTTGTTTTCAGCAAGGAACTTTTCACCGGCAGCTTTATTGTCAGCATATTTAGATGCATTGGCTTCTTCTTTGATTCTCTCCATCTGAGTTTGCATGAATTCTTGAGCTTTAGCCATGTCCATTGCACCGCCTTTACCAAGAACACCGGCGATGAAACCTGCCAACAGGTTTTCGCGGCTGATGGTTTGTGTAGAGTCACCACCGAAAATTTGTTGGTTAAAGCCTTCTACCCATTGTTTGCTAACCATCTGACCTACTTGCATACCGGTCATATAGGCTACGTCTTTCTGTTCGATTTTGGCTGAACCTTCGTTAAAACCTTTCAGGAATTCAGTCATCTGAGTAGAATCGATACCTTGTTGCATGAGGTATTGATCTAAGCCTTCAGTACGTGCCATACCCATAGCATAAGATAATGAGTCGATGTCTGTTTTCAGACTTGCTTTCGGACTTTGTGCAGTACAAGATGCCAAACCGGCAGCAACTGCAATAGTCATAAGGAATGTTACTTTTTTCATTTTACTTTTACTTGATTTTTTATTTAGATAAAATTTTGATCAGTTCTACTTCGAATATAAGTGTGCTGTGAGGAGGAATCATCTCGCCGGCTCCTTGTGCTCCATAGGCTAAGTCGGAAGGTATGTAAAGTTTCCATTTGGCTCCTTCAGGCATCAGTTGCAGAGCTTCTACCCAACCTGGAATAACTTGGGTGACACCGAACGTGGCGGGTTGTCCGCGTTGGATGGAGCTATCAAACAAGGTTCCGTCAATCAACGTACCTTCGTAGTGACATTCTACTTGGTCGGTTGCTTGTGCATACTGGCCAACGGTTCCTTCGTTGATAACCTCGTATTGGAGTCCGCTTGGCAAGGTCACGATGCCCGGACGTTTGGAGTTTTCTTCTAAAAATGTCTTGCCAGCCTCCACGTTGGCTGCAGTCATTTTCTCTTCGAGTTCAGTGAAGTATTTGTTTACTATTTCGCGGGCTTCATTATGGCTGATGGCCGTTGGGTTGCCCTCTAATATGTCTTTGATAGCTTGTGCGAAGTCGTCTACTGCGATATTTTTAGCACCCATGCTCAAAAGATTTTGACCTATTCCAAGGCCGATAGCGTAACTGAATTTGTCCATAAAATGTTTTTGTTGACGACTGGAGTGATTTTCTCCGGTCTGTTGCAAATTAATGAAGGGCAAATGTAAGCCTTTTATTTGAATGATAAGAACTTTGGTTCTTTAAATTTTCTTATTTATGTAGTAACTTTGGTTATCTTTTGTATTTTTGTAAGAGAATGTAAAGTAATAATAGTATAGGAATTGTAAAGTAATGAAGAATTTGGTCATTTTGTCTGGTGCCGGGATGAGCGCTGAAAGTGGGATCAGTACTTTTCGTGATAAAGGTGGACTGTGGGATCAGTACCCGGTAGAACAGGTGGCTACCCCTGAGGGATATGCGCGTGATCCGGAATTAGTTCTCAATTTTTATAACGAGCGTAGGAAACAGTTGCTGCATGTTGAACCGAATGCCGGACACCTTGGACTTGCCGAACTAGAGAAAGACTTTAAGGTGACTGTGGTAACTCAGAATATTGACAACCTGCATGAGCGGGCTGGAAGTACACATGTTATTCATTTGCATGGTGAACTGACCAAAGTTTGCTCCAGCTATGATCCTTACAACCCTCATTTCCTTAAAGAATTGAAACCGGAAGAATATGAAGTGAAGTTGGGAGATAGAGCCGGCGACGGTACTCAACTGCGTCCGTTCATCGTATGGTTTGGCGAAGCGGTTCCTGCCATTGAAACAGCCACTTTGTTTGTAGAGAAGGCGGATATCTTTGTCATTATCGGTACATCAATGAATGTATATCCGGCCGCCGGACTACTGAATTATGTACCCCGTGCAGCAGAAGTGTACCTTATTGATCCTAAACCGGTGGATATACATGCTATGCGGCGGATACATGTCATTCAAAAAGGAGCTTCGGAAGGAGTCAATGAATTGAAAAGACTGTTGCGTTAAACAGTTGTGTTTCTTGCGACGATGAACTGTGTCATCACGTGGCATGCTTTTAGCAGGGTAGAGCGTTTTATTTTTTCAGCATTGCCCTTAGTACAAACCAAGCATGATGTGTTATGGTACTCACCCAGCCGTACTGTTTGGTCATGATGCGAAAACGCTCTTTGAGCGAGGCTTTCCGATTTTGCGTAGTCATTCCCTCTTCTAAATAATCAATCAGGGTAAGATGTGTATGGTGCAGTTTGCGAGCTTTCTTCATGATTTTGATGCACCAATCAAAATCGGCAGAGAAGCGATACCTCAAATCATAGGGTTCTATGAGTGAAGCTTTGGCAAAGAATGCCTGATGACAGACCAGCATGCCTTGTTGAAAGCTCTTCCACGTCAGCACTTCAGGAGCGGAAAGGCGACGCATGCGGAGGAAGTGTCTTTCTTTATCCACTAATGCGGTTTCACCGTAGAGCACATCGGGCAACTCACTCCCGGTAATAGAATGCACCATTTGTTGCAAAGTATGGTCTTCATGGAAACTGTCACCGGCATTGAGAAAGCAGAGATAATCACCTGTTGCGTGGCTAATGCCTTTATTCATGGCATCATACAAGCCCTTGTCCGGTTCACTCACGAGGCAAGAAATGTGTTCCTTGTAGCGTTCGATGATGGAAAGTGTACGGTCTTTAGATGCACCATCTATAATAATGTATTCCACATGATGGTACGTTTGTGAAATAACGCTTTGGATGGTATCTTCCAATACCGCTTCGGCGTTATAGGTCACAGTGATGATGCTGAATTTTAACGTAGGATGATTATGCATTTCTTCCGGTTACTTTATTATAAAGATCTATATACTGCTTGGCAATAATACTTTCTGAATAGTGTGTAACGGCTTTTCGGCACGCTTGTTCGGAAAGAGCCGGATAATCTAGGTCGGTCAACGTCCAATAAATGCCGTTGGCAAAGTCAGCAGATGATTTATATTGTGCTACGTAACCATTGTGCAGATGGTCTATCATTTCGGGAATGCCGCCTACATGAAAGCCTACACAAGGGATGCCACAAGCCATAGCTTCCATGATGGTATTAGGCAAATTTTCCTCCAAAGAAGGAGTGACAAAGATGTCCACAGCATTGTATATATCTACCAGTTGATGTTCGTCGCTAACAAAATTCAATGGATAGACTTTGAAAGGTAATAGTTTCTCCAGTTGCTGCGAATGATTGCCGAATACAACGACGCCGAGCTGCTCTTTGAGTTCAGGATGTTTATCTGCCAATAGTTTGCAAGATTCTATCAGGTAGTCAATGCCTTTCCTTTTATCTGTAATTTTTACAGAACCGAATAGCATCAATTTTTTGTCTTGCGGAAGCAAACATTTACTACGGGCTTCTTGCTTATCGTGTGGTTTAAACAGATTGGTGTTGATGGGATTGGGGATGGACGTGATGGTGTGTCCACAGAAGAGAGCACTTTTCCTAGCACGTTCTTCCAACCAACGGCTACATGTTACAAAGTTGATGTGTCTGTCCTTGTATAGCTCTTGTTTTTTTCGGAAGGTACGGTAGGAAAGATCTTTCTTGCTTCGTCCGTCATGAATGAAAGGGCAATTATGACATTCGTCTTGATAGTTGGTGCATTCGCGGGCATGATGGCAGATGCCGGTACACGGCCACATATCATGCATTGTCCATACTACTGGTTTGCCGGATGCGAGTATCTTCTCAATATTTTTTAGCGACAACATACCTTGATTGATCCAGTGGAGGTGAATGATGTCTGCTTGCTGGAATTCGGGCAGTACGGTGATGTCTGTGCCTGTATTGGCTATATCTACGGCAAAGATATTGTCTTTCTTGAAATGATTGGCCTTCCAGATGACGATACGTTCCCATACGAACTTCCAGATCATTCGCCAGCTCTGGCCTAGTGCCACGACGGTTATCTGATCTGTTTGCTTATCACGTACCAACAACTTGGCTTTAATTCCGTGATTCTTGAGTGATTCCATGAGGCGACTGGCAGCGATGGCTGCCCCACCGAGGCGTTCGGATGTATTGATTAATAGTACTCTCATCTTGTTAAATATCCGTTACTTAGTGCAAAAGTAGTGGTTTTCGTGGAGAAACGCTGCAAAGTCGCATATTATTTGTACTTTTGTGGCACTTATACGTATAGATTATTAAGATATGAAGAAGGTTGTTTTTATAGGCTTAGGCTATATCGGCTTACCTACAGCAGCAGTTGCTGCCCATCACGGTTATGAGGTGGTGGGGGTAGATGTGAATCCTGCGGTTGTGGAAACGGTAAATCAAGGTAAGGTACATATTGTGGAGCCCGACTTGGATAAAATTGTCAAAGAAGCAGTGCAAAGCGGTCATCTGCGGGCCGTGTCGAAGCCTGAACCAGCCGATGCTTTCTTCGTGGTAGTACCTACGCCTTTTAAACAAAATCACCGGGCCGATATAACCTATGTGGAATCTGCTACGCGTGCCATCATTCCTTGCCTGAAACCCGGCGACTTGTTTGTCATAGAGTCTACTTCTCCGGTATTTACCACCGAACGCATGGCAGACCTGATATTTCAACTACGTCCTGAACTGAAAGACCGTATATATATAGCTTATTGTCCCGAACGTGTTTTGCCAGGCAATACGCTTTCTGAATTGGTGCACAACGATCGTGTAATTGGTGGTATCAATCCTGCATCTACTGATAAGGCCGTGGAGTTTTACGCTGCTTTTGTGCAGGGTAAACTACATCGTACCAATGCCCGGACTGCCGAAATGTGTAAACTGACGGAGAATTCTTCACGTGACTCTCAGATAGCTTTTGCCAATGAACTTTCCATGATTTGTGATAAGGCAGGTATCAATGTCTGGGAGTTGATTGAACTCGCCAATAAACATCCTCGTGTGAATATTCTTCAACCCGGTTGCGGCGTAGGTGGGCATTGCATCGCTGTAGATCCTTGGTTTATCGTTTCCGACTATCCTGAACAGGCGCAACTCATTAAACGTGCCCGCGAAACGAATGATTATAAGGCTGATTGGTGTGCAAACAAAGTATTGGAGTCTTGTCAGCATTTCGTTGAAAAAAACGAACGCGAACCAATTGTGGCTTGTATGGGACTTGCTTTCAAACCAAATATTGACGACCTTCGTGAGTCTCCCGCCAAGTATATTGCTTCCCGCATCGTCAGCGAGAGTCGTGCTGAAGTTTTGATTGTAGAACCCAATATTACTTCGCATTCCAGTTTTCATCTGACAGACTATAAAGAGGCCTATCGAAAGGCTGATATCATTGTATGGTTGGTCCGTCACACTCCGTTTGTGGAGCTTTTCCGTGATGAGGGAAAGTTGGAACTAGACTTCTGTGGCGTCCGTAAATAAAGATAACTTCAAACGTAAATGGTTAAATCGTACATGAAAAAGATTCTGTTAGTCTTCGGAACTCGTCCCGAAGCCATCAAGATGGCTCCGTTGGTGAAAGCTTTGCAAAAGGATACTACTCACTTTGAGACAAAAGTTTGTGTCACTGCTCAACATCGTCAGATGTTGGATCAGGTGTTGGAGGTTTTTGAGATAACTCCGGAGTATGACTTGAATATAATGGCTCCAAATCAGGATCTTTATGATATCACCTCCAAAGTGCTATTAGGAGTGCGTGATGCACTTAAAGATTTCCAACCGGATGTAGTTCTTGTGCATGGAGATACTACGACCTCGATGGCTGCTTCGCTTGCCGCTTTCTATCAACAGGTTCCCGTTGGACACGTAGAAGCAGGATTGCGCACCTACGATATGCTTTCTCCTTGGCCCGAAGAAATGAATCGACAGGTTACCGACCGTATTTGTACCTATTACTTTGCCCCTACGGAGAAATCACGCCAAAATCTTCTGCGTGAGAATATAGAGGATAAGAAGATATCCGTTACCGGCAATACTGTGATTGATGCCTTATTGATGGCAGTAGATATTATTGACGGAAAGCCCGGAGTACAAGAGCAATTGCATGAGGAACTTCAGACAAAAGGTTATACTGTCGGTAAGCGTCCTTATATTCTGGTGACAGGACATCGCCGAGAAAACTTTGGTGAGGGTTTTCTGCATATCTGTAATGCTATTAAAGAGATTGCTTCGCTGCACCCCGAACTGGATATCGTGTATCCGGTACATTTGAATCCCAACGTACAAAAACCAGTGTATGAACTGCTTTCCGGCCTGGAAAATATATATCTGATTTCACCGCTTGATTACCTGCCTTTTATCTATGCCATGCAACACTCTATGCTGTTGTTGACGGACAGCGGCGGTGTACAAGAGGAGGCTCCTTCTTTAGGAAAGCCTGTTTTGGTGATGCGGAATACCACGGAGCGTCCCGAAGCGGTGGAGGCAGGGACAGTGAAGTTGGTAGGAACAGACGCTGCAACCATTGTTGAAAATGTGACGGAGTTGTTGCGCAATGAGGCTGTGTATCGGCAAATGTCCGAAACGCATAATCCGTATGGAGACGGAAAGGCTTGCGAAAGAATAGTAGAAAGCTTGTTGACCGATCTTTCAGACCTGAATGTCTGAGGTCATAACACTTGCATTTGTCTAGTTGAGGAAATATCTCAATAGACTGTCAACGGGGAGAGGCCATTATCTCCTTGAATGCTGCCAAATAACGCTCACTCACCGTCTCTATATTAATCTTTTCCCGAATAACCCTTTCAGACTCTTGTCCCATCTCTTTGCACCGGGTGGGGGAAGCGAACAATGTTTCTATTTTTTCTGTCAGACTTTCCACATTGCCTTCTTTGAAGAAGAGCCCATTCACCCCGTCAGTGACGAGATCATGTTCTGTACTGTCGCATACGGAACAAAGTACGGGCAAACCATAGGTCATGGCGTCATTGATAGAAAGACCGCCCATACCAGCCAATACATAGACAGTCGATTCGTTCATATAGGCGCCTAGTATTTTGGGATCATAAACGGCTCCGGTAAAACAGATTCCTCCTTGTCCGTTACTGTTGTTTCCGACTTCGTAAATTGGCAGATGCATAGCCTGTGCTTGTTGCTTCAAGTTATTTAGTTCAGGGCCTTCTCCCACAATTACCAGTTCGGCATCAGGATAGCGTTTGACTATACGAGCAAAGGCATTAATCAGTAAATCTACTTGTTTCCATTTGACCAAACGTCCGATGTGAAGCAATCGCCTTTCTGACCGAGGTAACAGTGGGTCGGCAGCTAGTACGGCTTCTTTTTCACGCAGCAGTGCTTCGGTGTCGGTAGAATTATAGGTGACGTGTATCTGTTCTCTTTTTACCCCATAAGAAGGAAGGATGTCATATGCGGCAGTGGAATAATTGAGTGTTCCCACTGTTCGTGCATAGCAGTACTTCCGTACTTGTGCAGTGAACCATTGACGGAAGTAAAATGTAGTACCCTGACTCATCAGATGCATAGCCTCATCATACATGGGATTGGAGCGGAAATATGCTTTGATTTTGCCGTATGGTGGGGTTTGGAAAGGTATTTCACGAATAACTAATTGCGTGCCACATTCCTTTATAGTTCGCCTTAAACGTGGTTGAAAGAATATTTGCAGGAAGTAAGGCCAGCCCATGACGAGGAGGTCTGGTTGCTCCTGTTTGACAATTTCCGGCAGAGCAGGATAAGCACTTTTTCCGTAGAACATCTTCTTTTCAAAAGTTGAGAGATGCTTGTAGGTTCCACCTTCCACCATTTTCACTCCCTTACCGATGGTGGCATTTCCCTTTTGCGGGGTGACGACTGTAATTTCTACTCCTTTGTCATGCAGTTTGTTCAGCATGGCATTGAGATAATGCGGTATCCCGCCGAATGTGAAAAGGACCTTCATATAGCGATTGGTTATGAGTGGTTAGTGATAAGTTGCCGGAGGGTATCTGCTAATTTGGTACGGCTGTGCTCGGAGGCATATATGGTGAAATTTTCCGGTTTTGGCGCACCTTCCCGGCAAAGACGAACAATAGCTTCCCGGCAGGCTTCGATGTTTTCTTCGGGTATAGCAATACCGATGCCATATTCACTGATCCTTCGTCCCATGCATGCACCTTGAGAAACAAGGATAGGCTTACCGTAAGCAGCAGCTTTGGTCAGCAAATTACTGCTTCCGGTAAAATTGCGGTAAGCGGCGAAAAGTACATCACTTGCAGCTACGAGGGCATTAAAACTGGGTTCATCGGGAATATGCTCCAAAGAAAACAGACAATTGGTACGGGTGTGTTCAAAGGCTTTCAATTTCTGAGTCTGTGTATCGGTCAGCCAGGATTTCCCGGCAATGAGGAAAAAGAATTCTTCCTCGGGCAGGGAAGGAATGGTGGAGAGCAGAAGGTCGACACCTTTGCGAGTACCTATAGAGCCTAACAGGGAGATAATTTTCCGACCGTTTGCTTGTTGATGCAGGGTATGCAGCAAGGAATAGTGGTCATTGGGTTCGGACAAGTCAGCAAAATCCGGTAATTGGTGTATGTCTGGTTGGAAAGTCTCCAGGGCGGCTATAGAATATTCATTGAGTACTCCGATTCCGCGGCAGTGGCGACTGCGCAAGAAAGGGCGTACATCCGGCATACCCGGCTTGTAGGGTGGCAAAGCAGATTGGACGAGGAGTCCACTCCATGCATAAGGGAGCAATCGATTAAAGAGGCTCATCGGAGCTAAAGTGGGCAGTAGATCGTCCAAACAGGGAAAGTAAACTAGATCTGGCTGGAATTCTGCCAACTGCTTGCGTATGGATGCCAGGTTTCGCAGACGGATAAGAGCATTCTGTAAGACTATAGCTTTCTTTTTCAGGGGTTGCCCTGCGGGTAGCGGCAACAACGGACGGGTAGCTATCTTTTTAAAATCGGCTATACTTCCGGTGCCGGATTCCTGTGGAGCAACCAATAGCACCTCTTGTCCTAATTCCGCCCATGTGCGAGTAAATTCTTTATAATATGTCTCCCGATGTCCAGAGATGGAGCAATCGATCACAGCTATTTTCATTTCTTTGTCCTTTCGATGCTTTGATAAATTTCTGTCAGTTTTTGTCCTGCCCATTTGAAGTCGAAGCGTTCAGCGATTGATTGTCGGATAAGAGCCTTGTTAAACTGTTCATAATGGTCATAGATGTCATACATCTTTTCAGCAAGTGCCTTCACGTCACCGGGTTGGATGAGGTAACCGGATTCAGGGGTGATAATATCTTCCGGACCTCCGCAGATTGTTCCGATGGCAGGCATTCCCGTTGCCATCGCTTCAATGAAGACGATCCCGAAGGTTTCTGCGTATGAAGCCAGTACAAAAGCGTCACTACGTGCCAGCAGCCGGGCAATTTCTTCACGGGAAAGACGTCCTGCTAAGGTAGCTTGCTGTTCGAGCTGGAGAGCATGTATCTTGTTTTGCAGATTAGTTTCCTCTTCTCCGTCTCCGGCAATGACAAGTGATATGTGAGGATGCTTACGGAAATTCTGTGCAAAGGCATCTAAGAGTTCCTCAAACCCTTTTCGTTTGCTCAAGTTTCCTATGCTGACAAAAGTGAATTGCTTTTTCTTTTCCGTAAGATGTTCGCTTTGACGGAAAGTGCTAATATCGACGAAGTTTGGTATTACGATTGCTTTATCAGGATTGTCGAGATAGAGAGCCAGATTCTTTTTTAGTAATGTGCCGACACAGATGATCTTTTGTGCATTTTTGTAGGCGGTTCGTAGTGTGGCAGCTTGCCCGGGCGTCACTTTCCTGCTATTGATGGAAGAGGCATGTTCTGTAACTACATAGGGGATACCATAACATTTATAGACTAAATTGGCTGCATATCCTGCCCATGTACCGAAGTGGGCATGTATAATATCAGGTTTGCCATAGCGGTGGATATAGCTACGCACCAATAGAAGTGTTAGCAATGACCAGAGAACTCCTCCTGCCCGGGTCGATAATTTTGGATTCCAGGCATGCATGCGTAAGGTGACAAAGGTGCCGTTGTTTTCCTCTGTTATTTGGAAATGATTCTCTTTGCGAAATGTTTTCCAAGTAAACTCCTTGGGTAAGCGTTGTTCGGTATAGGCAAGACCCACCCGACAGCCTGAACGAGCTATTTGTATGGCTTGTTCATAGAACATATATCCTCGGTGTGGAGGAACACCCGGCTCTGGGTAATACATGGGAAGTATCAGTATATGCATGGCTATAACTATTTTTGTGAGTTGCGAATGCGGTCTATCTCATCTATAAGTTTGGCGGAAGCACCACTTACTACTTTCCGACAGAACATCTTACCGGATTGCTGGAGGACGGGTAGTTCTTCGATTGTCAGTGTTTTGATGGCTCTTCCGTAGTCTATATAGTGTAAAGGTGTCAGTCCGGATAATCCCGGATAGTTTCCTTCATGCAAAAGAGCTTGTTTTCCGAAAGAAGAATTGAAGACAAGGGTCTGTATGCATAGTTCACTGGGAACGAAACTGGTCTTGAAGTAATGAATCATCTCTTTCTCCGTACACAGTTTCTTATATATGTATTGTGCACAAGGCAGGGTGATTGCCCAATAATCGGAACCGAAGAATACATCCACCTTCTTGTTTTCAAGTAGTGTCGTAGGCCGTTTCCGTATCGGAAACCCTTTTATCAGATTGCGAGAGGCTACAATCAGTTTGTTCTTCCACCAATTGTTTCTCCATCTTAAATCGCGAAAGAAGTGGTAGTTGACTATCTTGGAACGCTGGTCTGCCTGAGCGCAATGGGTCAGGTTCATGCCCACAATGAACTCGGTTTCGTGGTGTTCATCAAAATATTGGTGAATCTCTTGGTTTGTCCACAAGGGGTAGTCTTGTCCGCTGAGACATACTACGCGTGTATATTCTATGCCGCTATGAAGCACTGCTGCCAATAACTCTTTCTGATATTCAACCTGTTCCCAACCTCCCCAACTTACCCAATGTCTGGAAATAAAGGTCACCTTATCTCCCAGCAATTCCTTGAATGGGCGAATGTCTGCTTTGAGATCAATATGAATATAGAAATCGGCAGAGTCATCTAATGCAGTGACTAAATGTGCCAGATGCGGTGCATCTTTGTAAGCGGACAAGATATAGGCTATGCGGCTCATATTCTTCTTTTCTTTAGGAGAAACTCTATGCTTTCACGGAAAATAACAGACTGCAGTCTCCATAGAATCAGTGCATAAAATCCGGCTACCAGTGCAATTTTTGCAGCCATACTCAGATAAAGCTTCTCAATAGGGAGCGTCACATAATATGTACCTATTACTAAGGTTGCGGATAACAACAAGTAAGGTGAGAGATCTTTTAGCATAGCATAAAGGGTTAGCTGTATCTCTCTTCTGACAAATCCGAACCATACGAACAGCCAGCTAATGTTGATTATCACAAAAATGCGTAGCATCCACTCAAGGCCGTATGGATACATACCACATACTGCTATGAGCTGCAATACACTGAGGCAAATGGCGTTCCACATGTAAATAGAGGAATGGCCACGACTGATAATCAGATTTGAAAACAAGTTGATAATGGGAATAAATGCACCCCAAATGCATAAAATTTGCAAAATGTATGCACTAGGTAGCCACTTTGCCCCAACAGTGATGACGATAAGTTCCTTTGATACCAAACTCAATCCTAACATTGCCGGGAAAGAGATAAAAGCTGTAAAGCGTAATAACTTGCGGAATATGGCTAACTGGCGTGCCCTATCATCAACAACACTCGTGAATACGGGTTGTGCAATGCCGTTTATCATTCCTGTAATCAGCGTATGTCCCATACCGTTCCATTTGTTGGCTTGGGCAAAGTTACCTACTTCTTGTGCAGAATAGAACTTGCCAAGCAGCACTGAAAATAGGTTATTATTGATAATATTAAAGATGTTCGTGATAATCAGCTTACTGCTGAAGCCTATCATTTCCCTGATGGGCTTCAAGTCAAATTCGAGTTTGGGCCTCCAGTGTGAAAAGTAGAAATTAAGTATCGTCATAACCGTGACGAATGTGATAGATTGCGTGGCCATACCCCAATATGCAAATCCATTGGCTGCCAATAGAATGCCTACTGTACCCGATATACCCAGACTGGAAATGGAGATAAGGGTCGTCTCCTTGATCTTTAGATTCTTAAACAAGTATGCCCGTGGGGCAATACTCATGCTGGCTATGACGAATCCCAAGAAAGAGAATCGGGAAAGTGGAATCAGTTCAGGTATTTTGTAAAAGTCTGCAATCAAGGGTGCAGCAAAGAAAAGAAGTATATAAATAGTAATGCTGCATAGTATACTGAACCAGAATACTGCATTATAGTCTTTGTGGCAAACTTCTTTTCGGTTAGTCAGTGCAGATACGAAACCACCCTCTTGCAAGGCAGATGCTATAGCTGAGAAGATGGTGAGCATACCTACCATTCCATAGTCTGAAGCATCCAATAACCGCCCAAGCACTATGCCGAAGGCGAGATTCAGTAATTGCTGTGCTCCGTTACTGAATCCTCCCCAGAATAGTCCTTTGGCTGTTGTTTCTTTCAGTGATGATTCGCTCATCTTCTTATTTCACCTCGCTACCCGGCTTTACTTCTTTCAACAGAGAAGTAACGGCTAAGGAACCGTCATAATTTTCAGCAGAAAGTATCATACCCTCACTTACCAGTCCGTTCTTGAATTGACGTGGAGCAAGATTGGCAATGAAAAGTACCTGTTTCCCTACTAATTCTTCCGGTTTGTAATGTTCGGCGATACCACTTACGATGATACGATTCTCTAGTCCGTCGGCAATCTTAAACTTCAACAATTTTTTCATCTTAGGCACGATCTCGCATTCAAGCACGGTACCTATGCGAATATCCAATTTTTCAAACTCGTCGAAAGTGATAATCGGTTTGATGGGAGTAGCCTTGTAGCTAGCGGCCTCGTTGGCTTTCTTTGTTGCCAGTAGCTTGTCCACTTGTGCCTGAATAACATCGTCTTCCAGTTTTTCGAATAACAATTCCGGAGTATCCAGCTGGTGTCCTGTAGGCAATAGGTCGGTATGACCAAGTTCTGCCCAGTCGAAACTTTCCATATTCAACATCTTGCGGAGCTTCTCGCTGCTGAAGGGAAGGAACGGTTCGAAAGCAATAGCAAGGTTGGCAACTAATTGCAACGAGATGTTCAGGATAGTAGAAACACGTGCCATATCTGTCTTGGCATGTTTCCACGGTTCGGTGTCTGCGAGGTATTTGTTTCCGATGCGTGCCAAGTTCATGGCTTCCTTTTGTGCATCGCGGAACTTAAATACGTCAAGCAATTTCTCTACTTCATCCTTTACATTTTCAAACTCTTTCAGTGTTTCGCGATCATAGTCGCCCAGTTCGTTTGCAGCGGGAACTACACCGTTGAAATATTTCTTAGTAAGCTGCAAAGCGCGGTTTACGAAGTTGCCATATACGGCGACCAACTCGTTATTGTTGCGTGCTTGAAAATCTTTCCAGGTAAAGTCATTGTCTTTGGTTTCGGGAGCATTGGCTGTCAATACATAACGAAGCACATCTTGCTTACCGGGGAAATCAGTTAAATACTCGTGCAACCAAACAGCCCAATTGCGTGAAGTCGAAATTTTGTCGCCTTCCAGGTTGAGGAACTCGTTGCTCGGCACATTATCCGGCAGAATGAAACTACCCTCTGCCTTCAGCATAGCGGGGAATACGATGCAATGGAATACGATATTATCCTTGCCGATGAAATGAACTAAACGTGTTTCAGGGTCTTTCCACCATTTCTCCCAAGTATCAGGCAGTAGTTCTTTGGTATTACTGATGTAACCGATGGGAGCATCGAACCATACATATAGCACCTTGCCTTCAGCGCCTTCCACCGGTACGGGGATACCCCAATCGAGGTCACGACTTACGGCACGTGGTTGTAAACCCATATCGAGCCAGCTCTTGCACTGACCGTAAACATTGGGACGCCATTCCTTATGATCCTCCAGAATCCATTGGCGTAGCCATTCTTCATGCTTGTCGAGTGGTAAGTACCAATGTTTGGTTTTGCGCATCACAGGCTGACTTCCGCTGATAGCACTTCTGGGGTTAATCAGGTCTGTGGGGCTGAGGCTGGTACCGCACTTTTCGCATTGGTCACCATACGCATCTTCTGCATGACAGTGAGGACATTCACCGGTGATGTAGCGGTCGGCAAGAAAAGTCTTGGCTTCTTCATCGTAGTATTGCATGTTGGTTTTTTCGATGAATTTACCTTTCTCGTATAAGTTGCGAAAAAAATCGGAAGCCGTATCATGATGAGTTTTAGAAGTAGTACGACTGTATATGTCAAACGAAATACCGAAATTCTCAAAGGATTTCTTGATAAGGGTATGATAGCGATCTACCACATCTTGCGGAGTGATTCCTTCTTTTTTGGCACGGATGGTAATGGGCACTCCATGTTCGTCGGATCCTCCGATAAAAATTACGTCTTCTTTTTTCAGTCTGAGATAACGAACATAAATATCTGCAGGCACATAGACACCTGCAAGGTGTCCGATATGGACAGGTCCGTTTGCATACGGAAGTGCCGAAGTTACGGTAGTACGTTTGAAATTCTTTTCCATTGTGTAATATGTATCTCTTTTGTTATGAACGCTTTTATAAGGTGCAAAGATAGCGGTTTTCTACCAAATATTTATATTCTTCCAGATTCTTTCCAGATTTGAGATTCATCTTTGTAGTACGAAAACGAATAAAT
>CALYZE010000032.1 GCA_945607605.1 uncultured Bacteroides sp.
AAGAAAAAC
Source organism: uncultured Bacteroides sp. (assembly GCA_945607605.1). Classification (GTDB taxonomy): domain Bacteria; phylum Bacteroidota; class Bacteroidia; order Bacteroidales; family Bacteroidaceae; genus Bacteroides. The sequence continues at coordinate 10 of CALYZE010000032.1, forward strand.
CTCACGCCCTTTTTTATGAGGGTCGTGAGGTTTATTTCTTTCTTATTGAACCGTCCCTCTAATTAGAGAGCGCCTACAGCTTTCAGATCAGCATTGGTTTTACGAACAGCTTCTGCACTGGCAGCGAACTTCGCTTTTTCGTCAGCAGTCAATTCCATTTCAACGATGGCTTCGATACCGTTCTTGCCAAGGATTACAGGAACACCGATGCAAAGATCAGATACGCCATATTCGCCTTCGAGCATTACAGAGCAAGGAATCATCTTCTTTTGGTTGTGAATGATAGATTCTACTACATAAGAAGCTGCTGCACCCGGAGCATACCAGGCAGAAGTACCCAGCAACTTAGTCAGAGTAGCACCACCTACCATGGTAGAAGCAACTACTTCGTTCAATTTTTCTTCGCTCAACAAAGTGCTTACCGGTACGCCTTTGTAGGTAGCCAGACGAGCCAAAGGAATCATAGTCGTATCACCATGACCACCGATAACCATGCCTTCTACTTCGTTAGCGTTGCAACCCAAAGCCTGAGACAAGAAGTATTTGAAGCGTGAGCTATCCAGAGCACCACCCATACCGATCACACGGTTTTTCGGCAAGCCCAAAGATTTCAATGCCAAATAAGTCATGGTATCCATCGGATTGGAAACAACTACCAAGATAGCATTGGGAGAATATTTCAAAATGTTTTCTGCAACCGATTTAACGATACCGGCATTCACACCGATCAATTCCTCACGAGTCATACCCGGTTTACGAGGAATACCTGAAGTGATCACCACAACGTCAGAATTAGCAGTCTTTTCATAATCATTCGTGCAGCCAGTCAGATATGTGTCGAAACCCAACAATTGAGCGGTCTGCATCATATCCATTGCCTTACCTTCTGATACGCCTTCTTTTACATCCAGCATTACCACTTCGTCAGCCACTTCATTAAAGGCTAACACATTAGCGCATGTAGCACCTACGTTACCTGCACCTACTACGGTTACTTTTGACATAGTTTTTAAAGTTTTTGTTTATAAGTATTCTCTAAATATGATGCAAAAATACGTCGAACTTCGTAATTAAAGAAATATTTCCGTAATAATTTTAGTTAAATAAGAAAGCTTTTCATTTGGAGAAAGTGCCCCCTCCACCCTTAAATATAAAAATTAATGCAAACGAAGCAGGCCGATTAACGATTAATGCTTATTTTTGTGGCAGAATTCTAAAAACTAAAAGATGACACCTAAAAGAAATACGCTTCTCATCACAGCAGGTATTCTGCTCACCTTATTATTAGTAGGAGTGACCGTTTTGCTAATCTCCGAGAAAAAAACCAACTACGAACTCATCCAGGGATTTCAATTGGAAAAGGAAGACTTGGAAAATCAATATACCGATTTTGCCAAGCAATACGATGAATTGAAACTAACCGTTTCGAATGATTCTTTGTCTGTATTATTGGAACAGGAACAGCTGAAGACGCAACGCTTGTTGGAAGAATTGCGCACAGTAAAATCGAGCAACGCCACTGAAATACGCCGTTTGAAAAACGAATTAGCTTCATTGCGTAAAGTCATGATAGGTTATATCAACCAGATAGACTCCTTAAATCGCCTCACTGCTTATCAAAAAGAAGTCATTGCGGATGTGACTCAAAAATACAATACAGCTTCCCGACAAATCAGCAACCTTTCTGAAGAGAAGAAGAACTTAACCAAAACCGTTACACTGGCTGCTCAATTAGATGCGACCAACATCTCCATACAGCCTACCAATAAGCGTGGCAAAATAGCCAAGAAAGTAAAAGATGTGGTAAAGTTCAAGATCAGTTTTTCGATTGTTAAGAACATTACCGCCGAAACAGGCGAACGGACTCTGTATGTTCGCATCAACAAACCGGATAATGATGTGCTGACCAAAAATCCGTCTCATACTTTTGCATACGAGAACCGCAATTTAGCATATTCTATCAAAAAATATATAGAGTATAATGGAGAAGAGCAGCTTGTTACCGTCTTCTGGGATGTAGAAGAGTATCTTTACGCAGGTACTTACCGTACCGATATCTTTGCAGACGGTATACTGATCGGGTCTCAGTCATTTACATTAGAGTAAGCCTCTGTAAGTGACTAAAACTATCACGAAATACATTTATTCTTAAAAACTGGTTAAATTATTTTGCGATATCCTTGAAAGGCCATACATTTGCATCGTTGTTTATGCAATTATTGTTGCTTCATAAACAAGAAATAGATCATCCATATTAATGTATAATCCAATGAAAAAGTATCTCTGTTTCATCTGGTTGACTTACCTATCCTTCCCCATAGCGGCACAGGGAGTTTTGAGTTTAGATAGTTGCCGCGCATTGGCTATTTCCAATAACAAAGAGCTGCTGATTAGTCAGGAGAAGATCAACGCAGCCCACTATCAGAAGAAAGCGGCCTTTACCAATTATTTGCCTAACATTTCGGCAAGTGGCGGCTATATGCGCAGCCAAAAGGAGCTGTCTATATTGAGCGATGCTCAAAAAGGAGCGTTGTCTAATCTGGGAACCAGCCTGAGTGCACCGTTGCAACAGGCTGCTCAAATCATTGCCCAACTGCATCCCGAAATTGCTGGTCAACTCCCGGCTTTGGGACAAAGTTTGGTAGGTGCACTCGACGGAGCAGGACAATCGTTAGTAGACGCTTTTCGTACAGACACTCGCAACATGTATGCGGGCGCTTTGACCTTGACACAGCCCCTCTATATGGGTGGCAAGATACGTGCCTATAATAAAATCACCCATTATGCCGAGGAGCTGGCACGCCAACAACATCACAGCGGTATGCAGGAAGTAATTCTAAGTACCGACCAAGCCTATTGGCAAGTGGTTTCTCTTGTCAACAAGAAGAAATTGGCAGAAGGCTACTTGGAACTATTGCAAAAGCTGGACAGCGATGTGGACAAGATGATTGCCGAAGGAGTGGCCACCAAAGCCGACGGATTATCCATCAAAGTAAAAGTCAATGAGGCGGAAATGACCTTGACTAAGGTAACGGATGGTTTGGGGCTTGCCAAAATGTTGTTATGCCAACTATGTGGCTTAGATCTTAGTTCGCCCATCGCTTTGGAAGATGAACAGAAAGAAGACTTAAACCCTGCTATTGTCTCCACAGAGAACATTGACATGGATGCGGCGTATACTACTCGTCCGGAAGTGCGCAGTCTGGAACTGGCTACTCAAATCTATAAACAGAAAGTAAACGTGGCTCGTGCAGAACATCTTCCATCGGTTGCCTTGATGGGTAGCTACATGACTACGAATCCGTCTGTATTCAATAGTTTTGAGAAAAAGTTCAAAGGCATGTGGAATGTAGGTGTAATGGTATCCGTTCCCATCTGGCATTGGGGCGAAGGCATCTATAAAGTAAAGGCTGCCAAGTCGGAGGCTCGCATTGCCCAATACCAATTGGACGATGCCAAAGAAAAAATAGAATTGCAAGTTAACCAATCGGCATTCAAAGTAAACGAGGCTGCCAAGAAACTGATAATGGCAGAAAAGAATCTGGAAAAAGCAAACGAAAATCTGAGATATGCTACTCTGGGCTTTGAAGAGGGGGTCATTCCCGCAAGTAATGTGATTGAGGCACATACCGCCTGGTTGTCTGCTCAATCGGAAAAGATCGATGCACAGATTGACGTGAAACTCACCGAAATCTATCTGAAGAAAGCAACGGGAAATTTACGATTGGAAGATTGACACTGGTTCGGTCATAAGAACCAGAAAGATACCCATGGTGAAGCAGACTCCTCTTAATTGTAAGTAGAAAACAGTAAATTATAAAATCATCAATAGAAATGGCAAAATCACAAAACAGTAATATGTTATTGGCATTCCTCACACTAACGGGAGTGATTGCCGTAGTGGCCCTTGTGGGTTTCTTCATGCTCCGTAAAGGTCCGGAAATTGTGCAAGGCCAAGCAGAAGTTACCGAATATCGTGTATCAAGCAAAGTGCCGGGACGAATCTTGGAGTTTCGTGTCAAAGAAGGTCAAAGTGTACAAGCAGGAGATACGTTGGCCATCTTGGAGGCACCGGATGTACAAGCCAAATTGGAACAGGCACGTGCTGCGGAATCGGCTGCACAAGCTCAGAATGAGAAGGCATTGAAAGGGGCTCGCCGGGAACAGATACAGGCCGCCTATGAAATGTGGCAAAAAGCTCAAGCAGGACAAGATATTGCTGAGAAGTCTTACAAACGCATCAAGAATCTACATGACCAAGGTGTGATGTCTGCTCAGAAACTGGATGAAATAACCGCTCAACGGGATGCAGCCAAAGCTACCGAGAAAGCTGCCAAAGCCCAATACGACATGGCAAAGAACGGCGCAGAACGTGAAGACAAAGCTGCCGCCGCAGCATTGGTAGAACGTGCCAAAGGAGCTGTAGCCGAAGTTGAGTCCTACATCAAAGAGACTTATTTGATTGCCCAAGCAGCCGGTGAGGTATCTGAAATCTTCCCGAAGCTAGGAGAATTGGTAGGAACAGGAGCTCCTATCATGAACATTGCTATACTGGATGATATGTGGGTGACTTTCAATGTACGCGAAGATTTGCTGCAAGATTTGGGTATGAATACCGAATTTGAAGCCTTTATTCCGGCACTCAATCAAAAGATCCGTCTGAAAGTGTATTATATGAAAGACCTCGGCACCTACGCTGCTTGGAAAGCAACCAAAACGACCGGGCAATTCGACCTAAAAACATTCGAAATAAAAGCTGCTCCTCAAGAAAAAAGGGAAGGTTTGAGACCGGGCATGAGCGTCATATTGAAAAAGTAATCAAACGATTAGGTGGTAAAGTGATTAGATGATAAAGTGGTAATGGAAAGAAACAATAAATATAGAGCTTTATGGAATGTGATGAAACGCGAGTTCCGACGTCTCGTCTCCCGCCCGCTATATCTGTTCTGTATGGTGGTAGCACCCTTGTTTTGCTATATCTTCTTCACCACGCTGATGGACTCCGGATTGCCTACCGACATGCCTGTCGGTGTAGTAGATCAGGATATGAGTACCACTTCCCGGCAACTGGCACGCAACTTAGATGCTTTTGAGCAAACTGCCATTATAGCACGTTATCCTACGATTAGCGAAGCACGTACTGCTATGCAGCGAGGCGAGATTTATGGTTTTTACTACATCCCTCAAGGTACTTCTGCCAACATCCAGTCCGGACGACAGCCCAAACTTTCTTTCTATACCAATAACACCTTATTGATAGCCGGCTCTCTGCTGTTTAAGGATATGAAGATGATGAGTGAACTTACTGCCGGAGCTGCCGCACGGGCTTCTTTGTATGCCAAAGGGGCGACCGAAGATCAGGCCATGGCATTTCTACAACCCATTGTGATTGATGCGCATCCTCTCAACAATCCGTGGTTGAATTACTCTGTATATCTGTGCAATACCTTTGCTCCCGGTATACTGATGTTGCTCATCTTCATGATTACCGTTTACTCCATTGGCGTAGAAATCAAAGACCGTACCGCTCATGAGTGGCTACGCATGGGAAACCATTCGATCTGGATCTCTCTCGGCGGTAAACTCCTACCCCATACAGCCGTATTCTTCTTGATGGGCATTCTTTATAACGTATATTTGTATGGGTACCTACACTTTCCCTGCAACAGTGGCATCCTGCCTATGCTGCTTGCCACCCTCTGTCTGGTGCTGGCCTCTCAAGGCATGGGCGTACTGATGATAGGCACCTTACCTACCCTGCGGTTAGGTCTTAGCTTTGCTTCCTTATGGGGCGTGCTTTCGTTCTCTATGTGCGGATTGTCATTTCCTGCCATGGGTATGCATCCTGTATTGCAAGCCTTGGCGAACCTGTTTCCGTTGCGCCACTATTTCCTGATTTATGTGGATCAGGCTCTCAACGGTTATCCCATGATTTATTCATGGATCAATTATGTGGCACTACTCATTTTTATGATGCTTCCGTTCCTTGTAGCCCGACGATTGAAAGAAGCATTGATTTACTATAAATACATGCCGTAATGAAAAACCTGACGTTCAAACGAAGAGTAATAGAAGGCATACATGACCTATTCTATATCTGGAAACGGGAGTTCCGTACTACCTTCCGCGACCAAGGTGTACTCATTTTCTTCGTGCTTGTTCCCTTGGTCTATCCGCTGATATACGCTTTTATCTACACCAACGAAACCATACGCGAAGTGCCCGCCGTGGTGGTTGATAACGCCCGTACTTCACTGAGCCGCGAATATCTCCGGAGAGCAGATGCCAGTGCGGAGATGAACATTGTAGCCTATTGTGCCGACATGGAAGAAGCCAAACGGATGCTGAAAGAACGCAAAGCCTACGGCATCATTTACATTCCCACTCATTTCAGTGAAGACTTAGCTCGGGGCAAGCAAACTCAGGTCAGCCTTTTTTGCGACATGAGCGGATTGCTTTATTACAAAGCCTTACTGACCGCCAATACCAACGTATCATTGGCCATGAATGCAGAAATCAAAATGGAGCGTGCCGGCAACACGACCGACCGCCAAGATGAAATAACTGCCTATCCCATAGAGTATGAGGACATCGCCCTTTTCAACCCGGCTAATGGTTTTGCCGCCTTCCTGATACCTGCCGTACTGATCTTGATTATTCAACAAACCTTGTTGTTAGGCATCGGATTATCCGCCGGTACTGCCCGCGAGCAGAATCGTTTCAAAGATTTAGTGCCTATCAACCGCCATTACAACGGAACCTTGCGCATTGTCATGGGAAAAGGGCTGAGCTACTTCCTGGTGTATTCTTTAGTAGCCGTATATACCTTATGTGTAGTACCGTATCTATTCAGCCTCAACCAGATAGCCATTCCCGGAGTATTGACGATGTTCACTCTTCCCTACCTGGCAGCCTGCATTTTTTTCGCCATGACGGCCTCCATTGCCATCCGCAACCGCGAAACGTGTATGTTGGTATTTGTCTTTACCTCCGTACCTCTGTTGTTTCTTTCGGGCATCTCATGGCCGGGTTCTGCCATGCCTGCCTTTTGGAAATACTTTTCATATCTCTTCCCGTCCACCTTCGGCATCAATGGGTATGTCCGCATCAACAGCATGGGAGCTACACTGAATGAAGTATCTTTTGAATATCAGGCACTATGGATACAGACAGGGATTTATTTCATTACGACCTGTCTGGTGTATCGGTGGCAGATATTAAAAAGCAGAAAGCACGTGATTGAGGAATATAAAAGACGGAAGGAAGCTTTGGAAGTATAGCCCTCCGCTTACTTCATCCGTTTCTTTAGTATCGGATAAAGCACTTCCGCATACCTCATAAATCCTAAGTCGGTAAAATGAATGCCATCAACGGTGGCCTCACCGTCGTGTCCGATGATGTCTTTGGAAGAGAGGAAATAGATATTCTTTTCTCCCCGCTGTTTCAAAGATTGGAAGAAAGCATTTAAAGTATCGTTCTTGTCTTTTACCTCTTTGGCTATCCGCCTATCGAAAGAGGAATGAGTGAAGATGGGATCTTCCACAAAAAGAATCGGGGTGTCAGGATGTTTGGCACGAATGATGGAGTAGAATGAATCGGCACGTTCCTTCATCTGTTCTACAGTAGCATTGGGCACAAAATCAAGAACAAACATGGAAGCGTCTACGCCGGCTATCACATCGGCAATTTCCAAATCTAACAAAGCATTGCCACTAAAACCCAAATTGATACATTCACGGTTGAGCCAACGTGCTAAGATATTGGTATGCGCCATGCCGGGACGGGATGCACAGCCCCCCTGAAGGATGCTGGTACCATAGAATACCACCGGTTTTTCACGTACCGGCAAATTTACCATAGGCTGATTGAGCTCGGAAAGTGAGTCTACTCCGATGGCCAGTGAGGTAACACCATCATATAAGGAAAGATACAGCAGATATTCACGTGCTTCGGGCAACATATTCTTTACAAGAGTTGCTTGGTTGACCTTGCCTTGCGGACGGCCACTTCCGGCAAACATCCACTTCCCGTCTTGCAGACAGTAAAGGTCAAGTCCTTTGATGCCGGTAGGTGTCATGTGGTTCATCGTTGTATTATTTCTAACTTCCCACTTGGCAGCAATGCAGGTGGAGTTGGAGCGAAAACGAATGGCCAGCCCCGCACTGTTGCGACCCAATTCCCACAACGGTTGGCGGGAAACAGACTGCAAGGTTGCCGGAAGGCGTTCATAACGAGTGAGAGTTGCTTCGGTTGCTTTCCCTAAAAGAGGAAAGGCGGCTGCATCTTGATAAACAAGTTGAGCATGGGCAAGCGTGGCTAAAAGCAATAAACCTATTGCTAAAAATTTAGTTTTCATAAGTAGAGGATGTTAAGTATGCAGAGCAAAGATAGGTTATTTTTTTGAAAAACGTTCTATCATTTCCATACACATACGTCCGTTGTGATACGGACATTTCCAAAAGCCAGCCTTATCATCCGTTGTATTTACACGGCCGTCGGCACGCAAACTCCAATGCCACTCCCCCTGTTTATAGTCTATCAAATGCTTTTTAATAAACTCCCAACACCGGAAGGCTTTCTGCATAGCTATTTCATCATCGAAATGTTGATAGAGATTCGCATGTCCTACCACATTTTCGGCTTGCACCCACCAATGGCGGTCTTTATCTGTTTGATCCTTATCTAAAAAAGTTTCATAAATCATGCTTCCATCGGGAGTAAGACCTTCATCGGCGGCAGCAGCAATGTACTCTACCAAAGGTTCGACTTTTTCCAAGAATGCCTCATCGCCTAAAACCAAAGCAGCTTCGTGTATCAACCAAGAGGCTTCAATGTCATGTCCATAGGAAATGACACGATACTTGCTGACCCAATCGTCATTAAAGAACAATTCCAGATGCCCCGTTTCTATATTTAAGATCTTATCTGTAAAGAGCTCAATCAAGTTACGAAGCTGTTTTTCCAGACGTTGGTCTTTCCAGACCCTAAACAGGTTGGTATAAGGCTCCAGAATATGCAGATGGGTATTCATCGTTTTGCGTTCGTTCTCGTCTTTATCGCTCAAACGCATATCTGTCATCTCTTTCCAATCACGAGTCAATGCTTCACAATAGCCATTCTTCACAACATCAAAACTATGTTTTTCTATGCTCTCAAAGAGACGAATAGCATAGTCAAGTGCTTCTTTATCACCTGTGGCACGATGAAATTCACTTAAACCATAAATGGCAAATCCTAAAGCATAGATTTGTTTCTTTTTATCCAATGGATGTCCTTTATAATCCAACGACCAGAAAACACCTCCATACTCTTTATCATAGAAGTGATCAATGATGAATCGTTTAGCCCGTGTTGCCGTAGTAAGATACTCTTCTTTTTTCAGTAGGCGATAGGCAGATGAAAAGGTCCATAGGATACGGGCATTCAGAATCGCACCTTTTTCAGCTTCCGGCATTAATTTTTCTGTTCCGGTGATGCGTCCATAAAACCCTCCATGGGTTTGATCTGTCATTTTATCCATCCAGAATGGAAGAATATTGGCAACCAATTCTTCTTCCATCTCTTTTACCATCTTATGTATGTCCATACTTCTCACGATTAATAATCAGATATTCACTTAAACAACTGCACGTTTTTTCTTCAAATCGGCATTGATCGTCAACATTCGATGATGGTTCAACGGATAAATGAACAAGACCACTATAGAAACTGCGGCAATGGCAGCGGGAATAAAACTCATCAAGTATTTCAAACCATTCAATGCTTCAGGTGTCTGCACTGCATTTTCAGCTGTATTATAGCCAAAAGAGGCCAATAATGCCATCACAGCCCAGCCCGCAAATGCGCCCCCAAACTTTTGAGCCATGGAGCCTGAGGAGAAAATCAAACCGGTGGATGAAGTGCCGTCTTTCTGTTCTGCATAGTCGGCCACATCCGCATACATACTCCAAACAAGGGGAGATACAATTCCCGTACAGATTGAAATCAACACTTGGAAGATCATGATCAGCCACCATCCCAGTTCATTATTCGGTACAAAGAAGAAGAGCACACTCAGTACAACCAAGCATCCCAATGAAAGAATATAGGTTGTTTTTTTGCCTAACTTCAATGACAAAGGAACAGCCAGCGCCACCCCAATCATATTGCAAACCTCGCCTACCATGAGGAATAAGCCTGCGTACAATACAATGTTAAAGACTCCGAAATCAAGGAAGGCATTTTCACTGATGTAATCTTTAAAGAAGTAAGCAGCAGTAGCCCCACGCACTGTATTGAAGAAGTTGGATAAGAGAGCCGCTCCATTCAATATCCACCACGGTGAATTACGAACAAGCGATTTCACATCCTTGCCTATGGATTTGGCAGCTACGCTCTTGACGTGCTCGCGAGTCATACTGAAACAGAGAAGAAAACCTATAAAACAAAAGGCTGCAATGACTATCATGGCATATTGCCAGCTTTGGGGAGTGCTGCACTCCATCGACTTAAACCAATTGCACAAGGGTTCCCATGCGCCCAAAGCAATGAAACTACCGCCATAAGCAAAAAACATGCGATACGAGGAGAAGACCGTTTTGGTGTTCGAGTCATCGGTCATTACACCTAACATCGCGCCATAGGGAACATTGATAGCTGTATATACCGTCATCATCAGGATGTAAGTGACATACGCCCAAATGAGCTTGCCGGTCGTTCCCACATCGGGAGTGGTAAAGAGCAGGATACCCGCTATCGCAAAAGGAGCTGCCGCCCACAATAGATAGGGCCGGTATTTCCCCCAACGCGTATGGGTACGATCTGCAATGACTCCCATCATAGGATCAGACAAAGCATCCCAGATGCGGGTAACCAGCATCAGCATTCCTGCATCAGCCAGACTTAAACCAAAGATATTCGAATAAAAGAACGGTAAGTAATACGAAAATATTTTCCAAAACATCGAGGAGGACATATCTCCGAAACCATAACCGACTTTTTCTTTCAATGTTGCCATAGTAAAATTGTAATTAAGATTCCTTACTAATCATAATTTTCAGGTTCTTATCTATTATTTTTTTCAGTGTTGCTACAGATGCTGATGAACTCAATCCATCGGCAGGTGTATTCATACAGTAATCTACTAACTTATCAATGGTAGAAACAGCTACATGCATCCGCGTGTCTGAAGAAGCATAATAGATGAATACTTTTCCGTCTTCATCGGCAATCCAGCCATTGGTAAACAGTACATTGCTCACATCACCGATACGCTCTTCATCTTTGGGCACCATGAAAGCACCGGCCGGAGAAGCAATTAGCTTCGTTGGGTCCTCCAAAGAAGTCATATACAAATAGAGTACATAACGAAGACCGGCCGCACAACCACGCACTCCATGAGCCAGATGCAACCATCCCTTCGGTGTTTTGATGGGATGCGGGCCTTCGCCATTCTTCACCTCCTTGATGGTATGGTAGTAGCGTTGGTCAATAATTTTCTCTTCTTTCACTTCGGCGTGAGTCATGTCGTCTACTAAAGCCCAACCAATGCCACCACCACTTCCGGCATCAATAAAACCATCCTGCGGACGGGTATAAAGGGCATATTTACCTTCAACAAATTCAGGATGCAACACTACATTACGTTGCTGGCTCCGGGTTTTCAAGTCAGGTAAACGCTCCCAAGTCTTCAAGTCCTTCGTACGCGCAATGGCCGCTGTTGCCGTAGCCGATGATAAATCACCGGCAGGTGCATTGTCATCATGTCGTTCGGCACAGAAAATACCATAAATCCAACCATCTTCATGTGCAGTAAGACGCATATCATAGATATTGGTTGCCGGAATCACATCTTCAGGCATCGTCACCGGGTAATCCCAGAAACGAAAGTTGTCTATTCCATTGGGACTTTCGGCCACAGCAAAAAAAGATTTGCGATCGGCACCTTCCACACGTACCATTAATAAATAGTTGCCATTCCATTTGATAGCCCCGGAATTCATGGTAGCATTCATTCCGATACGTTCCATCAGGTAAGGATTAGACTTTTCATCCAAGTCGTAGCGCCAGAACACAGGTGTATGTGCGGCGGTCACCACCGGGTATTTATAGCGTGTAAATATACCATTTCCATCTTCTATGGCCACATTCTTTCTTGTAATTAACTCTTCGTGTTTCTGAAAGAGACTTTCTACCTTCGCTTTAAAAGTTTTCATGTTTATTATCAGGGGTTGTTTGTTATTGATATAAGTCGACATCTGCTGCAAACAGTGTTCGAGGACTGTTATAAAACTCTATGAAATTCTCCGCAGAGATTTGTCCCGGATAAGGAGCGTAATAGTGTGTTACCCTTTCACGGGCATTGCGCCACACCAATACATAAGCTACCGGATATTTCTCCAATGCCGGCAGTAAAGTACCTGTCCACCACGTTGCATCTGGGATGCCTTCATAACCTGCTTCAGTGATAGCAATTACTTTTTGATGCGTCTTAGCGATACTATCCACAATGGATAAGGATTTATCAAGTCCAGCCAGAAAGACTTCCCGATCAAACTGATACGTATCAAAGCCAATCACATCAATCCGCTCATCTCCCGGATATTTCTTCAGATACTGAGCGGTATCTTTGGGTTCCGTGCCCGGTGAATAAGCATAAAGAACATGATCCACACCTCGTGCACGAAGGCTATCTGTTGTCATGTGCCATAAGGCTTTATATTCTTCCGGAGTACAAAGCTTTTCACCCCACCAAAACCAACTTCCCGTATGTTCATGCCACGGACGGAAAAGAATGGGAATCTTTACTCCCTCTGAGGTTTGCAGTGAATTGAGAAAATCTGCCACGTCACTCAGCCAGACTGAAAACTTCGGATGAAGGTCGCCTCCCGGTAAAATAGACTTTACTACCGTAGTGTCAGAAACATCCCACGAGTCGCCTCCGGTTTTAGGGTTACGGGCATGCCAACTCAACGAAACCAGACCGCCCCGTTGATACTGATTGACTATTTCTTTCTTGATTTTATCAAAAGGAACTTTGTCCAGATTCATGGTGTTTCCAAGCTCTAACTCTCCCAAATCGAAGCTGATGACAGCAGGAAAGTCGCCACACACACTTTTTACATCCGAACGACCTTCATCACCTTCCCACCCGATGCCATATACGGTATCATCGTGATGACCGAACATAATCCCTTTTGAAGAAACTTGTTTTAAATGAGCCAGTAACTTTTCCGTTTCTTGTGTACGTACAGAAACGGTTTCTTCATTCACAATCTGTTCTTTCTTAGTGGAATGACAAGCGGTCAGTATACTTACCGCAAGAAGCATTGCAGTAAATTTTAGTTTTTTTATATTCATGCTTTTCATGATGGTATTATTTTGTTAACCCTATTCCTTGGGACAAAGATAACTGATTGTGCCAAGAGAGAGTAATACTATTTTATCCCTTTACTATATTAATAAGCCCCATGTAAAAATGCACTGAATCACTTTAGAGAAGGAAGATCTCCACGATGAAGCACAAAATCTTGGTTCATGGCATCTTTCCACCAATCCTCGTCAGCATGTTGATGGCCCATCAATGTAGTGGCGTTGTACTGATACCACGGCATAAAGAATGCCCAACGAGCATTTGTGTTCCACTGTTCGGAAAACTTAGCCACATTACCACATTCACTCAATGCAATCATCTTCTGTTGATAAGAGTTTAGAATGAGCTGGTACTGTGCAGCATTATCCACTCCAGATGTTTGATTATAAATATCACGTCCTATAATATCCACATAATCATCACCCGGATAGAAATCCACGTCCTTCGTCTGAGTAGTCCACACCCAAATCAAGTTGTTAATACCTTTGTCTTTGAAGAAATTGAACATATAGCGCCATAGCTTTTTATACGTCTCTGCACCATTGTATCCCCACCAGAACCAAGCCAATCCACCCTTAAACTCGTAAATATTACCCGCAGCTTCATGAAGCGGACGCCATATCACAGGAATACTCTTATCTTGCAGCAGTTTCAAATAACTTGCCATTTTTTCTAAATCAGCTTTAGCCACTCTATTTTCCCAGCTACCCTCTACAAAAACTTTCTCGGGACGGAAAGTAGTAGTCCAGTTACCCTCACTATTCTTCGCACCATTGCCCGGAATAAAGGTGTATTTGTTCAAATCAGTCTCACCTTCCGTAGCCGGAACATTCCAATGCCAGCTGGCACCTACCAATCCATTGGCCTTCCACCAGTCTTCTACAACCTTGGTATCCGAATAGTCGATCCAGTTAGCCGGAGACCATGCCAAATGAATATAATCAAAGAAAGCCATAGCCGGATATTTTCCGGTAGCCTTATTCACAAGTTCTGCTTCAGCAATATTCCAGTTTACATTAGCCATAGAAGCAGACAATGATTTGGTTCCATACATGCGAACCAGATAGTCATATACTTTTTGAGCTTGCGGCAAGGGATTGGGAGTACAAAGCTTCGCATCCACCGGTTTAACCTCCGGTACATCTATCGTTGAAAAAGAAACAATCACCTGAGGTGCTTCTATCTTAGTAGGACCTAAAACAACTCCTTTAGCAACAATCAGCTGATATTTTTTGGCTTTTTCCAAACCCGACAAACGAATACTTACATTTTTAAGATTAGCTGATACTTTTCCTACAGTTGCACCCGAAATCGTGACTCCACCATGACCTACAGAAGGGGTTGTGACATTCTGGTCAAAAGTTAATACCACCTCTAAATCTCCATCAGAAACGCCGACGGCCTCATTCGCAGGTGTGCTCGAGATCAGCTGTGGAGCATTTAATAAGGGACCATTGGAATCCTCATTTTCGCTGTCACTACTACAAGCAAAAAAAGAGGAAACTATCAATAAGCCAATCCACCCCCTGCTCCTGTTTAGGACACTCATATTCATACTGCTATTCATACTAATTATTAAAAACAGTCAATAGGAAAGAACCTCCTCTCTATCTATGCACAATTTGATGCCGAGAGAAAGGAGGTTTCCCAATAAAAAACACTCACCCTATTTTATAGCAACTTTCTTCAAGATATAACCATCACCTTGCAGAATTAGACCGTTTTCACTCTTTAACCGCAAAACATCATTGCTCGTTGGCGTAAATTCATAAATTTGATCTTCAGCTTTTCCTGCAAAATCAACCTGACCAACAGACAAACCTGGCCATCCGTCACCGGCTGTTTTAAAGTTGATGCATCCCCAGCCAAGATCAGGGGTTACAGAAGCAAATGTAACAACAATCTTCTGCCCAAGTTCGAAAGTGCTCCAATCATATCCGTCCCAGCTCAACTCTTGAAATCCAGCCCAGCCTGAACCATCAAAAGTACCCGACCAAATTACGTTTTCAAGTACTGAAAGCGTCACTTTGGTTACCGTAAAGTTGGCCCCGCAGAGTACCAAGCCAGCATTATGGACAAGCTCATCAATCATAGCTTCTGTAAGAGTGACACGAACAATATTATCTCCCGGTTCAAGATCATACGGATCGCTGGTACCTGGTAGAGCAGACCAACCACTATTCGCAACACGGAGCTGAGCCCAATCCACCCCTTCATTCATTTGAAGATAAATAGACATCACCTGTCCGGGTTTCACAGTGGGCCAAAGTTCTGAACCACCCCCCCAAGAGAGATCGCCCATCGAGCCACTCCAATTGCCCACAACAACGGAGCCTTGCCAGATAGGATACTCTGCACCTTCATGATGCATCGCAATCTTTTCGGACTCTATCTTGTAGTTTTCATGCTGAATCAGGGTCACTTTACCATCACCCATGTCTGCGGGCACAAGGAAAGTGATTTGAGTAGCAGTCTTCGTAAACTGACTTTGACTCAAGGAAATGCCACCCGGTAATTCGAGCGAAACAATACGGTCAAGATTCTGACCGGTAATGGTCACCACGCTTCCTTCTTTCAACTGTTCAACAGGAGAGATTGCTGTATATTCAGCCATTGGTAACTTATAAGCCGGTGTTTCAATCATCAAACCAGAATGTTGTACCAGAGATATAACACCTGGAATAGTCGTTGCAGGTACAGTCGTTGTCAACTGAGTTCTTTCATTGTTGATAGTAAAACTAACACCTTCGGCTATCAATGGGAAGTTAACCGTTTTCACCAGATCAAGATCAGTTCCTGAAATGAGAATTGTACTTCCGAAATCAAGCAGTTCAGCAGAAAGTTTGGTTACTATAGCCTGACGGATTTCAAGAGGTTCGCCCCATGTAACTTCTTGTGGAGGCTCAGCACCATTGCTAAACACAATCTTCCCACTTTGTGCTTCAAGAGGCACAGCTACTTGAAGTTCCGTACGGGTATTCTTCAAGAAGTTTTCAGCATCCACTACCACGTGGTCATTGAAAGTGACCGAGGCAATGTTCCACACAAATTCTCCGGAAATAGTAATCACTGAACCCGCACGCAAATTCTTGACAGGAGTTACATCGTCTACAACTGCCGCTTCTTCAAATGTAATTTTCGATGCAGATACAATCGTATCATTGCCTACTATCAAACGGAGTTTTCCGGGAACCGTCATGTCGGGTACCACCACTTCTATCTCCTCATGATTGATCAGGCGAAACTCAGCTTCCTCGAAAGTCGTTGATTCCTCCACCAGCGAGTTACCTTGTGGGAAAAGTATTTTATCTACCCGGTTGAGATGCGTACCGGTGATACGCATATTATCCAGGCGCTTCAGAGGACATGGACCAAAACCCAGCAATTCTACACCACTCTTATTATATGGATTCGTATCCAGCTCATCGCTATCACAACCTGTCAGCACAGAAGTGCCAACAAGTATGAAGCCCAACATCAAAAGAGCTGATAGTTTATGATATAGTTTCATATTCATCATTTGTTTTTTGTTCTTATTCGTTAATTGGGAACTGCACGAATGTTATCAATCTTGATAATAGGATTACATTCTGTACCGGAAATACCACCTCCCCATACAAAAATAGTCAAGCCGGTAAAGTGATCTTCTGTAAGTGCTATCTTAGCTTTCTCACCTTTCTGATCATAGACAAAAGAATCGGCAATAGGCAATGTTACCGTAACCCATCCATCAGCTGTGTCATAACTACCGGTTGAAATCCAAGGACGATAAAGCGCACGTGGATATCCCGTATCGTTATTAAAGAAAGTGTTATTAGCCGTTTGCATAGTAACTTGATCATTTCCTGAGAAAATGATCTGCATAGCACCTGCCATCCA
Source organism: uncultured Bacteroides sp. (assembly GCA_945607605.1). GTDB lineage: Bacteria > Bacteroidota > Bacteroidia > Bacteroidales > Bacteroidaceae > Bacteroides. The sequence goes on from CALYZE010000032.1 coordinate 17,240, forward strand.
CGGATTACTAGCGGGGATACACATTTCAAACTTCAGAGACATGTTTTTAAAATCCTTGAAGCTGACCAAATCGCTTAAACGAATGTCTGTACCTGTAAATCCTTGTGGAGTATTCCAGTCACCCGGCCAATATTCAAAGGCAAAATTAGAATCAGCCCATCCACCGTCAGGCGACATCGTGGCACCACCTAATTCCATATAACTGCCGTTAAGTGAATAATCGTCTTTCTTTATTTCGCGTGCATGCCAACCGTGGTTCGTAAGTCCCGTTCCACCTTCTCCTGCTCCCCAGTCATCAAATAGCATTCCACGAGTATCCATATAGTAGAACCTGGATTTCGTTGTTCCATAGATAGTAGTCACTTCCAAAGGACTGCTTGTCAGATTTTCCGGAACCACAAACGAAATACGGTTTTGCGTAAAGCTTACCAGGTCAATGTTCTTTTCTCCAATTTTAAGTGTCAAGGGTTTATTAGCATCATTAATGAAATAATCTCCACGTATCTCAGCTAGTTCCCCCGGTCGAGCCCATTCACACTTCATCCCATTGATGGCAGGTCCGGGTACCAATACTTTAAAATCATAATGAATCGTATCCTTAGATTTCGTAATCATATAGATTTTGTTCGTCACCACAGACGGAATCTTTTTCGGCACATCTACCAATAGGGTATGCTCCGTAATGTAGCTGGAATTAAGAATGGCCTTTTGGTCATTAAAGTAAAGTTCATAGACGCTACGCAAATTTTCACCTACCAAGCAGATGGTATTCGCCATATAAGCTCCTGACAGCAGAGAATCTCTGACAGCCAAATTTGGAACACGAACGTATTTGACAGTCGGTACGCCACCTGCCACTTCATATTTATCCGGTTCATCTTCACAAGCACCTACAAAAAGACTTGCTATAGCAAGAGATGCCGCAAAGAATCCACTCATATATTTATTCTTTTTCATATTCTTATGCATTAAAATTAATAACTGAACTCGCTACGTACATCTACATGCACCGGTTCCTCCATCAGATTAGGATTGAATACCACGTCTTCGGTAGGGAACGGCAATGTAAAGCTTGAAACAGTGACATTAGGAGCTTTTGCATTAGAGTTATAACGTGTTTCATCTGGATTCACTGTCCAATTACCGGTCTCATAATAAGCTTTATAAGTAGTGCCCAAGTTATAATAAACATCACGACGCTGTGCAGTCAATTCATTGATAGCACGCTGAGAATCGTAGTAAGCCAAACGCACGTAATCGTACCAGCGGTCGCCTTCGCAAGCCAGTTCTAACCGACGTTCCTTCCAAACATTTTCCCAAGTAATGGACGTAGGTTTTTCATATCCCTTTCTGGCCCGATGACGTACTTGATAGAAAGCATCTATAGCTGATTCATCACTGGTTGAGGTAGCTGTTCCCATTTTAGCTTCAGCGTAGATGAGATAAACATCAGAAAGCCGTAAAATATGAGTACTCAAGCCACTATACATATTACCAGCAGAAACACCCAATCCTGTCACATGGTCCCCATTGTTCCCATACAAATGTTTCACATGATTGGCGCCTGTAGGAGATTGATATTCACCATTAGGACCTCCCTTGCCATAGTCAGCATCATAGATAAATTTAAGATAATCAAATCCTCCCTTATCTCGCCAAAAATAGTCAAAAACATCCCCCGCCATCATCATGGTAGCCCGACGACGTGCGTCTATGTCAGAGCGCGTTTCGGGACTTGCCAAAGCTGAAATTCCGAATGCATCTTGCAGATCCACCGACGGACCGGCATAACCACCCCAACAATCTCCAAACTCATCAAAACCTACCATTGCCAAATCTGACTGCAATGAATTTTGCTGTGTCCAAGGATCACGTCCGGCCGACCAATGCCAAGAGAAAAGACACTCCTGATTTTTATTATTAGCTAACCGGAAAACATCAGAGTAATTTGTAAGCAATTTGCGTCCGGAATGGTCAATCACATCTTTAGCATATGAGGCAGCCATGGCTAAATCGTCAGCATTACGTGTGCCGGAGACTCCGCTTTTGGTGAGATACACTTTAGCTAAAAGTCCTTTGGCAGCATATTGATCAATACGACCAGATTCACCCTTAGCAGGAAGCAGTTCTATGGCTTTTTCCAAAGTCATAACGATATATTCATAGACATCTGCTCTTTCTACCTTAAACTTAGAATTATAACTTCCGCTGTTCAATTCTGCCGTATTGTCATGGATAATAGGCACTGCTCCAAAGCTACGTACCAGATAAAAATAAGCCATAGCTTTCCATGCCAAGCATTCACCCATACACTGTTTTTTCACAGCATCCGAAGCATTGGCTGTTTTCAAACGATTATATACCGTATTGGTATGACCAATCACTGCCCATAGTGAGTAGGACATACTCACCAAATTTTCGTCTGTGCCATTCACTGTAAAGTTCAAATAGGGGCTGTTTCCTTCATAAACATTCCCTGAAAGGATTTCGCCAACTTTGATAAAGCCGCGCTGGAAGTCATACCAAGGCGAATTGTATAGGTAATTAACCCCTTGCACACACTGTTCGTCGTTCTGATAAAAGTTCGACTCATTATAATTATCTTCAGTAGGGCGATTTAAAAAGTCCTCGCATGAAATGGTCCCCATACCGAGTATAACAACGAGCACCCAATATTTTAGAGTTCTGATTTTCATTTTTTTTCAATTTAAAAGGTTAGAATGAAACATTCAAGCCGAATGAATATACAGTAGGTGACGGATAACGTCCGTTGTCTAAACCAAAAACATTGACACTTGAAGTGCTGGCACCAATTTCAGGATCATAACCGTCATAGCCGGTAAGAGTCAATAAGTTCTGAACATTGGCATAAACGCGCAAATTACTCAACCCCAACTTGTCTATCATCTTCTTCGGGAAAGTATATCCTAAAGATACATTCTTTAGTCGGATATAAGATCCATCCTCAATGTAGCGATCACTGATGCGGTCGTTATCATTCGGGTCATTAACGGTAGCACGAGGAATGGAAGCATTCGGGTTGGCCACCATTACATTAGACACATCATTATACCACATCGTGCCATCGCTATAGGTTTTACCTGCATCAATCGGCACAAGCTGTGCACGTCCACCCACTGTATTCAACTGATTGGTCCAAGGTGAATTCATATGCGTCAGCTTCATAGATAGATAGTTAAACACTTTGTTTCCATAAGAACCGTTGATAAAAATGGAAAGATCAAAGTTTTTGTAACGGAAAGTATTGGTCCAGCCAAAAGTAAACTTAGGCATTGGAGAACCGATGTTAGTCTTATCATAATCATTAATAATGCCATCGGGTACCCCTTCCGGTCCACTCAAGTCTTTGTATTTCATATCTCCTATCCACACGGTATTGGTACGGTCGAATACGCCATTTGCCGGATACTTAGCCGGTTTCGGAGAGTTTTGTAGATCTTCTAAATCCTTATAAACACCGTCGCATACAAAGCCATAAAAGTTATAAAGTGATTCACCTATGCTTGATACACTGACCACATCGGTCCACTGACCGTAACCGATAATCTGTGCGTTGGCAGTACCCGCCAATCCTTTTAGTTTATTCTTATTGAAAGAAATCTGGAAATCAGAATCCCACTCAAAATTGCCAACAAAAGGTCGCGTATTCAGAGAGAGTTCAACACCGGTATTTTCGATATCGCCATAGTTTCCTTTCGGGGCAGCCAATGCAGAAGAAGCATTACCGGAAGTACCCATGTAAGAAGGTAATTGCAACGGCATCAACATATCACTAGAGGATTTCATATACCATTCTGCAGTCAAGTTAATGCGATCATTCAAGAAACCTAAGTCCAAACCAATGTTCCATTGTTCCTGTGATTCCCACTTAATAGAAGTATTCGGTATATTAGAAGGGCGATATCCCATACCCAGCCCAGAAGGCATACGACTCATAGAAGTACCCCAAGCATAACCGCCGATGTTAGCATTACCAGTTTGTCCCCAACCTAAACGCAGTTTACCATTACTGATGACATTTTTCAACGGATCAAAAAATCTTTCATTGGAAAAACGCCAAGAAGCAGCCAGTGAATGGAAGCCTGCCCAACGATTCTCCGGACCAAAATTTGAAGAGCCATCATAACGATAGGTATAAGTACCTAAATAACGGTCGGCATAGTTGTAAGTTAGACGGGTAAAGAGAGAAACCATGGAAGAGCTTCCAAAACCCGCATTAATAGTCGGTGTACCTGTACCCAAAGCCGGGTTATGAACTTCGTCCGAAGGCAAACCGCTATTGAAGATACTGGTAAAATCATAGTTGGACTCCCAGCACTCCTGACCAACCATAGCTGTATAGTGATGCTTGTCTCCTATATTTCCTGAATACGTTACGTAGTTCTTCAATTGCCAAAACGTGCTACTGTTTTTTTGAATACTACTTTCATTACTAGAACGTACCCAACCACCTAAATCTACCATCGGTTTGTAACGTTCTCCCTTACTGGAGCTGATATCATATCCCAATTCAGCATGCCAAACCAAGTTCTTGATAGGGGTAACTTCAAAGAAAATATTGCCGGCCAGTTTCTGGCGATTCAGCAAAATATCGTCCATCATGGCGAGAGCAATCGGATTAGGACTTGTATATCCCTCGCGAACCACAGTGGCATAACTGCCGTCCAAATTATAAATAGGTATATCAGGAAGTGTGGTTAATGAGTAGTTAATCAATCCTTCATCACTATCCGCCAATTTTAAATCATCACCAGTAGCCGTATAAGTAGCACTCAGACCTAGTTTCAACCATTTTTTCAGCTGGGCATCCAAATTGGTACGGAAACTGTAACGATTAAAATTTGAACCAATGATCGTACCATCTTGATCCATATAAGAAGCAGACACGTAGTATTGTATTTTTTCCGTACCACCTTGCGCTGAGATCTGATGTTGATGCTGTAAAGCAGTCTGGAAGATGGCATCTTGCCAATTCGTTCCTACTCCCAACAAAGATGGATCTGCATAATAATTGCTTGGGTCGGATATCTCACCTATGTTTACCAAGTCATTGTAATAGGTAGCATATTCACGCAAGTTCATCATATCCAAACGCTTGGTCTGGCGTTGTACAGCCATCATGCCATCGTAGGAAAACTTAGCCTCACCTGCCTTACCACGCTTGGTAGTTATCAAGACAACTCCATTAGATCCTTGCGCACCGTAAATAGCGGTTGCAGAAGCATCCTTCAAAATCTCCATGTTGACAATGTCGGCAGGGTTGATGGTAGATAACGGAGAAATGGTTGAAACCGATCCATTACCCAAAGCATCACCTAAACCATAAGATGAGCCACTTTGACCTTGGCTCTGTACAATTACTCCATCGATTACATACAACGGTTCAGCATTGGCATTAATTGTAGCCTGACCACGCACGCGGATGGAAGAGGAAGAGCCTGGAGCACCGGAAGTAGAAACCGCCGTCACACCGGCAGCACGCCCCTGCAAAGACTGGTCGAGGTTGGTGATAATAGAACCTTTAATCTTATCCTCACTCATTGAGACCGAGGCTCCCGAAAGGTCACTCTTCTTCATGGTACCGTAACCTACAACCACCACTTCATCCAACAACTCAGAGTCTTCTTTTAAAGTGATGTTTAGGGTCGATTGATTACCGACTTTAATTTCCTGAGTTGAATAACCTATAAAAGAAACAACTAGAGTTGCTCCCGGATTTACATTTAGCGTAAAATTACCATCTACATCAGTGATCACACCATTGGTCGTACCTCTCTCCAGTACGTTCGCACCAATAATAGGCCCCATCCCATCTGATACGATACCTGTGATTCTTTTGTTTTGTTGTACAGCCTCAACCTCATCGACCGATGCGGCGAAAAGTTGTGGAGTATAGCCCAGACTGAAAGCCGAACACACACCCACAAATAGCGCTGTTTTTCTAAAGTTTAAATTCATACCTGTATTTTTCTTAGATTAATAAATTGGCAGGCCCAACGGCGATTACCAGTTTCATGAAAGGTTAAACTATTTTTTTGAAAATAAATAGTCCTTCTAAATTATAAAAGAGGTGGTTGATTACAACATAGAATTCATTATTCCCCATAGGCTTTGTTTTCTCATTAATGGTTAAATATTTATAGCTAGTATCAAAATTGCATTCCTTGTGTCAGACAAAAGTAGAGTTTTAATGTAAGAGAGAAATATACTATTTTATCATTTAGTGATACTTGCTTAAAAGTTGCCTGTTTTTTTAGCAAACGGGAGGAATAAAACCAGAGCAACAAGCGTCTATTTTTCATGGCTGTCGCCGTCTCCTTTTTAATAAAAATTCTTCTCTCAAACTTTTTCACACCATTTAACTCACTAACGCTTGCTTTATTACGAACTATTCGTAGCTTTGTAATGTATTCATTTAAAGACTTTATCCATGGAAAAATTAACGATACAAGAAGAAGAAGTAATGATCTACATTTGGGAGCTAGGGTCTTGCTTTGTGAAAGACATTGTTTCTAAATATGAAAAGCCACTCCCTTATACCACAGTAGCCTCTATCGTGAAGAATCTAGAACGTAAACAGTATGTTCGCGCCACACGGATAGGCAATACTTACCAATATATGCCATTGATTCGTGAAAGTGAATACAAACGTACCTTCATGAGTGGTTTTGTGCGCAATTATTTTGAAAACTCTTATAAGGAAATGGTTTCCTTCTTTGCCAAGGAGCAAAAAATATCAACCAATGATCTGAAAGATATCATAAATATGATAGAGAAAGGAAAAGAATCATAACGAATGCATAATGATATGTTAGCCTATTTTCTGAAAGTGAATGTAGTGATCGTTTTGTTCTATGCATTCTATCGTCTGTTCTTTTATAAAGATACGTTTTTTGGTTGGCGCAGAACCGCATTGCTTTGTTTCTTTGCCATCGCAGCAGCTGTTCCACTATTAAACATACAGACATGGATTGTCGAACAAGAACCGATGGTAGCCATGGCAGATCTCTATGCCAGCGTCGTTCTACCGGAATTCACCGTAAGTCCTAAAGCGACAGTTGACTGGAAAAAGATTCTTCAAGAATTTGCAGTCTTTGCTTATGGGGGCGGAGTCCTATTCCTGACCATCCGTTTCTTGATTCAACTGGCAGGAATTATTCGCTTGGCTGATCGTTGTCGCACACTACAGATAGGAGATTCTACCATACATTTACTCCCCAAAGAAGGAGGCCCTTTTTCTTTCTTTCATTGGATTTTTATTTACCCGTCTTCGCATACCGAAGAGGAGTTCAACGAGATACTGACCCATGAGCAGACACATGCCCGCCAATGGCATTCCATAGACGTCGTACTCAGCGAATGGGTTTGCATTTTATGCTGGTTCAACCCGTTTGCCTGGCTCATGAAACGAGAAATCCGTACGAACCTGGAGTATATGGCCGATGCCCACGTATTGGAAAACGGCTATGACTCTAAAACCTACCAGTATCACCTGTTAGGGCTTTCACATCACAAGGCTGCAGCAACTCTCTATAATAATTTCAATGTTTTACCATTAAAAAAACGCATCAAGATGATGAACCAAAAAAGAACGAATAAAATAGGAAGAACCAAATACCTGATGTTTCTTCCCTTAATAGCCTTACTCATGATTATCAGCAATATCGAAGCGGTGGCACGCACCACGAAACAGATAACGGCTGAAGTGATAGAGGCTGTAGATAATACGCTGGAAAAGCCAAACAACCTCTACAACAAGAATGATTCAATCCCCGAAGATGTCATCTTTGAGGTAGTAGAAGTAATGCCGGAATTTCTAGAGGGCGGAATGGGTGGACTCATGAAGTATTTGAATGAAAACATCCGATACCCGAAAGAAGCCCAAGAAGCGCGCACACAAGGACGGGTGGTCATACAATTTGTAGTAGATACAGACGGTAGCATCATCCATCCACGCATACTTCGTGGCGTTGATTCTTCTTTGGACAAAGAGGCCATTCGTGTAGCCAGCGCCATGCCAAAATGGAAGCCGGGCACACAAAGAGGCAAGGCTGTCAAGGTAAAATATACCGTCCCTATCATTTTCAAGTTACCTAAAGAGAAGCCAGCGGAGCCTGCTGCCTATGCCCCAATTAACGGGCAGGTAGAAGAGATCGTAGCCGTGGGGTATCAAACTGCCACTTTCCCCAAAGTAGAAGGAAAGGTATGGCAAGTGGTAGAACACATGCCCGAATTTCCCGGTGGTATGCAGGGACTGATGCAATATATATCCAAAAGCATCAAATATCCGGTAGAAGCTCAAAAGGCAGGAGCACAAGGAAGGGTCATCGTACAGATGATTATCGACAAAGATGGGAATATTACCGAGCCCACAGTCATCAGTTCCGTCACCTCTGTATTAGATGCCGAGGCTATCCGATTGGTTAGCAATATGCCTAAATGGAAACCCGGAATAGAGAAAGGGAAACCTGTAAACGTGAAATATACGATCCCGATTATGTTCAAATTGCAATAAAATCCTCTCTTCTCGATTTTTATGTAAAAGGAGCATTTGCCACGTGGCGCCTGCTCCTTTTCTTTTTATTTATGATGCACATCTACTATTTGGGTAGGTGCTTTCTCTTTGTTCCGACGGTCTACCTGGCTAACTAAAGCTGTTGCCAATTGCAAGAAAGCAGCTCCTGTAACAGAATCTTCATTCAACGCAACCGGAGTTCCATTATCACCGCTTTCGCAGATACTTTGCACAATCGGAATTTGTCCAAGCAACGGCACATTCATCTCCTCCGATAGTTTTTTTGCCCCTTCTTTACCAAAAATGTAATACTTATTTTCAGGCAATTCGGCCGGCGTAAACCAAGCCATATTCTCTACCAATCCAAGAATAGGTACATCTACCTTATCATTGGTAAACATATTGATTCCCTTGCGGGCATCTGCCAAGGCAACAGCTTGTGGGGTACTAACCACTACAGCTCCGGTCATGGCCAATGTCTGTACTACCGTCAAATGAATATCACTCGTTCCGGGAGGGAGGTCTATCAGGAAATAGTCAAGTTCTCCCCATTTGGCATCGCCTATCAACTGCTTTAAGGCATTACTTGCCATACCGCCACGCCACAAGGTAGCCTGATCAGGATCGACAAAGAAACCGATAGAAAGCAGCTTAATTCCATATTTTTCAACCGGAATAATAACATCGCGTCCACCCACATTTTCAGCAACCGGACGAGCGTCTTCCACCTGAAACATCTTGGGCACGGACGGTCCAAAGATATCGGCATCCAACAAACCTACTTTATATCCTAACTTAGCCAACGCAACAGCAAGATTGGCAGCCACTGTCGATTTTCCTACCCCACCTTTACCCGAAGAAACACCTATGACATTCTTCACCTGAGGCAGCAATTTCCCTACTTCAGGACGTGCAGCCTGACGGCTTTCCGTTGTGATGGCTACTTCCACTTCAGGAGATACATACGTATGAATTGCCGCCTCAGCAGCTTTTAACATCGATTTCATGAATGGATCCGTTGGCTTCTCGAATATCAGCGAGAAACTAACTTTCATTCCGTCAATACGCAGATTGTCGGCTATCATTTCAGCCTCAACGAGGTTTTTGCCGCTACCGGGATAGCGAACTGTTGCCAGTGCATCTAAAATCAGTTTAGGATAAAGAGTCATTTTATTTACGATTTAGCGATTACCATTAAAGTTTATTATTTGCTGGTCTGAAGACCACTACGCTTACTACGGTTGTAGCTGCGATATTCATCCAATTCTATCTCCACTTCGGGTTCTTGAAGTTCACAAGCCTGCGGGAGATGAAACTTGATGTATTTTATATGTAAACCACGATCCAGCCATTGTTGTTCATAATAAGTCTTGATATTCAGAATATCATCGGCCATACCGGAGTGATAAAGGTCTTCTGTCATGACCTCAACCGGCAGTTGATTCTTCTCAACCAAATATCGGGTGTAGGTAAACATAAAATTACTGTCCGTCTTGAGATGGATAATGCCGCCATCCACCAAGAACTTGCGATAACGTTGCATAAAATAGGTAGAAGTGAGCCTCTTGGTAGCTTTCTTCATTTGCGGATCAGAGAAAGTAAGCCAAATTTCACTCACCTCATCCGGTGCAAAGAAACGTTCGATAATCTCAATATTCGTACGCAGGAAGGCGACATTTTTCATACCCGACTCCAACGACTCGGTAGCTCCCGTCCACATACGAGCACCTTTTATATCTACACCAATAAAGTTCTTATCGGGGAACATCCGCCCCAGCCCTACCGTATATTCCCCACGCCCACATCCTAATTCCAAAACAATAGGATGGGTATTCTTGAAAAACTGCTCATGCCACTTGCCTTTCATCTCAAACGGCACGTTATCTACCGCGGAGTACGGATATTCAAAGACGTGCGGGTAATTCGCCATATCGGCAAACTTCTCTAATTTATTTTTTCCCATTTACGTGTATTAAAGTCTTTCTACATTAACAAGCAGGGAAAGCGCATGCTCTCCCTGTAGTCTCTCGCTACGAACTGTAGTCTTAGCAAGGGTTGTAATCTTTATGCTTACCGTTATTCCACGATGGTTATCCAACCATGCGTATCAGGCTCGTCACCATATTGGATAGCACGCAGTTTATTGTACAGCTTCGTGCTGATAGGGCCCGGTTTACCATCTTTGGAGATGACGTATGACTTACCCTTCTCTACATCATCAATGCGTTCGATGGGACTAATAACCGCAGCCGTACCGCAAGCACCTGCTTCTTCAAAGGTCAGCAGTTCTTCTTCGAGAACCGGACGACGTTCTACCTTCATGCCTATATCTTCTGCCAACTGCATCAAACTCTTGTTAGTGATGGAGGGAAGAATCGAAGTAGACTCAGGAGTAATATAAGTATTATCTTTGATACCGAAGAAGTTGGCAGCACCACACTCATCGATGTATTTCTTTTCTTTGGCATCCAGATAGAATTCACAAGCGTAACCCAAATCGTGGGCTTTCTTATTGGCACGCAAGCTGGCAGCATAGTTACCACCTACCTTGTAAGTACCGGTTCCATGAGGTGCAGCACGGTCGAACTCGCGGATAATGACATAGGGATTGGTAGAGAAGCCACCTTTAAAGTAGGGACCTACCGGGGTTACAAACGTTACAAACAAGTATTCTTTAGCAGGATGTACACCCACTTGTGCACTGGTTCCAATCAGCAACGGGCGAATATACAAAGAAGCACCCGATTCGTAAGGAGGAATGAAGCGTTCATTTAGTTTTACGACCTTCAGAATCGCTTCTTTGAAACGTTCTGTAGAAAGTTCAGGCATCAAAATACCTCGGCAAGTAGATTGCAGACGGGCCGCATTTTCTTCCAAGCGGAATATGCGAATCTTTCCGTCTTTGCCTCGGAAAGCCTTCATACCTTCAAAGGCCTCTTGACCGTAGTGCAAGCAAGTAGCAGCCATGTGCATAGGAATGGTTTCCTCACTACAAACTTCTAAAGCACCCCATTGTTCGTTACGATAATAAATTCTCACATTGTAGTCTGTCTTCATATACCCGAACGGCAGATTACTCCAATCCAGCTCTTTCATATCTCAAAGTATTAGTTACTTTATTACGTACATTATGCAACAAAAATAGTCTTTATTCTTCACATTCCCGCCTCTCCGACAGTAAATTTTCAATTTCTCGATCAGCTTTAGTCAATTTATCACTGCAAAACGCAATTATTTCATTGGCTTCTTTAATCTTCTCAGCAAGCGTATCTATCTCTAATTCATTATGATCGATCTGACTCACTATTTTTTCCAAACGCGCCATGGCTTCGGAGTAAGTTTCTTTTTTCTTAGACACCATATTATTTACGATTTGACGATTTATGATTTACGATTGAAGTGAATTCTCCTTGGTAGAGACGGGTGGTAACGGAATCTCCTTCTTGTATCAAAGCCGTGTCTTTCACCACTTTCCCGTCTTTCAAAGTAATACTGTAGCCACGAGCCAGTTGTTTTTCGGGTGACGCATCGGTCAATCGTTGCTGTAATAATTCCAGACGATGACGGTGGCGAGATACTGAAGAAGTTACAACCTGTACTATGTCTTTTCGTGCAGTTAGCAAGGAGAGTTTTGCACCGGATAAACGGCGATAGGCAGCAGAAGGGATACGATTTTTGTAACTAACCAGCTTACGTTGTTCCTCCATCAACCGATTTCGGACACTCTCTTGTAAGCGAACCGTAAGTGTGTCCAATTCATCCGCAGCATTATTCATAGACTCTATCAAGAATTCCGCAGCTGCCGTGGGAGTCTTCACACGGGTATGCGCCACAGAATCGAGCACTGTATCATCCCGTTCATGGCCGATACCGGTTATAATAGGCAAGGGGAATTGCGCACAAGCGGCAGCAAGCAGATACGTATCAAAACCGGATAGATCGGAGGCAGCGCCTCCACCACGAATAATAACCACTACATCGAATTCCGGCAAACGAGCATTTACGTTGTCAAGAGCTGCCAAAACAGATTCTTCTACGCGATCACCTTGCATCAAAGCCGGAAACAGTTCGGTATAAAAATAGAACCCTCGTGAATTGCTCTGCAATTGATGGCAAAAGTCGCCATATCCTGCGGCTGTAGGGGAGGATATGACAGCAATACGCTGTGGCAAACGGGCGATTTCTAATTCTTTGTTGAGATTCAACACGCCTTCTTCTTCGAGTTGATTCAATATCTCTTTACGGCGGCGAGCCATATCACCTAACGTATAAGTGGGGTCAATATCTTGTACGGTAAGGCTATATCCATACAGTTCATGAAAACTGACCGTAACCTGCACTAACACTTTAATGCCGGAAGCAAAAGTTTGCCCGGTAGCCTCTTCAAAGTAAGGTTTCAGCAAACGGAAGACGTTGGCCCAAACCGTGCCGCGGGCTTTGGCTATCAGGGCATTGCTACGTGGATCTTTTTGAATGAATTCCAAGTAGCAATGACCCGTACTGTTGGTACGTACATCGCTCAATTCTGCCTGTATCCAGTATTCGTCCGGCAGACATTGCTCCATGCTACGCCGTACCAAAGCATTCAAGTCATATAGTGATAAAGCATCCATAGTGTATCTTAATATATAGGTACATCCCTTTGAAGAGATTTGTTTCAGCGGCTGAGACGAAGTGTTTCATCTATCTGAAACGAAGTGTTCCATCTATTGAAACAAAGTGTTTTCGTCTATTGAAACAGAGTGTTCCACCTATTGAAACAGAGTGTTCCATCTATTGAAACA
>CALYZE010000033.1 GCA_945607605.1 uncultured Bacteroides sp.
GAGATAGCTAAACACATACAAGTGTATCCCCATCGGGGAGCAACGGTTATCAATGCCTCCGGATTCTATACCGGACGCGAAATAAAGATGTTGTTTATTTTAGCAAAGAAACGAGAATCAACCGTCATCTTCCGGCTGATAAAAGACATAGACCCTAATGCATTCGTATCACAAAGTGCAGTGATCGGAGTCTACGGAGAAGGATTCGACAAAATCAAGGTAAAATAGCAAAACAAGAAAGTAAGGTTATGGGACCATAAACTTTCCCTCTTGCCAAACATAGATCACAGGACGGCGGAGAAACGGTTTCAGTTTTTCCGCCGCTTCTTTTTCCATATAATCAGGTGTGGTAAATGTAAATGTTAACTTCGAATCCTTGTCCGAAAAATCGGCTTTCATCAAAAGAAAATCGGCTTGACGACACGCTTCCTGATACTCATAGATATCTACAGAATCCGGAGCTTCGGCAATGAAGTCATTGATAGCAGGCAAGGTCGATAAATAAGACAAAGCAGGCAATTCCTTCCAAGCAGTCGTATAAAAGTTAATATGGCTGTCGCAAGCAGGAGCACAAACAGTAGAAATTGTGCAAATCATTTTTGTACTATCATTCACAGGAAGAAGTTTCATCTGCCAAGTACTTTGTTCCGTCAGCTTTACACGGATATAATCAGGAGAAAGTTCCGTCATTTCAGATTTACCACCAAACGTATTGGTAACTTCTGCTTTCATCTTACTTTCCAGAAAGTCAATAAAATCGGCACGGTTGACAGCGGAAAGCAAAGGACTCAAAGAATCCGGCATATTCACGAAACACGTTTTGGCTTCCTGAGCTTGCAAAGCTCCCACTCCGGCAAAAGTCAAACACAGAAAAAAACTCAACTTCTTTATCATACTATTTCCCTATTTATCTTTACTCCAATGACAGACATCAGATCAGGTGACAGATACACTCAAGGTAATTTACATCTGTATCATCAAAGCTATTCAAACTCTCACTATCCACATCAAGCACTCCCCAGACACGACCATCTGCTTCGTAGAGGGGAACTACTATTTCAGAACGTGACAAGGAACTGCAAGCTATATGCCCTGGAAATGCATCCACATCAGGCACTACCTGCGTTGATTTGTTTTCCCAAGCTTTGCCACAAACTCCACGTCCTCTTTGAATACGAGTACAGGCAATAGGACCTTGAAAAGGACCCAATACCAGTTCTTCGCCTTTCACTAGATAAAAGCCTACCCAAAAAAAGTGAAAGGTCTCTTTCAGTGCAGCTGCCACATTGGCCAGTTTGGCAATCAAATCATCCTCGTCAGATAGCAAACTTTTCAATTGCGGAAGCAAAGTACGATACTTATCTTCTTTGCTACCATTTTCTATATATAAATCTTCAGCCATCCGTATTCTGCTTATTTACTTCCCAAATATAAGAAGAACATTCCAATCAGCACTAAAATGAGGTCAACAGCCTTACTTTTTAAATTCTTTTCACGGAAGAACCATGCACCGAAGAGGAAGGAGACAACCACACTGCTACGGCGTACCATCGAAACAATGGAAATCATAGAATCTTCATAACTCAAGGCATAAAAATACACAAAGTCTGCCGCACAAAGAAAAAGAGAGATACCTAAGATAGTCCAATCCCACCGAAACGGAGTACTCTCTTTCCTTTTAGGATACCACAGTAACAAAATAATGGGGCACATAATAAATACTTGGTAAACATTGTACCAAGATTGTACCAACATCGGATTGAGTTGCTTCATAAGAAACTTGTCGTATAGTCCGCTGACAGCACCTGTAATAGCCGCCAATACTATGAATAAAATCCACTTGTTATGTTTAAAATCAATACCCTCCTTCTTGCCGGAACGACTCAACATGAAAAAAGAAAGCACTGCCAGCAAAACACCTATCCACTGAAAGGCATTCAAACGTTCGCCAAATATCAACATAGCGCCAATCAGCACCATGACAGGACGCGTTGCATTGATAGGTCCTACAATAGTCAACGGCAGATGTTTCATTCCAAAATAACCAAATACCCAGGAGGATAGTACAATAAACGACTTAATAATAATAAATTTATGCATCTCCCACCCTACAACGGGTACATTGAACATTGTCTCCCTCAAAGCGGAAGGAACCAAAGCGGATACCACAATAAACGGAAGAAAGATCAGACTGGAGAATATTGTATTCAGGAAAAGTACCGGAAGTACTGCATTATCCCGAAGCGATTGTTTTTTAAAAGCATCATAAAAACCCAGCAAAGCTGCTGAAAGAAAAGCAAGTAATAACCACATTTGATTCAATAATAATTAAAAGATAAAATAAAAATGGGAAGAGAACGTAAATGCATAACTTATGAATTATACTCACTGTTCCGTGATAAACGTATCTTCGGGATAGGTAACATCTACCAAAAACAAGCCCTGCCCCGGAACTGAGCTCCCTGCCTGACAACGATCTTTCTGCTCAATTATATTCCGGAAGCCCTCCACCGTGAGTTTTCCACGCCCCACCTCCAGCAAGGTTCCTACAACGGCCCGTACCATGTTTCGTAAGAAACGGTCTGCTTGAATAGTAAATACCCAAGTAACCTCATCCACTTGTGTCCAGGCAGCATGCATGATCTTACAATGATTGGTTTTGACATCCGTATGCAGTTTACTGAAACTTGTAAAGTCTGTATAGTCAAACAGCGTTTGCGCAGCTTCATTCATCCGTTCAAAATCGGGTGTTTGGAAAAGACGGCAACGGTACTGGCGGTTAAATGGTAATTTAGCAGTGGTAACGTAATATTCGTACTTACGTGCTGTTGCATCAAAACGAGCATGCGCCTCCGGTTTTACTGCCTGCAAACGGTACACAGAAATATCGGGAGGAAGCAGCCGATTCAGTTTATCAGTCATAAAAGTGACATCCAAAAGCTTTTCGCTGTCAAAATGAGCCACCATCAGTGAGGCATGCACCCCAGCATCCGTACGTCCTGCACCCACCACTTCCACATTACGACGCATCAAAGTGGAAAGCGCCTTCATCAGACACTCTTGCACACTTCCACCGTTGGGTTGAATCTGCCAACCGTGATAGGCTGTACCGTCATAAGCTAAATAAATAAAATATCGTTGCACCTTTTTTCGTTTTTGTGCTGCAAAGGTACAAAAAGACGCGAAAAAAGCAGGTTTCTATCCCTATGTTTCACGGGTTTGGATTATCTTTGCCTAAATTTTATCAAACATTACCTATATAAGACTCAAGAAAATGCACTATAAACGCCACTTAACCCCTGTTCTTTTAATAGTAGGAATGGCCTTATCCATGGGCCTCAGCGGATGCAAGAAGAAAGACATGTCACTGAAACTGAATGAACCTCGTAATATTAAAGGAGTAATCAGCTACAAACGTTCTTTCGGAGACCTAAACGAGAAACATTTGGGAATAGCCAAAACCATCGGCATTCTTCCGCTCGCTTCCCGAGATGAAGCAGAAGGCATGAAAGACAAGCTACAACACATTACTACCAATGCATTTTATACTGTCGATTCTTTAACGCACTCCATCCCCTACCTCGTTCCCGGAGCTGCCACCCTGTTAGACAGCATCGGTGCTAATTTTCTGGACTCATTGGCCTCCAAAGGTCTGAATCCCAACAAAGTGATAGTAACCTCGGTACTCCGTACCAAGGACGATGTCAAACGCTTACGCCGCCACAACGGCAACGCATCTTTGAACTCCGCCCATTTCTATGGCACGACCTTCGATGTCAGCTGGAAAAGCTTCCAGAAAGTAGAAGATGAAGACGGACGTCCTTTACAGGATGTCAGCTCCGACACGCTGAAACTTGTTTTATCTGAAGTCTTGAGGGATCTGAAACAAGCCAATCATTGTTATGTAAAGTATGAATTGAAACAAGGATGTTTCCACATCACAACCAGGAAATAAGACACAAGAGGCTCTAAGGTATTAGTTCCTTCTCCAACATCTGCCATACCAGCGGTAGAAAAGAGACAATGTCTCCTGCTGTCATTCCGATTGCTCCGTGTTTTTTATAAGCAACATCTCCTGCCAGTCCATGCACATAAGCACCCAGGCAAGCAGCTGTTTCCGGCTCATATCCTTGTGCCAGCAGGGCAAGTACTACACCCGTCAATACATCACCGCTACCAGCGGTTGCCATGCCCGGATTCCCGGTGATGTTAAACCAACATTTACCCGAAGGAGCAATAATGACAGAATGAGCACCCTTCAATAGAATGTGCACACCGGAAGTCTGAGCCAATTCACGTGCCTTCATCAAACGTTCATAAGAATTTTGACATTTACCTACCAAGCGTTCCAACTCTTTGGGATGAGGTGTCAGAATACTACCTTTCGGTAGCCGTCCTATATAACTGCGCTTGTCACCCAAAAGGTTCAATGCATCAGCATCAACCACCATCGGTACTTGACAAGTATCTATTTGTTCAAATAAGGCAAGCTCTGTTTCTGTTGTTTTCCCCAAACCCGGGCCGATTCCTACTGCTTGATAATCATCAGCATCGGCAGGAGAAGAGAAACACGTATCGCTTATATCGAGTTCGGTCATGGCCTCAGGAACAGATGTCTGTACGATCAAATTATTACAGAATGGCACATGTACCGTCAGTAGCCCTACCCCGGAACGCAGACAAGCGCGTGCCGCCAGCACCGAAGCCCCTGCCATACCTTGTGAACCGGCTATTAGCAAAGCCCGACCAAAATTTCCTTTGTGGGCAAATTTAGTACGAGGTTTCACCAAATAAGGCATGTCTTCATTCTCCAACAGATAAAAATCAGTCTCCATTGCCTCCATCGCTTCCTCATTCAGTCCGATATCCAGAAGTTCCCATTCGCCGACATAAGGCTCATTCTCTGCAAAGAAGAAAGCCAGTTTAGGCGTCTGTAGGCTTAGTGTCCAGTCGGCACGAATGATGCAGGATTGTGTATTATAGGTATTGTCCTCTCCCATCAAACCGGAAGGGATATCAATCGCTACCACAGTGGCCGAAGAAGCATTGATATACTTCACCACTGCAGCAAATCCGCCTGACAAAGCCTTGGTCAATCCACTGCCAAACAAACCATCAATCACCACATGCTGCGAAGTCAGTATGGGAGGTACAAACTGCGTAGTTACCTCATGAAAATCAACTCCCGGCACATTTGCCAATCTTTCTTTGTTCGTTACGCAATCCGGCGAGAGAGAATCTTTCGTATTGAAAAGATACACTTCCAGTTTATACCCTTCCTCCGCCAGAAGACGAGAAACCGCCAATGCGTCCCCTCCATTATTTCCCGGTCCGGCAAAGACCGTAAAGGGTATATCAGAGTCCCAACGTTCTGAAATGGCCTTGGCTAATGCACGTGAAGCGCGTTCCATCAAGTCTATAGAAGAAATAGGTTCATTCTCGATGGTAGATGCATCTAGTTGTTTGATGCTTGTAGTAGGAAATATCTTCATAATAGGTTTTTCTAACTTTAATTCGTTGAGCAAAGATAGAGGTTTGATTTCAACTGTACAAAAGGAGCGGGGTTTTTATCAAGTGGTTTTCGTCTCAATAAAAAGGAAGGAGCTATACCATAAAAAGTTCTTTTTTATGCGAGCCATGCTTAGAATAAAGGCTTTTTTCTTATAAGCTAAGGTTTTGTTCCTCTAAACTTAGACTTATTCCACGTCAGCGTAAGTTCTTTGATAACTTTGCATAGGCTTATCCAAAAGTTTAATTTACAACGTGATCGGAGATAAGTAAATAATGACTAATTTTGCATACTCAACCCGAAAATAAAAGCTAAAAGCAACTAAAATAGATTTCATGAGTACTTCTAAACACCCCAGAGGTCTTTACCTCATCTTCGCAACTAGTACAGCAGAACGCTTCAGTTACTACGGCATGCGAGCCATCTTCATCTTGTTTTTAACCCAGGCACTTCTATTCGACAAGGAACTTGCCGCCTCTATCTACGGCAGTTATACCGGATTGGTGTATCTAACACCGCTTATCGGAGGTTATATTGCAGATAAATACTGGGGCATCCGCCGCTCCATATTTTGGGGAGCAATGATGATGGCCGTGGGACAGTTCTTGATGTTTGCCAGTGCTTCTATGCTTGACTCCACCCAATTGTCGCATGCGTTAATGTATGGCGGGCTCACCTTTCTAATTTTAGGAAACGGATGCTTTAAACCAACCATATCCTCCTTGGTAGGACAGCTCTATCAACCGGGTGATAAACAATTGGATTCTGCTTATACCATCTTTTACATGGGTGTCAACGTAGGGTCCTTCCTTGCTCCGCTGGTTTGTGGCTATTTTGGTGAGACCGGTGATCCGAACGATTTTAAATGGGGATTCTTCATCGCAGGAATTGTCACCATCTTTACCGTAATATTGTTTGAAACGAAAAAAAATAAATACCTTATCGGTCCTGACGGACAACCTCTCGGTATCATTCCGGATTCCAAAAAAGGACGACCTCAAGTTGACAAATCCCACTTGCAGACTGAAACCAGAAGTACTAACAGTACACGCAATTACTTTATTTTAGGACTGCTCGCCCTTACACTTGCTTGTTTCTTCTATTGGTGTTTTGGCAATGATTGGATCAGTATCGGTATCTTTACCGCCTGTATCGTTTTCCCCGTCAGTATTCTGATTCAAGGCTCGCTTACCAAAATTGAACGAAGCCGCATCTTTGTGATCTATATCATTGCGTTCTTCGTCATCTTCTTCTGGGCTGCATACGAACAAGCCGGTGCTTCACTAACACTTTTTGCCTCGGAGCAGACTGACCGCGTCATTTTAGGTTGGGAAATGCCTGCTTCCTGGATACAATCTTTTAATCCACTTTTCGTAGTCATATTGGCAGCAATTATGCCGGGAGTATGGGCAACACTGGGCAATCGAGGCATGGAACCCGCCTCTCCTACCAAACAAGCCATCGGTTTATTATTACTCTCCTTAGGTTACCTAGTCATTTGCTTCGGAGTGAAAGATGTGTTGCCAGGTGTCAAAGTAAGCCTGCTCTGGCTCACAGGACTCTACTTCATACACACCTTGGGAGAAATTTGCTTATCGCCCATCGGCCTCTCCATGGTTAATAAACTGACACCCATCCGCTTTGCCTCCTTGATGATGGGTATATGGTATCTTTCTACGGCTACAGCCAATAAGTTTGCCGGCACATTAAGCGGTCTTTATCCCGAAGCCGGAAAGGTAAAAACATTGCTTGGTTTCCACATTGAAACGATGTACGATTTCTTTATGGTATTCGTTGTTATGTCGGCCACAGCCTCCCTTTTCCTCTTCCTTCTTTCAAAGAAATTGCAGAAGATGATGCATGGAGTGGAATAAAAATCGTATTTTTGCGCCAACTTTCTAAAAACACCCATCTATGGATACTATACAGATAAAAGACAAAATGTTCGCTATCTCTATCAAAGAGCAGGACATACTGAAAGAAGTAACCCGTGTAGCCAATGAAATCAACCGCGATTTGGCAGGAAAAAATCCATTGTTCCTCAGCGTATTGAATGGTTCGTTCATGTTTACCGCCGATTTGATGAAACGCATCACCATTCCTTGTGAAATCTCGTTCGTCAAACTGGCCTCTTATCAAGGAGTATCCTCTACCGGAGTAATCAAAGAAGTGATCGGCATCAATGAAGATCTGACTGATCGCACCGTAGTAATTGTAGAGGATATCGTAGATACAGGCATTACCATGCAACGTTTGCTGGAAACTTTGGGCACCCGCGGCCCTAAGCAAATTCATATCGCTTCTTTATTGGTGAAACCTGAAAAGTTGAAAGTTGATTTGGACATTGAATATGTTGCCATGAATATACCAAACGACTTCATTGTAGGTTACGGATTGGATTATGATGGCTACGGGCGCAACTATCCCGACATCTATACTGTTGTAGAGTAATATAGTAAATCATTAAATAATAACTAAACAAATGTTGAATATTGTAATTTTCGGTGCTCCCGGTTCAGGTAAGGGAACACAAAGTGAAATGATTGTAGAGAAATATGGTATCAATCACATTTCTACAGGCGATGTATTGCGTGCTGAGATAAAGAATGGTACAGAATTGGGTAAAACAGCCAAAGGTTACATTGACCAAGGCCAGTTAATTCCTGATGAATTGATGATTGATATTCTGGCCAGCACTCTGGACAGCTTCAAGGACAGAAAAGGGGTTATTTTCGATGGCTTCCCCAGAACCATTGCGCAAGCTGACGCATTAAAGGCTATGTTAGCTGAACGCAACGAAGAAGTAAGCATCATGTTGGATCTCGATGTACCTGAAGAAGAACTGATGACTCGTCTGATCAAACGCGGTATAGAAGCCGGTCGTGCAGATGACAACGAAGAAACTATCAAAAAGCGCCTCTTGGTTTACCATTCTCAAACAGCTCCGCTGATTGACTGGTACAAGCAAGATGGTAAATATCAACATATCAAAGGCTACGGTGTATTGGCAGAAATTTTTGCCGACGTTTGTAAGGCTATTGATAAAGTAAAATAAAAAAAGAATATGGCTGAATCGAATTTTGTTGACTACGTAAAAATATATTGCCGCTCTGGTAAGGGCGGACGAGGCTCTACGCACATGCGGCGTGAAAAATACATACCCAACGGAGGCCCCGACGGAGGTGATGGAGGACGAGGAGGTCATGTTATTCTGCGCGGCAATCGCAACTACTGGACACTGCTTCATCTAAGGTATGATCGCCATATCATGGCAGGACACGGAGAATCCGGATCCAAAAACCGCAGCTTCGGCAAGGATGGAGACGACAAAGTAGTAGAAGTACCTTGCGGTACGGTAGTTTACAACGCCGAAACCGGCGAATACCTCTGCGATGTAACCGAGCATGGACAAGAAGTCATTCTGCTGAAAGGCGGACGTGGTGGCTTGGGTAACTGCCATTTCAAAACAGCTACCCGTCAGGCACCTCGTTTTGCTCAACCGGGTGAACCGATGCAGGAAATGATGGTCATCATGGAGTTGAAGCTTCTAGCAGACGTTGGTCTGGTAGGTCTCCCAAATGCGGGTAAATCAACCTTACTTTCTGCTGTATCTTCTGCCAGACCCAAGATTGCCAACTATCCCTTTACAACCCTGGAACCTAATCTGGGCATCGTATCCTACCGTGACAGCAAATCATTCGTCATGGCAGACATCCCCGGTATCATTGAAGGAGCCAGTGCGGGCAAAGGCTTGGGTTTACGTTTCCTTCGTCATATTGAACGCAACTCATTGCTGCTGTTCATGGTTCCCGCCGACAGTGATGATATCCGTAAAGAATATGAGATCTTGCTGAACGAGCTTCGTACCTTCAATCCTGAGATGCTGGATAAACAGCGAGTACTTGCTGTCACCAAATGTGACATGCTCGATCAGGAATTGATGGACGAAATTGAACCTACCTTACCCGAAAGCATTCCACACCTATTTATCTCTGCCATCTCCGGCCTG
This sequence comes from uncultured Bacteroides sp., assembly GCA_945607605.1. GTDB lineage: Bacteria > Bacteroidota > Bacteroidia > Bacteroidales > Bacteroidaceae > Bacteroides. The sequence goes on from CALYZE010000033.1 coordinate 9,519, forward strand.
GGAATCTCTGTTTTGAAAGACATTCTTTGGGAAGAACTGAACAAAGAAAGCAATAAGATAGAAGGCAAAATAGAAAGCATTGCTCATCGTGCCAAAGACATGAGCCACTTGCAAGTGGAACTGAAAGAGGAAGGTGAGGACGAAGACCTCAGCTATGAATACATCAACAAAGATGAAGACATAGAAGACCTTGAGGACTTTGAGTACGAAGAAGATTGGGAGGAAGACGGAAAATGATTTTTCTCACCGAAGATAGAAAAATGTTGGGATATGAGGTGCTTGCCTCTTATTCCAACATTTCTTGTTTTGTAACTACCCGTCACGGAGGATGCAGTCGAGGAAACTATGCTTCTCTCAACTGCACGCCTTATACTGGGGATGACCCTGAATCTGTACGTCGTAATCAGGAAATAATAGGTTCCTCTTTGCCTCAACAGCCCAAAGAACTGATTATCCCCTTTCAGACCCACGGAACTCAAGCACTCATTATTGATGAAACCTATCTGCAAGCAACTGCTGAAGAACGTCGTGCTTTATTACAAGGTATAGATGCTTTAATAACCCATGAACCGGGTTGCTGCATCTGCGTCTCCACGGCAGACTGCGTTCCTATATTGCTCTACGATCGGAAGAATACCGCCATAGCTGCCGTTCATGCCGGCTGGCGGGGTACGGTCAATCACATTCTCAGCCAGACTCTCGAACGGATGCATACCTGCTATGGCACAGAGGGCAAAGACGTCATTGCCTGCATCGGACCCAGCATCTCACTGGCCGCTTTCGAGGTAGGAGATGAAGTTTATGAAACCTTTCAGGCTAACGGTTTTCAGATGGAGTACATCTCTGAATGGAAACCCGAAACGCATAAATACCATATCGATCTATGGGCTGCTAACCGATTGCAACTGCTCGACTTTGGAGTGCCTGATGCGCAAGTGCAGACAGCCAACATCTGTACCTTTGCCCAGCATGAAGAGTTTTTCTCAGCTCGCCGACTGGGCATTCAATCCGGTAGAATATTGTCGGGCATTATGTTACAATAAAATTAAATCTCTATTTTTGCAGTAAGAATCTATCAAGCACTTCTATTGATGTATACTATCACACTCTCTAAAGAAATCAAGCAGACTTGCCCCGAATTTCGTGGTGCGGCCGTCTTTGCCGAAGTAACCAATACGGTCTATTGCGAACAGTTATGGCAGGAAATCGGTACTTTTACGTTTGAGTTAAGAGCCCATGAAACAACGAACAGTATCAAGGATCAACCCGTCATTGCTGCCACCCGCGAAGCCTACAAGCGCTGCGGCAAAGACCCCAGTCGTTACCGTCCTTCTGCCGAGGCTTTGAGACGACGGCTGTTGCGTGGAATAGAGCTCTATCAAATAGACACCTTGGTGGACCTTATCAACCTCGCCTCTCTACGCACCGGCCACTCCATCGGAGGCTTCGATGCGGACCAGATCGTCGGTACCAAGCTTGAACTTGGCATCGGACGTAACGACGAACCTTTTGAAGGCATCGGACGTGGATTACTAAACATCGAAGGATTGCCCGTTTACCGTGACGAAATAGGTGGCATCGGCACTCCAACCAGCGATAACGAGCGCACTAAAATGGGGCTCGATACTCGTCACATTCTCGCTATTATCAATGGCTATAACGGACAGGAAGGATTGAAAGAGGCAGCCGAAATGATACAGAATTTATTGATAAAATACGCTTCCTCCAACGGTGGAACCATACATTATTTTGAATAATAAAGGATTATGAAACTAACCTTGCTTACAATCATACTCTGCGCGCTCTCTGCAACCCTGCAAGCCACAAACCCTCCTTTCACAGCGATGGAAATAAACCATATACGGGTAGCTACTCCGGGATTGTTCAAGAATGGCAAACAGTTAATCATCCATCTGGACAGCTTGCCCGAAACCGAGTTCTCTTTCCCCCTCCCGGGAGGAAAAGTGATATCCAGATATGGTCGTGGAAACGGACGCCATTCCGGCATCGACATCAAGACCTGTTCCAAAGACACCATTCGCAGTGCCTTCAATGGCGTAGTAAGAATGTCAAAACCTTATAGCGCCTACGGCAATGTCATCGTGATTCGCCATCCCTTCGGACTGGAAACAATATACAGCCACAACGCCAAGAACCTGGTACAAAGCGGTGACACCGTCAAAGCCGGACAGCCTATCGGTCTGACCGGACGCACCGGACGCGCCACCACCGAACACCTCCATTTTGAAACTCGCATCAACGGACAACACTTCAATCCGGATCTCATTTTTAATATGCAGGAACGAGACTTGCGGAAAGAATCAATCCGTTGCACCCATACCGGTAATGGGGTTGTGGTAAGCTCTGCAGCAAAAAAATAACAGATGGAACCGTCTAAGTATCCAAACGTTTCACTACATTTGCAAAACATTTCACTAAAAAAGTATTTGAATATTAAAACACATCAATGATAGAAAAACTGATTGTTCTTGAGGATATTGACCCAGTTATTTTTTATGGCATCAACAACGCCAATATGCAGTTGATAAAGGCTCTGTATCCAAAACTCCGCATCGTTGCCCGTGGCAATGTCATTAAAGTATTAGGAGACGAAGAGGAGATGTGCGCTTTTGAGGAAAACATTACCAAACTGGAAAAACATTGTGCTGAATACAACTCTCTGAAAGAGGAAGTTGTTATAGATATTATCAAAGGGAATGCCCCGCAAACCGAGAAGTTGGGTAATGTCATTGTTTTCAGTGTAACCGGCAAGCCAATCATTCCGCGCAGCGAAAATCAGTTGAAACTGGTGGAAGCCTTTGCCAAGAACGACATGGTGTTTGCTATCGGCCCCGCAGGGTCGGGAAAGACATATACCGCCATTGCATTGGCTGTGCGTGCCTTGAAAAACAAAGAGATAAAAAAGATCATTCTGAGTCGCCCTGCCGTAGAGGCCGGAGAAAAACTTGGTTTTTTGCCGGGTGATATGAAGGATAAGATTGATCCCTATTTGCAACCTCTTTATGATGCGTTACAAGATATGATACCCGCTGCCAAACTGAAGGAATACATGGAGCTAAACATCATCCAGATTGCGCCTCTTGCTTTTATGCGCGGACGTACATTGAATGATGCCGTTGTTATTCTGGACGAAGCACAAAACACCACCACGCAGCAAATCAAGATGTTCCTTACCCGTATGGGAATGAACACCAAGATGATTGTCACCGGTGACATGACGCAGATTGACTTACCTCAATCTCAAACTTCCGGTCTGGTGCAGGCTCTGAAGATTTTGAAAGGCGTCAAAGGCATTAGTTTTATCGAACTGAACAAAAAAGATATTGTACGCCATAAGCTCGTCACTCATATAGTAGAGGCCTACGAAAAGTTCGAAAAAGAGTTAAAAAGCGAACGTGAAAAGCGTAAAGCAGAATATACAGGAAAGTTTTTTCAATCGTAAATATACAAAAGATGAAAGCATTAACTAAAACAGATTTCAACTTCCCGGGACAGAAAAGTGTCTATCACGGAAAAGTACGTGATGTATATAACATCAATGGTGAAAAGCTGGTCATGGTAGCTACCGACCGCATCTCAGCCTTCGACGTAGTATTGCCCAAAGGAATTCCTTTTAAAGGACAAATGCTGAACCAGATTGCTGCCAAATTTCTGGATGTTACAACTGACATCTGCCCCAACTGGAAAATGGCGACTCCTGATCCTATGGTTACCGTAGGTGTCATGTGCGAAGGTTTTCCTATTGAAATGATTGTGCGCGGTTACTTGTGCGGTAGTGCATGGCGTACCTACAAAAGCGGCATTCGCGAAATCTGTGGAGTAAAGTTGCCCGATGGAATGAAGGAAAACCAGAAATTCCCCGAACCGATTATTACTCCGACTACGAAAGCAGAAATAGGTGAGCATGATGCAGATATTTCCAAAGAAGAAATCCTGGCAAAAGGCCTGGCTACTCCCGAAGAATATGCTGTGCTTGAACAATACACTATGGGACTCTTCTTACGTGGTACGGAAATCGCTGCAGAACGTGGTTTGATTTTAGTCGATACCAAGTATGAATTCGGTAAGCACAACGGTACAATCTACCTAATGGATGAGATCCATACTCCGGACTCCAGTCGTTATTTCTACTCTGAAGGTTATGAAGCACGTTTCACTAAAGGGGAAGCTCAGAAGCAACTTTCTAAGGAATTCGTACGCGAATGGTTGATGGATAATGGTTTTCAAGGCAAAGATGGACAACAAGTTCCTGAAATGACTGAAGAAATCGTAACTTCTATCAGCGAACGTTACATTGAATTGTACGAACACATCACTGGTGAGAAGTTCATCAAGGAAGATACCAGCAGCATTGCTGAACGTATCGAAAAGAACGTTACTAACTATTTGAAATAGAGTGGCAGGGGGATACAGTGAGGTCCCCCTACAACCCATCACCAAACAATATACATGGATTATCCCCAAGAACATATCAAGCCTTACGGTAAAGATGGTAAGAAGCGCGAACAAGTAGAAGAAATGTTCAACAACATTGCTCCTGCCTACGATAAACTGAATCATACCCTGTCAATGGGTATAGACCGCAGTTGGCGCAGGAAAGCAATTAATGAGCTTCGCCCTTTCCACCCCCGCCGTATGATGGACGTAGCTACCGGTACCGGTGATTTTGCCATTCTGGCATGCCGCGAGCTACAACCCGACAGTCTGATAGGTACCGACATATCAGAAGGTATGATGGAAGTGGGACGTGAAAAAGTGAGACAGGCACTCCTCTCGGAAAAGATTTCATTTGCCCGGGAGGACTGTACCTCTCTCTCGTTTGCCGACGGAAGTTTTGACGCAGTGACTGTGGCCTTCGGCATTCGAAACTTTGAAGAACTGGATAAAGGTATCGCTGAAATGTGTCGGGTACTGACTCCGGGCGGTCATATGGTCATTTTGGAGCTTTCCACTCCGGATCGCTTCCCGATGAAACAACTGTTTACCATTTACTCTAAAGTTGTAATCCCTTTGGTCGGTAAATTTATCTCCAAAGACCACAGCGCTTACACCTATCTGCCACAAAGCATCCACGCCTTCCCACAAGGAGAAGTGATGCAGGAAGTAATTCGTAAGGCAGGTTTTAGTGAAGTAAGCTTCGAACGGCTGACGTTCGGAATATGTACATTATACATTGCCAAAAAATAGACATTTATCATCATCTTCTTTAACACACTTAAATTATGCAGAAGTACGGTTTAATAGGTTACCCGCTGAAACATTCGTTTTCTATCGGATATTTTAATGAGAAATTCAAAGCTGAGAATATTGATGCAGAATATGTAAACTTTGAGATTCCCCGAATTGAAGATTTTATGGAAGTGATAGAGGAGAACCCCAACCTCTGCGGCCTTAATGTGACTATTCCTTATAAGGAACAAGTGATTCCTTATTTAGACGAATTAGATAAAGATACTGCCAAAATAGGGGCAGTCAATGTCATTAAAATCATCCGTCTTCCCAAAGGCAAAATCAAACTGGTGGGTTGCAATTCTGATATCATCGGATTTACCCAATCCATTGAGCCGTTGCTGCAACCGCATCACCAAAAAGCTCTTCTTCTGGGAACAGGCGGTGCTTCGAAAGCCGTTTATCGCGGATTGGAAAATTTGGGTATCAAAAGTACTTTTGTGTCTCGCACCAAGAAGGAAAAGAAATTCCTCACTTACGAAGAGCTAACACCGGAAATCATGCAGGAATATACAGTCATTGTTAACTGTACCCCCGTAGGCATGTATCCCAAAGCTGACTTTTATCCCGATATCCCTTATGAGTTACTGACACCCAAGCATTTACTCTATGATTTATTATATAATCCCAATGAAACCCTCTTCATGAAGAAAGGCGAAGCTTACGGAGCCGTTACCAAAAACGGACTGGAAATGCTGTTGCTACAAGCTTTTGCGGCATGGGAAATTTGGAATAAATAGTCATGAGACGAGGCCTCAGATATGGTTTTATAGGGCTGTTAGCATTCATAATGATGGCCGTTGTTGGTGGCAGTTTTTATATGCTCGGCTATTCACTGAAACCGGAAAATAACAAAGGGAAAGACGTTGCCGGCTCTTATGAATACCTGTTCAGTGAGTATCCTTTCATAAAGCCGTGGGTAGACAGTCTACAAACTGTCGGAGCTTTACGGGATACTTTTCTCATCAATTCAGAAGGCCAACGACTGCATGCCATCTTTGCTCCGGCCTCCCAACCCACCAATAAGACAGCCGTTATAGTACATGGCTATACGGACAATGCCATTCGTATGCTGATGATAGGCTATCTTTACAACCAAGATTTGAATTACAACATCCTCCTACCTGACTTGCAAGGGCAGGGATTAAGTGAAGGTTCCGCCATCCAAATGGGTTGGAAAGACCGTTTGGATGTTTTACAATGGATAAATTTAGCCAATGAACTGTATGGTGGAAATACCCAGATGATTATTCACGGCATCTCTATGGGAGCTGCCACTACCATGATGGTATCCGGCGAAAAGCTGCAACCTTTCGTTAAATGTTTTGTGGAAGACTGCGGCTATACCAGCGTATGGGATGAATTCGCTCAAGAATTAAAGGGCCAATTCAACCTACCAACCTTTCCCTTACTGTATGCCGCCAGCTGGCTGTGCCAAGCGAAATATGGCTGGAATTTCAAAGAAGCCTCGTCGCTGAACCAAATCAAGAAATGCGCACTCCCCATGCTTTTCATTCATGGAGATGCAGATACGTACGTGCCTACCTGGATGGTATATCCACTTTTTGAAGCAAAGTCCGAACCTAAAGAATTATGGATTGTACCCGGAGCCGCACATGCCATGTCCTACAAAGATTATCCACAAGAATACACAGAGCGGGTAAAGAATTTTGCAGGAAAATTTATCCATTGATGTGATTTTCCTTATCTTCGCTGCTACAAATACTACGATATGAAACGATTTATTTCCATAATATTCTTCTTATGTCTGCTTGTTTCCTTGCAGGCACAGGAAGTTTACACCACTAAAAACATTCCCAAAGTACATCTCCAAGACAAAACACGCTATGTGTGCAATCCCAACGGAATTCTTTCCGCTGCGGCATGTGACAGCATAGACCGTATGTTGTATGCACTGGAGCAACAGACAGGTATAGAATCAGTGGTAGTCGTAGTTCCCTCCATTGGCGATGAAGACTGCTTTGATTTCTCTCACAAGTTACTCAATGAATGGGGAGTAGGAAAAAAAGAAAAGAACAACGGCTTAGTCATCCTTTTGGTTACCGACCAACGCTGCATTCAATTCTATACCGGTTATGGTTTGGAAGGCGATTTGCCGGATGCTATCTGCAAACGTATCCAAACCCGTTATATGATTCCCTATCTGAAAGACGCGAATTGGGATGCCGGTATGGTAGCCGGCATAAAGGCGGTTCGTGCACGCCTTGACGGCAGTATGGAAAACGACACGGAAGAAGAAGAAGACCTCTCCATCGGAGCCATTCTATTGGGGCTATTCGGGATTTTCGGAGTCGCTCTTTTAGTAGGATTTTTTGCACAACGGGCAGCCACTAAATGTCCCAGCTGCGGCAAGCATAAACTCCAAAGAAGTGGAAGTCAATTGGTTTCACGCCATAACGGAATAAAGACTGAAGATGTAACCTATACTTGTCTCAACTGCGGACACAAAGTTGTACGTCGCCAGCAATCCTACGATGAGAACTACCGGGGAGGTGGTGGAGGTGGTCCAGTCATCTTTGGTGGAGGTGGTTTCGGCGGAGGTCGTGGAGGCGGTTTCAGCGGTGGTAGCTTTGGCGGAGGCAGTTTCGGTGGAGGTATGGGAGGCGGCGGTGGTGCCGGTTCCAGATTCTAAAATCCATTCCAATCAAGGAGAAAAACAAGAATATGACCCATAGATTTAAATATTGTTTAACAAGGTATCCACTCTCCTCTTGAAAGAGGTAAGGGGATATTTAATAAAAAAAGAAGTATGAAAAAATCATCCATTATCATTATTGTAGTTATAGCCCTCCTCGCCATTTGGGGAGTAACCGGTTACAACGGACTTGTAACTATGGACGAAAACGTCAGCGGACAATGGTCAAACGTTGAAACTCAATATCAACGTCGTGCTGATTTGATACCTAATCTCGTAAATACAGTCAAAGGATATGCCACTCACGAACAATCCACTTTAGAAGGAGTGGTAGAAGCCCGAAGCAAGGCTACCCAAATCAAGGTGGACGCTGACGATCTGACTCCAGAAAAGTTGGCTGAATATCAAGAAGCTCAAGGTGCCGTAACTTCTGCACTTGGAAAACTGCTTGCTATCACTGAAAATTACCCCGACTTGAAAGCAAACCAAAACTTCCTTGAGTTACAAGCACAATTGGAGGGTACTGAAAACCGCATCAACGTGGCACGCACCAACTTCAACAATGCAGCCAAAAGCTTCAATACCGCTATCCGCCGTTTCCCAAAGAATATCATTGCCGGTTTTCTTGGATTCGACAAACGTGCTTACTTTGAAGCAGCTGAAGGAGCGGAACAAGCTCCGCAAGTGCAGTTCTGATAAGACCTAAAGAAAATAAAAAATCCCTCTTCTCCTTGTGATGGAATATCACGGTAGAAGGGGGATCTTTTTTTTAGCCACTCACGTTTTCAGGTCATCGGACTCTATGGTTCCGACAAGCTTCTGAGATTTCTTACACAAAGCTAAGGCTATAAACGAAATAATCACTATTTTTGCACCTTCAATTGAACCAACTTATTAACTCATGAGTAATCAACGATACATGATGCGAGGAGTCAGCGCATCAAAAGAAGATGTGCATAATGCCATCAAGAACATCGACAAAGGTATTTTTCCGCAGGCTTTCTGCAAAATTATCCCTGACATTTTGGGAGGTGATCCGGAGTATTGCAACATCATGCATGCCGATGGAGCAGGTACTAAATCCAGTTTGGCCTATATGTATTGGAAAGAGACCGGTGATCTGGGCGTATGGAAAGGCATTGCCCAAGATGCATTAATCATGAACATCGATGACTTGTTGTGCGTAGGTGCTGTAGATAATATCTTGGTATCTTCCACCATTGGACGCAACAAGCTGCTTATTCCGGGCGAAGTAATCTCTGCCATTATCAACGGTACCGACGAACTGCTTGCCGAATTGCGCGAAATGGGCGTAGGAGTCTATGCTACCGGCGGCGAGACGGCCGACGTGGGCGACTTGGTACGCACCATTATTGTGGATTCCACCGTAACTTGCCGCATGAAACGTTCAGAAGTGATTGACAATGCCAATATTCGTCCGGGAGATGTCATTGTAGGCCTGGCTTCTTACGGACAGGCTACTTATGAGAAGGAATACAATGGCGGTATGGGTAGCAATGGTCTGACCAGTGCACGCCACGACGTATTTGCCAAGTATCTGGCAGAAAAATATCCCGAAAGCTTTGATAAGGGAGTCCCCGAAGAACTGGTATACAGTGGTGGACTAAAACTAACAGACACCGTTGAAGGCAGTCCGCTGGATGCAGGAAAGTTAGTGCTCTCCCCTACCCGCACCTATGCACCTGTTGTGAAGAGATTACTGGATACACTCCGTTCTGAAATCCACGGCATGGTTCACTGTTCCGGTGGTGCACAAACTAAAGTACTGCACTTTGTAAACGACCATTGCCGCATCATCAAAGATAATCTGTTCCCCGTTCCTCCTCTGTTTAAGACTATCAAAGAGCAGAGTGATACTGATTGGAGTGAGATGTACAAGGTATTCAACATGGGACACCGTCTCGAAGTTTATCTTTCTCCTGAACATGCCGAAGAAGTAATTGCCATCAGCAAGAGCTTTGACATTGATGCACAGATTGTGGGACGCATCGAAGAAAGTGATAAGAAAGAGTTGATTATCCATAGTGAATTCGGAGAATTCAGATACTAAATAGATGGCAGATAACAATACTATACTTGAGAAATTAGAAGGTCTCGTAGCTCGCTTTGAAGAGGTATCTACGCTGATTACCGACCCGGCAGTGATTGCCGACCAAAAGCGCTATGTCAAACTCACCAAGGAGTACAAAGAGCTGGGTGACTTAATGGAGGCCCGCAAGGAATATATGCAAATACTGTCTGGCATCGAAGAAGCGAAAGACATTATTGCCCATGAAACTGATCCGGAAATGCGCGAAATGGCACGTGAAGAACTCGATGATTGTCAAGGCCGTCAACCGGAACTGGAAGAACATATCAAACTATTGCTCGTTCCCGCCGACCCTCAAGATAGTCGCAATGCTATCCTCGAAATTCGTGGAGGTGCAGGAGGTGACGAAGCTGCCATCTTTGCCGGCGACTTGTTTCGGATGTATACCAAATACAGCGAAACTAAAGGTTGGAGAATGGACATATCCAGCGTCAATGAAGGAACATCCGGTGGATTCAAGGAAATTATTTGTTCGGTGACAGGAGACAATGTATATGGTGTCCTGAAATACGAATCGGGCGTACATCGTGTACAGCGTGTCCCTGCTACTGAAACGCAAGGACGTGTACACACCTCTGCAGCCAGTGTGGCTGTACTTCCGGAAGCTGAAGAGTTTGACGTCGTGATCAATGAAGGTGAAATAAAATGGGATACTTTCCGAAGCGGAGGTGCCGGCGGACAGAACGTAAATAAAGTAGAATCCGGTGTGCGTTTGCGTTACAATTGGAAAAACCCCAATACGGGCGCAGTCGAAGAGATTCTGATCGAATGTACTGAAACCCGTGATCAGCCGAAGAATAAAGAGCGTGCCCTCTCTCGCCTGCGTACTTTCATCTATGACAAAGAGCATCAGAAGTACGTGGACGATATTGCCAGCAAGCGTAAAACGATGGTTTCTACAGGCGATCGTTCTGCCAAGATTCGTACCTACAACTATCCGCAGGGACGCATTACCGACCACCGCATCAATTATACCATCTATAACCTTGCTGCCTTTATGGACGGAGATATCCAAGACTGTATCGATCGACTCATTGTAGCCGAAAATGCAGAAAGACTAAAAGAGAGCGAGTTATAAAAAGAATGATCATCAAATCATAAAGATCAAAATGAACAAACAACAATTATTTGAAAACATAAAGCGCAAGAAATCATTTCTTTGCGTAGGTCTGGATACAGACATCCAGAAAATACCGGAACATTTATTGGAAGAAGAAGACCCGATCTTCGCATTCAACCAAGCCATCATTGACGCAACCGCAGATCTGTGTATTGCTTATAAGCCCAATCTTGCTTTTTATGAGAGCATGGGTGTGAAAGGATGGATTGCCTTTGAAAAAACGGTGAACTACATCAAACAGAACTATCCGGATCAGTTCATCATTGCCGATGCCAAACGTGGTGATATCGGAAACACTTCCGCCATGTATGCCCGCACTTTCTTTGAAGAGCTGGATATTGACTCTGTAACCGTAGCTCCTTATATGGGTGAAGACAGTGTGACTCCTTTCCTAACTTACAAAAACAAATGGGTTATTTTGCTTGCCCTAACCAGCAACAAAGGTTCTCACGACTTCCAGCTGACAGTAGATACAAACGGAGAACGTCTTTTCGAAAAAGTGCTCCGCAAATCACAAAAATGGGCAAATGAGGAACAGATGATGTACGTAGTAGGTGCTACTCAAGGCAGTGCCTTCGAAGATATCCGTAAGATTGTACCCGAACACTTCTTGTTGGTGCCCGGCGTTGGCGCACAAGGCGGTTCCTTGGAAGAGGTTTGCAAATATGGCATGAACAAGACCTGCGGACTGATTGTCAATTCCAGTCGCGGTATCATCTACGTAGATAAAACCGAGAACTTCGCTGCTGCTTCACGCAAGGCTGCACAAGAAGTACAGGCACAGATGGAGAAACAATTGGAGGCCATACTCTAAAGGGTAAACCATTTTGCCATGTCCTACGAACGTAAAATCATCAATGATCCCGTCTTCGGGTTTATTAATATACCCAAGGGACTGTTGTACGATATTGTACAGCATCCCCTTTTGCAACGTCTGAATCGTATCAAGCAACTGGGATTGTCGTCCGTAGTCTACCCCGGCGCACAACATACGCGGTTTCAACATTCACTGGGTGCTTTCTATCTGATGAGCGAAGCCATTCAGAACCTCGCCACCAAAGGCAACTTCATCTTCGATAGTGAAGCTGAAGCTGTAGAAGCTGCCATCCTGATGCACGACATTGGGCACGGTCCGTTCTCACACGTACTGGAAGATACCATTGTACGCGGCGTTTCACACGAGGACATCTCTTTGATGTTGATGGAACGTATCAACAAAGAAATGAACGGGCAATTGACACTTGCCATCCAAATATTCAAAGACGAATACCCCAAACGCTTTCTCCACCAACTGGTCAGCGGACAACTGGACATGGACCGCCTCGACTACCTGCGTCGCGACAGTTTCTATACTGGAGTGACCGAGGGCAACATCGGTTCCGCCCGTATCATCAAAATGCTGGATGTAAAAGACGACCATCTGGTAATTGAATCCAAAGGCATCTATTCCATTGAAAACTTTCTGACCGCCCGCCGATTGATGTACTGGCAGGTATATTTGCATAAGACCTCTGTAGCCTACGAAAGAATGCTCATCAGTGCTTTGCTGCGTGCCAAAGAACTCGCAAGCAAGGGTATAGAGCTCTTTGCCTCACCGGCATTGAAGTTTTTCCTTTATCATGATATCAACCGGGAGGCATTCTATCAGAACTCCGAATGTCTGGAAAACTACATCCAATTGGATGATAATGATATCTGGACTGCCCTAAAGGTCTGGAGCAGCCACCCAGACAAGGTACTTTCCACCTTGAGCATGGGCATGATCAATCGTCACATCTTCAAAGTTGAAATTTCTACAGAACCTTTTAGCGAGGAAAGAAAAAAAGAACTAACTTTGCAAACTAGTGAACAACTGGACATCCCTCTCTCCGAAGCGAGATATTTCATCTCTACCCCCAGCATCGAGAAGAATATGTATGACGCAGCAGATGACAGTATTGATATTCTTTACAACGACGGCTCTACTAAAAACATTGCCGAAGCATCGGATATGCTCAATATTTCTCTGCTGTCTAAGAAGGTAAAAAAATACTACTTGTGTTACCAACGTTTGCACAAGTAAGTATAAAATATTCACCTCAGGACAAGGATATATAAAAAAAAAGTCCGTTATTTGCGTTTCGAAACCATCTAACAATAATAAGACATGGAGTTCTCTGCTAAACAAATTGCAACATTTATCCAAGGAGAAATTGTTGGAGACGAGAATGCTACCGTCCATACCTTTGCAAAAATCGAAGAAGGAATGCCGGGAGCCATCTCTTTTCTATCTAACCCCAAATATACCCCCTATATATACGAAACCCAATCAAGCATCGTCTTGGTAAACAGAGATTTTGTACCCGAGCAAGCGGTAAAAGCTACCTTAATAAAAGTAGACAATGCCTATGAAAGTCTTGCAAAACTGCTCAATCTTTATGAGCAAAGTAAGCCCAAACGTATAGGAATAGACCCGTTGGCATTTGTTGCCGAGACGGCAAAGATAGGCAAGGATGTTTACATTGCACCTTTCGCTTTCGTGGGTGATTATGCAGAAGTGGGCGACCATACGATGGTTCATCCGCACGCCACCATTGGCAGCGGTGCCAAGGTAGGCAATGATTGTATTATTTATGCCAACGCCACCATTTACCACGATTGTCGCATTGGTAATCACTGCATCCTACATGCAGGCAGTGTAATTGGCGCAGACGGATTTGGTTTCGCCCCCACCCCTCAAGGTTATGAAAAAATCCCTCAAATAGGTATCGTTATCTTGGAAGACAACGTAGAAATCGGTGCCAACACTTGCATCGACCGTGCTACGATGGGTGCCACCCTCATCCACAGTGGAGTGAAATTAGATAACCTGGTACAGATTGCGCACAATGACGAAGTAGGCTCTCACACCGTGATGGCAGCGCAAGTAGGCGTTGCAGGTTCTACCAAAATAGGCGAATGGTGTATGTTTGGCGGTCAAGTAGGTGTAGCCGGACATATCCACATAGGCAACAAAGTAAACCTTGGCGCACAGTCTGGTGTTCCCAGTAGCTTGAAAGACGGCAGCCAACTGATTGGTACCCCTCCTATGGAATTGAAACCTTATTTCAAAGCTTCCATTGCAAAACGGAGTTTACCTGACATGCAATTAGAATTGCGTCGGCTCCGTAAAGAATTAAACGAACTCAAACAACTATTAAATAAGTAACCAATGTTGAAACAAAAGACTCTAAAAGGAAGCTTTTCACTCAGTGGGAAAGGTCTTCATACGGGACTTGACCTAACTGTTACTTTTAATCCTGCTCCAGACAACCACGGATACAAAATCCAACGCATTGATGTAGAAGGACAACCCATCATCGACGCAGTGGCAGATAATGTAGCCGAAACAACCCGTGGTACCGTGCTTTCAAAGAATGGCATTAAGATCAGTACCATAGAGCACGGTATGGCAGCTCTCTATGCATTGGGTATAGACAACTGTCTGATACAGGTTAACGGCCCGGAATTTCCAATATTGGACGGAAGTTCTCAATATTATGTCAACGAAATAGAACGTTTAGGCACTGTAGAACAGAATGCCGTCAAAGATTTCTATATCATCAAGTCTAAAATAGAATTCCGTGATGAAACGACCGGTTCTTCCATCATCGTTTTGCCGGATGAGAATTTCAGCTTAAACGTGCTGGTTTCTTACGATTCTGCTATCATTCCCAACCAGTTTGCTACGTTGGAAAACATGAAGGATTTCAAAGAAGAGATAGCAGCCAGTCGTACTTTCGTATTTGTACGCGAAATTGAACCTCTCTTGCAAGCCGGCCTTATCAAAGGAGGTGATTTGGATAACGCCATTGTAATCTACGAGCGCGAAATGTCACAGGAGAACTATGACAAGCTGGCCGATATCATGGGGGTTCCTCACATGGATGCCAAACAATTGGGATATATCAACCATAAGCCACTGGTATGGGCCAATGAATGTGCGCGACACAAACTTCTGGATGTCATTGGTGATTTAGCATTGATTGGTAAACCGATTAAAGGCCGCATCATTGCTACCCGTCCCGGACACACGATCAACAACAAATTTGCCCGTCAGATGCGTAAGGAAATCCGTCTGCATGATATCCAAGCGCCTACATACGACTACAACCTCGAACCCATTATGGATGTAAACCGTATCCGTGAACTTTTGCCTCACCGCTATCCTTTCCAATTGGTGGACAAAGTCATTGAAATCGGTGCTAACTGCATTGTAGGAATCAAGAATGTAACAGGAAATGAGCCTTTCTTCCAGGGACACTTCCCGCAAGAGCCCGTAATGCCGGGAGTATTGCAGGTGGAAGCCATGGCACAAACCGGTGGTTTACTGGTACTCAATTCAGTAGACGAACCAGAGCGTTACTCTACTTATTTCATGAAAATAGATGGAGTGAAGTTCCGCCAAAAAGTGGTGCCGGGCGATACTCTTATTTTCCGGGTAGAGCTGCTTGCTCCTATCCGTCGAGGCATCTCTACGATGAAAGGATATGCTTTTGTAGGCGAAAAGGTAGTCTGCGAAGCCGAGTTTATGGCACAAATAGTTAAGAACAAATAAAGGGATTTACAATGAGACGATTTATGATTCATAGTATCATACGAATGATTCTCTTTAAGTAGAAAATCACTGACTGTAAATCGCAAATAATCTCAATCGTAAATCGTAAATAGTAAATCGTAAATAAATATGATAAGTCCCTTAGCGTATATTCATCCCGATGCAAAAATCGGAGAAAACGTAGAGATTGCTCCTTTTGTATTCATTGACAAGGATGTGGTAATCGGTGATAACAACAAGATTATGGCGAATGTCAACATTCTGCATGGTTCACGCATCGGCAATGGAAATACAATTTTCCCGGGTGCTGTGATTGGTGCTATCCCCCAGGACCTCAAGTTTGATGGAGAAGAAACAACTGCTGAAATAGGCAACCATAACATTATTCGTGAAAATGTGACAATCAATCGCGGTACAGCTGCCAAAGGTAAAACAGTGGTTGGTAACAACAATTTATTGATGGAAAGCGTTCACGTGGCACATGATGCCTATATTGGGAGCGGCTGCATCATAGGTAATTCTACCAAGATGGCAGGAGAAATTGTAATCGACGATCACTCCATTATCAGCGCCAGTGTATTGATGCATCAGTTCTGTCGGATCGGTGGTTATGGAATGATCCAAGGAGGCTGTCGTTTCAGCAAAGATATTCCGCCGTACATCATTGCCGGACGTGAACCCATCTGCTATGCTGGAATTAACATCGTAGGATTGCGTCGTCGTGGCTTTTCTAACGAAACCATTGAACACATCCATAACGCTTATCGCATTATCTATCAAAGCGGTCTTAATACCACAGATGCTTTGAAAAAAGTTGAGAGCGACATGGAAATGACACCTGAAATAAACTATATTGTAAACTTTATACGTGAATCTGCTCGCGGTATTATTCCCGCAGGCAAATAAAAAGCCAGTATTATGATTTATAGATTTACGATCATCTCAGACGAGGTGGACGATTTCGTCAGAGAAATACAGATAAATCCGGAAGCTACTTTTTATAACTTCCATGAGGCTATCTTAAAATCGACAGGCTACACTGACGACCAAATGACTTCTTTCTTTATCTGTGACGACGATTGGGAAAAGGAAAAAGAGATCACCTTGGAAGAGATGGATGATAATCCGGAAATGGACAGTTGGGTGATGAAAGAAACCGAACTCAGCGAACTGATTGAAGACGAAAAACAGAAACTGATTTATGTATTCGATTACATGACAGAACGTTGTTTCTTCATCGAACTTTCAGAGATTATCACCGGAAAAGAGATGAAAGGCGCCAAATGCACCAAGAAAGAAGGTGAAGCGCCCAAACAAACCGTTGATTTTGAAGTAATGGCAGCAGGTAGCGGAACGCTCGATTTAGATGAGAGTTTCTACGGTGACCAAGATTTTGACATGGATGAGTTCGATAAGGAAGGCTTCGGCGGACTGGATGAAGACACCGGTGGAGCTTCTTTTGAAGAAGAAAAAATCTAAAAAACATCCAACGTCTTATTTATATCTAGGCACGGATTACACAAATTTCACGGATATCCACAGGACCGTGTGTTTTCGTGTAACCCGTGCCTAATTATTTTTATTCGTATGCACACCCTCATTGTACTTATCGGACCTACCGGGGTAGGTAAAACAGATTTAAGCCTTCGATTGGCAGAGCACTTTCAAACTAGCATTGTCTCAGCCGATTCGCGACAGCTTTATGCCGATTTGAAGATAGGTACAGCCGCTCCTACTCCCGAGCAATTACAACGCGTTCAGCATCACTTCGTCGGCACCCTTAAACTGACCGATTACTACAGTGCTGCCCAATATGAAGTAGAAGTGCTAAAACTACTTGAAACCCTCTTTGCCAAACAAGATACCGTGCTGCTAACCGGCGGCTCAATGATGTATGTAGATGCCATCTGTAAAGGCATCGATGACATTCCTACCGTAGATACCGAAACCCGTCAGTTGATGCTTCAGAGATACGAATCTGAAGGACTGGAGAGACTGTGTGCAGAACTCAAGCTATTAGATCCGGAGTATTACAAGATTGTAGATTTAAAGAATCCTAAACGCGTCATTCATGCATTGGAGATCTGTTACATGACCGGAAAAACCTACACCTCTTTCCGCACTTGCCTAAAGAAGGAACGTCCCTTCCGCATTATCAAGATTGGACTCACTCGTGATCGCGAAGAACTCTACGACCGCATCAATCGCCGAGTGGATCAGATGATGGAAGAAGGTTTACTAGAAGAAGCACAGCAAGTGTATCCTTACCGTGCGCTCAACTCATTGAACACAGTAGGTTATAAGGAGGTTTTCAAGTATATCGACGGTGAGTGGACTTTGCCTTTTGCAATAGACAAAATCAAGCAAAACTCTCGAATCTATTCTCGCAAACAAATGACTTGGTTTAAAAGAGATAAAGAGATTCATTGGTTCCACCCGGAAGAAGAAACAAAAATACTGGAGTATCTCAATGCGACGATCCATACAGATAAAAACACGTAAGTCTACACAGATAGGAGCGAGAGCTTACACAGATAAGTGCGTAGGCTTACGCAGATAAGAGTGTAAGGCTACGCAGATATCTGCATCCGCTTACGCAGATAAGTCCATCTTTCCTTACTCTAGTAACCGTTGATAAATAGCTAGAATGGGCTCTTCCAAATCTTTGTATAACGCCTGCATTTCCTTCACATTCAAACTTCCTTGTTTACGCCATTTTTCCAGCAACGGCATTGTGCGGCGAAAGACTTCCTCTTCAATAGGAGCAAGCTGTGTCATGTATCCGTCCCCCTTCTCCGGGCTATATAATTTCTCCCAATTCATATAGCGATTGCTACCCATTCCCTGATTATAACAGAAAACCTGATCGGCCAGACGAAGAGACCAGTAACTAAGTGGAGCAGCTTCATATTCTTTATTCATACTAGCCATCGTAAACAGAGAGGTATGGGCATCCTTCACCCAAAGCGGCACAGCAATGCCGGTAGGAGGATACCCCAATACCGTCCACATAGTAGTTAGTTCAGCCTTTTCCCCAACCTTCACTCCTTGCACAACCACTGAGCAAGAGGTACTACTGCGCGGAATAAAATCCTGGTCAACAAACCAACCCGAACCCTGCGGACGACTAAACTCTCCCTTCTTTAAATCAATGCCAAGCATACAATTGTGAAATGAACGGGAGAGGTCATTAAAGATACCTTGTGGCGTGATGCCGCCTGTAGCCGAAGCTTTCATCAACACTTGATCCGCCTCCATATAACGCACATATCCGGCTCCCTGATTTACTCCGCCTGCGAAAGAAAAGTTAGTACGCGCAATATAACCGTAAGGAGCATCTTTCGGATGATTAGCATCATATAGTATATAGGTATTGTAATCCACTTCAAACATGGCAGCTCCCCCTTTAGCGTCAATCGCACCAAAATTGGCTTCTATCAAACTGGGTTTGGCAATGGTATCAAGGAAATGGCAGAAATCTTCTAGGGTAGCACAGACCTCCAAGGCACGGTAAATGATTCGTCCGTTGGCAGCGCCACGCTCTTCGCCGTCTTTTACATCCACTAAATTATAAGATTGAGTGTTCATTAAAGCAAACCCTGCGGAATTGGTACCCATCCACGCCTCTTTCAAACCGGGAAAGTTAGCACTGTTCACATTGGCAATAAAGTCATACTTCTCTCCTTTCACATAGGCCACATGATTTTGCATGAAATCCGTATCACGGTTCTTCCACAATAGTGGACGACCGTCAGGAGTGGCTTTACCGGAAATTACAGCAGACGTACAAGCCGACAAGGAATCTACGAAACCCAATGCAGCGATCATCGTACACAATATTAAGAATAGCGTTTGTTTCTTCATAAAATACAACCATTTGTAAAATACAAAAATAACACTTTCTATCTAGAATGTATCACTCCACGGTCTCTTTCTTCAATAGAACCTGCATAAAACAGATTTCGGTACTTCATTGAAAGAGAGGTCATTTGGCAGAAAAACTTCTTTGAACGAGTTTGGGCGGAACAAAGCCCCGCCCAAACAACTATTAGAATAAGAAACAAAAAGAGAATATTATTGAGTAAAGTTATCAACTATTGTTCACTTTTCAATGTAACTTTAACCTTGGCTTGAGCTTTTGTCTTTACGGTAGCCATACCAATGTACGAAACTATCAATACGGCATCTTTAGAGGGAACAGAAAGGGAAAAATTACCATCGATATCGGTAACACTTCCATAGGTTGTACCTTCTAGCAAAACAGTGGCAGCAATAACAGGGTTACCTTGTTCATCAACGACCTTACCTTCCACTTTCAGATTACCTTGGACAGAGTTCTTTTCAGCATCTTTAGATTTTTTGGTGGTGATGTGTATTTCCCCTTTTTCACCTCTATTCTTATTCACGTTAATATGCTTGATTTGCTCAGCAGGCATCAAATCATTGAGAGTTCTATCGCCTAAGTCAATCTTCACTCCATCAACATAAATGTCCAAATCCAAAACATTTTGCCTAATATTCAATACTTTAACATTTTCCACTACTTCCGGAGTTCCTTGCTTCAGTGTTATCAAAATAGTACCATTCTTTCCCTTTTCTCCATACAACTCTGTGGAAGATTCATCTTTTAAAACCTTTATATTTGCTATCTTATCAGGATTCAATGCACTCATAACAGATGAAGTCACCTCTTGTCCATCCACAATATACAAGGGAGACTTTCCATTACTAGTCGCTATCCCTCTAATCGTAATGTTACTGGTAGAAGAGTTTTTTTCAACTACATCAAAGACCGGAGTACCGCTTAATTGATCTTTCACTTCTTGAGGAATGTACTTCACCTCAGCCGGCTTCGTAGTATCTGCCACCAAAGCCTTTACCTTTGGTACTTCGGGCAATGCATTCACACTTTCCATTACTTTTGTTTCTACAATTGCAGTTAAATCATTAACTTTGACGGCAGAAATCTCTTTTGCGGTATCTGAGATTTCGGGACGTGCAAAGGCTGTGACTGCAATAGCTGCTACCGGAAGTATATAGAAATACTTCATACGTGCCCACGGACTTGATTTTTCTTTTGACATCATAGTGATACGTTTTTTAAGTTTACTGTGATTAAAGCTGTTGGCCATAGAGTAGAGCCTTGTGCCAACGGCTTTTTTTATTAATAATAATTGATATTGTTTTGCGTTCACACCTTCCTTGATCACTGTTTCATCTGCCTCGTACTCATGAATATTCTGCAATTCTTGCTT
>CALYZE010000034.1 GCA_945607605.1 uncultured Bacteroides sp.
GAAGAAAACCGGTATGACTTCCGACAGTCCGACGAATTTGTAAAGTTTGGCGAAAAAAATAACATGGTCATCATCGGTCACTGCCTGATATGGCATTCTCAACTGCCCCGTTGGTTCTGTGTGGATACTGATGGTAGGAATGTATCGGCAGAAGTATTGAAGCAACGCATGAAAGATCATATCTATACTGTAGTAGGTAGGTATAAAGGGCGCATCAAAGGCTGGGATGTGGTGAACGAAGCTATTATTGAAGATGGTTCATACCGCAAGTCGAAGTTCTATGAGATTTTAGGTGAAGAGTTTATCCCGCTTGCATTTCAGTATGCGCACGAAGCCGACCCGAATGCCGAACTCTATTACAACGACTACAACATGAACTTCCCTGGCCGGCGCAATACGGTAGTGAAAATGGTGAACGACATGAAGAAGAAAGGTTTGCGAGTTGATGCTATCGGCATGCAAGGACATGTGGGCATGGACTATCCCGACCTCAAGGAATTTGAAGAAAGTATTCTTGCTTTTGCTTCGACAGGTGCCAAAGTGATGATTACCGAATGGGATATGAGTGCACTTCCTACAGCCAAACGCAGCTCGAATATATCCGATACGGTGGCCTACAAGAAAATGTTGAATCCTTATCCGGAAGCTTTGCCCGATAGTGTTTCTAAGCAATGGAATGACAGAATGGCGGCATACTTCAAGTTATTTCTGAAACATGCCGATGTCATAAGCCGAGTTACGGCTTGGGGAGTGACTGATGGTGATTCTTGGAAAAACAACTTCCCGGTCAAGGGAAGAAAAGATTATGCGCTGCTTTTTGATCGTAACTATCAGCCTAAGCCTTTCGTGAAAGATTTGTTAGAGAAGAAAAAGTAAGAAGGTGTTTCCTTTGGGATAAAATCACGCTTATAGCTGGGTAGGCCGGCATTCTTATATGTGTTGGCTTACGCTTATATGTTTGAGATCTTGCTGAGTTATAAGTATTAAGGTTTATAGCTATTGCTTGATAATGAAAAAATGTATATTTCACCCTTTAAAATAGATCAACCAATGAAAACACACCTACTTTTGCCAATTTTGTTCTTTTGTTTTTATCTGGGAACTTTGAGCGCACAGAATAGCACTACTATCATGAATCCCACTTTCAGAGCCCGGACAGGAAGTACGGAAACTATCACCAAGATAGAACGTACTTCAAAGTATACCAAACTCTACGTCCATGTCGTGTTTCGACCTAACTGGTGGATCATGGTAAATAAAGAAACATACCTCGAAGATGTGGTCACAGGTAAGCAATTTAAACCCATAGCAGTAGAAGGTCTCAACTTCGATGAACAATTCTACATCCCCCAATCGGGTGAAAAAGATTATGTACTCACTTTTTCGCCCTTGCCCAAAGAAGTGATGGAAGTGAACTGGATAGAGCCCGATTCATCCGAAGGTTGTACCTATGGCATCTCTTTGCGCAAAAACAAAAAGAGCAGCAAGCAGCAAGCAAAACAGGAAGGAGATAGCCCCACTACAATCGTTTGGCAGGAGTGGGTGAAAAATAATCCGCCTATCTCTGCGCAAGAGCTGGCCGAGGCGGGCAAAGACTTCCAGGAAACGCGTTTTTTCCGTACCGACTCAGCCTACATATCCGGCGTGATTGATCATTATGATTCCATTCTCAATGTGAAGACCGGCATCATCTACCTCGAAAATGAACTCACCCGCGAATCGCGTCCTACAGTGATTACTGTCCACCCCGATGGCACTTTCGAAGGAAAGCTTCTGATCAATTATCCCATACGCTTCAACTTGTATTTCGGCAGTCACCGGCTTCCTCTTTACCTGGAACCGGGCGAACACCTGCGTATCTATCTTGATTGGGAAGATTTGCTTGAACGAAACCGTGCCCGCATCAATGATTTTCCTTTGAGACACCTGCAATTCGCCGGCCCGCTGGCTCAGGTGAACGCTCAGTTATCGTTGGCTCCTCAGTTGGAGTTCGACTTCTACTTTTTCGAGAAAGACCAGAAAGAACTCACTCCCGACCAATACAAGGAAAAGTGGCTGCAAGAGTGGGCCACATGGGCGCAACGGGTAGACAGATACATGGTCAATGCAGGTGTAGTGCCCAAAGTGAGGCAGCTATTAAAGAACGAACAACTGATAGCGAAGGCTTACCGGCTGTTTACCTATCAAACTTCGCGCCCCTATTATGCCTCGCAAGATACAGCGAACGCCACATTGCGTATCAATCCCACCATGGAATATTACGACTTTGCAAAAGAACTGCTGACCCAAAACTACACCCTGATCAGCGACCAGCAAGCAGGCATATTGATTAATCGCATGGAGTATGATTGGTGGAATGCCTTGAATCGTCCGTCATCCGACAAAGAGGTTTTTTCATTTATTATCAATGATATGTATAGCTTTTCCTACTACCGCAAGCAAGGGGTGCAACTGACCAAAGAAGAGAATGCAGCGGCCGACTGGTTTGATGCCCATCAAGGTCAAAATATGGAAGTTACCCGCGAGCAAATGGACAAATGGGGAGCTATACTCATCGCCTTGTTCAAACGTGAGCCTAAAGTAGAGAAGTTATTCGCCGAAAAACAAAAACTATCAAACGTTGCCCCTCTCTCAACGCAAGAAACCAATCAATTGAACCTGAAAAGCATCCTGCTACGCACCCAAAAGCAGGTTAAAACGGTGAATGAATACTTGCAGACAACCGAATTGCCCTTCATGTGGCAACAGGTTTTGACGCGGGCTTGCAAGTCGTCCTTCAAGTTCTTGAAAGACAAGGGAATGTCCACAATTTTAGTCGATTCACTCTGCCGCATGGCCGTGTCTCATCCCTACTTGCAATCAGAGATGAAGCGAATGCTTGCAGAACTTTATCCCTCCCAACCATTGCAGGCCTACGACTTGCCTTCGGGGCATGGCGCCGAGATATTCAAGAAGCTGATAGCTCCTTATCGCGGCAAAGTATTGTTTATTGACTTCTGGGCCACTACTTGCGGGCCTTGCCGGCAGGGCATCGAAATGGAAGACATGAAGCAACTGCGTGACAAATACCGCAACGATGATTCTTTCCGTTTTCTTTATCTGACCGACGAAAGCGGATCTCCTTTGAAAGCCTACCAAGAGTATGTGGAGAAACATCTGAAGCAGGAAATCAACTTCCGGGTTCCAGCTTCAGACTATGAATATTTCCGCCAGTTATTTCATTTTAATGGCATTCCTCGTTATGTAATCATCAGTAGAGAGGGTAAGGTTATCAGTGAGGATTATAATTTCCTTTATCGGGAGAAAGGCATTCTTGTAGATGCTTTCGAAGCCGACATACAGAAATGGATAAAACTTTAAGATATCAGAAATAGCGGGGTGACTGTTGTTTCTAAAGTGCTGCTAAGGAAGCATACGGTCAGCCCGTTGTGCAAAATCTTCTTGAACCTGCTTACGCCATTTGTATACTGCTTTGCTTCCTTCGAGAGTATCAAACCAGTGATTCTTTGAACAGTCCCGTTGCACGAACTCTCCTCCAAAACTGGCTTCGTTGGGCTTTTCGGGATTATTGATGCCTTGAGTGGCACTGACTAAGTAGAGAAATGACGGAGAATCACCTTCCCATATTCCAGGCGTGTCGGGATAAAAGCCACTTTCAGGATAAATGGCTCCCAGCAGCCCATGACCTTTGCGGATGTTCTGATTCACCCATACCAGATCGGACAAACTACCGTCGGCACCTTCGGCGTTGTTGAACATTCCCATGTAGTTATGTTCGGAGACAATGCAGAATAGCTGGGGGAAGTTATCAAGCAGCCATTGTCCTGTGCCATCTTGCAGTCCGATCGAATAGATACGTATTTTCTTTATCAATCTTTCTGTCTCGGCAACACTTTTTGTCTTTTGTATTTTCCACAGAGCTTGTGCCAAATCAGATGATCCACCCCAGATGCAGAACCAAATAGGCTTTTCGTCGGGTTTCTCCAAAAGCGAAATTATATTTTCGGATGCTTCGCTCTCTCTTCCTTCTCCTATAATATCGGCAGCAGGTTTGCCCCATGTGCCTGAGCGTCCTTGCCAGGTTCTCTCGCGGAGCACCTTTGCTGAAGGATACCGCTTGTCGTACTGCTGGAGATTTTTTTCTACATATTCGTAGAGATAGAGTATATCGTAGATATTCTGTTTGTTGGCTACATTGGCAAATGTGCCCGAGGTAGCGATTAGCGCTTCTACATCGAAGTCGTTGGTGTAGAGCAGAAATCTGACCATAGATTGTACGTCGTCAGAGTCACTGCGCTTGTCGGGTGATCCGAATCCCATACCTCCGGGAACTACATCTACCGGCGGGAAATCGGTCATTACTACTACTCGGAGTTGTGCACCCATAGTAGCAATATGGCTTACAAGCAAGACCAAAAAAGAAAAGATAGAATATTTCATATAGCGTTATTATTGGGGTGAGAAAATAATTCTTCGGTAGCTTTTCAGATTGTGTTCGCCACTGTCGGTCACTTCGCAAATGATGTGGAATGTTTTTCCTGCGGCATCATCCGGAACATCTACCTGAACTATGTTGGTATCACTGTTAATCATTTTCACGTCTCCTGTATAAGTTCCTGCTTCGGACAGCAACCACCAGCGGAAGGTGAGCTCATCCTTATCCGGATCGAATGACTTTGAAGCATCCAGTTTGATAACTTGTCCGGTCTTGGGCGAAAGGCTGAGGCTGGCTATGCCTTTTTGGTTATTGATAATAACCACCGGATCTCGATTGCCGCATCCTTCATTGGCCCAATCCATCCTTGCAGCAAAGTTGGCAAATGTGGCCGGATAGAAATAGCGTTCATACTTCTGGGATATTTTTTTTACGCGCGGAGTGGTGTTGGTGTAGCAATACGTTTCTTTATCCAAAGTCGTGTCCCATTCAAAGTAGCCTGCCCAGCCCACTTGGTTGCATGCAGTAGAGTTGCTCAGCCCGTTGGGAATGACATAGAGGAAAGAAGGTGTATCGCCTTCCACTCCATACTTGTTTTTGGGATAGATTCTTCCTAAGTTGCCATGATTCTGAATATGGGTAGCATATTCTTCCCAGTTTTGGCTTCCAATACTGTTTTGAGAAAGCCATGCACTTTCATCCCAAATAAAGAACAGGTCTTTTCCGAATTCTTTGCGCATCCAGTGATGCGAACTGAACAGGTAGTTCTGTCTATCACCCCACGGCACGTCTTGATCCGTTATGGTATATACATGAAGTTTATTTAAAAAAGTTTTCAGCTCTGCTTCGGTACGTTGTTGTTGCACTTTCCAGATGGCTTGTGCTAAGGTATTTCCTCCTCCCCACACGGCTATCCACAATGGGCGGGGATCGTTTTCATCCGCCAGTTTGATAATAAAATCACTTCCCGGCGAATCATTTTCTTTGCCTATCTTCTGATATCCAAGTTCCAGACTTCCCAGCATCGTGCGGCTTTTCAAGTAATCGGAACTTGGCCAGTAGCCTATTTTTTGTTGCTCAGACTCTTTTTCTATAGGCAGAAAGCGAGTTTGAACAGATCGCTTCATTAAATTGGGCAAGTCTTTCTCATACATGTAGATGGTGGTTTGTAGACTGTCTATCCAATTTTTGGGGTAGGGGCCTCCACTGCTGTTCCAACCCCCTGAAGCTATCAAGGCTTCAATTTCGAACAAGTCGGCGTGCACAAGCAACCGCACCATTGATTCCATGTCATCTGGTTCGACGTTGGCAGGTGCAATGTCGGTCAGCACAACGATGCGTGGCTTCAAAAGAACATCCGAATCACTTTGTGCAACAGATACTGTAGAAGACAATAACATGAAGAGCATAGTGAGAAGCAATGTTGATTCTTTTTCTTTCATAATATTTGCTTTTGTAATGTAAGATTAATATTGCAAATTTAGCCTCGAATTAGAGTTTAAACAAGTCGTTTTTTGGATAAAATACAATGAATAGCGAGATTCTGAATAAATTTGATGGAAAACGTGAAGAATTTCTTCCCTATGGTTTGGCTTGTGAACTGTGGACCCCTTGCCTGATGCCCAAATCCGACCGTCACAATGAAATAGAGATCAATTATTTTCCTTCGGGTGAGATGACTTATCTGTTTCATGAGTACAAAATCACTATCCCGTCTAAGACTCTCTCCCTATTCTGGGGATTGGTGCCTCACCAGATAGTGAACTACGAAGGCAACTCACCTTATTATGTGTGTACAATACCTTTTTCTCAGTTTTTAGACTGGAACCTGCCTGCACAGTTTATAGATAAAGTGCTGAAGGGCGAAGTCTTGATGGAAAGTGTTGACACTTTTTCAAGATACGATGAATTTCTTTTGAAGAATTGGGTAGAAGGCATCCGACATCCGAAGTCGATAGAATTGATCTTGCTTGAAATGCAGGCTCGTTTGATGCGGATGGCTAACAACCTTTGTGATAAAAAAGAAAACATACTTATTGATGCCCATGAGACGACTATGGTCGAAAATATGGCCATATACATTGTTAAGAATTATGCTGATCCGATCAAACTGGCTGATATTGGTAAAGCTGTGGGATTGCATCCCGATTATGCTAATTCTATCTTTAAAAGGGCTTTCGGCTGTACATTAAGTGAATATGTAATGGAAGAAAGAATAGCTCATGCACAGCGTAAACTTCTTTCGACAAATATGAGCATCACCGAAATTGCTTTTGATTGCGGTTTCAATTCTACTGGTCGATTTAATGCTGCTTTTCAGAAAATGAATGGATGTACGCCGCGCGAATTCAGGAAGAAGAATTAATAGGGATGACAAATGCGCTCGGAAAATAGTTATTGGATTGCTATTCATTTCCTAAGAAAAACAAATGATACAGCCTTTGATACGTACCGCCCTACATCTTTCTGGGGCTGTGTGTAACACGCTAAAAGACTTATGTAACATGGAAGATGAATATGTAATTTTCGGTAATGTATGTGTAACATCGTTTTCTGGTAATTTTGAATGAGGGTTCTATCTTTGTCATACAATGTACCAATTACTCAAACCTATGATTGTTGTCACTTCGTTTTTCTTTGGAAAATGATTAAGTAATAATCTGGATTTGAAAGAAAAAATAGTACTAAGGATCAATTAATAATTTTGAATACAATGAAAAATGCCATTGCAGTAATTCTGTTTTCTCTTTCCGCCTTATGGTGTTATGCCGATAGTAAGCCGGGTAAGGACACCTTTACTAATCCCGTAATCTATTCCGATGTTCCGGATGTTGATGTGATCCGCGTAGGTAGTGACTTCTATATGGTAAGCACCACCATGCACTTGATGCCCGGTGTACCCATTATGAAGTCGAAAGATCTGGTCAACTGGGAAATAATCAGTTATGTAGTTCCCGAAATAAAAGATAGTCCGGCATACGACCTTGAAGGAGGAAATGTGTATGGGCAAGGTCAGTGGGCCACTTCACTGCGTTATCACAATGGTAAATTCTACGTATTTTTTGCTACGAACCGTCCTCAGAAAACTTATATTTATAGTGCAACCAATCCGGCAGGGAAATGGGGCAAAGTGATGGATATCAACGAACTACATCACGACACTTCTTTGTTTTTTGATGATGATGGCAAGATCTACATTGCCGGAGGTAGCAGCAACATTCGATTGAGAGAACTGAAAAGCGATCTCTCGGGTGTGAAGCAAGACGGTATCAATGTTGAAATCGTAAACGGACGCGAACACAAATTGAATGGATTGCTCGAAGGTACACACTTATACAAGTATAATGGTAAATATTACCTGTTTTTAATCTGGTGGCCGGCAGGTGGCATCCGTACGGAAGTAGCCTTCCGTGCCGATAAGATTGAAGGGCCGTATGAGCATAAAATAATTCTGTCTGATGACATGGATCGTAAGGGTGCCGGTGTGGCACAAGGCTGCATCATTGATACAAAGGATGGTAAGTGGTATGGTTTCCTATTTCAGGATAGGGGAGCAGTAGGCCGGGTTCCGGTATTGATGCCTTGTCGTTGGGAAGACGGATGGCCTATGCTGGGCGATGCAGAAGGAAAAGTTCCGTTAATCATGGAAAAGCCGGTAAAAGGACAAAAAGTCACTCCACTGGTAATAAGCGATGACTTCAATACGTCAAAACTTCCCCTTAACTGGCAGTGGAATCATAATCCGGACAATAATCTTTGGTCTCTCACCGAACGTAAAGGCTATATGCGTCTGAAAACGGGCAAAGTGGTTCAAAGTGTCTTCGAAGCCCGCAATATGTTATCACAAAGAACTGAAGGACCTGCATGCCAAGGAATTATTTCACTTGATGTCTCGAAAATGAAAGATGGCGATGTAGCCGGACTAAGTGCCTACTGTTCCGAACCGGGAATAATTTCCGTCAGAATGGAAGGGGATAAGAAGTACATTGTGATGACAGACCGCAACACAGAAAAAGAAAGAGCTGAACTTACCCGGAACGTTGTTTACTTGCGTTTGGACTGTGATTTCAATAAAGGTACCGACAAAGCCGATTTCTACTATAGTCTCAATAATAAAGACTGGACAAAATTAGGAACTGAATTCAAAATGGTATATAATCTGAAGCATTTCATGGGCAACCGTTTCGGCATCTTCAATTATGCAACGAAAGCTCCCGGAGGCTATGTTGATGTTGATTTCTTTAGGTATAAAAGATTGGAATAGGCAGTAAGTTAAGGAGTAACTATGTAGCGGAAGATCGTTTCACTATATTGAAACTAATGGCAATGCAAGTGCTTCCCCGACGTATGCTACGTAGGGATGACACGCGTGACAGATACTTCATTCATTTTTCTATCTGTCACGCGTATCCGTCACGATTTAATACTTTGATTATAAGTACAGTAACCTTATTGCGTGACAGCATGACGGATAAATCACACTTTTAAACTTTCCTGTAGAGAGTAACGGGTATAATTCATTCAAAAACGTTAAATAAATACATGTATATGAAAAATCAATTTTTAAAATCAATAGTAAGCGGCGCATTCCTAATGTCTGTAGGAATGCTTCAGGCACAGAACCCCATTGTACAGACCTTGTACACCACCGATCCTGCACCCATGGTGCACGATGGTACCTTATACGTCTATACAGGGCATGATGAGGATAAAGCTGATTTCTTCTGGATGCAGGAGTGGCGCATTTATTCCACTCGTGACATGGTGAACTGGACTGACCACGGTTCACCCCTTGCCCTGGAATCTTTTGCCTGGGCCGATGATCGTGCTTGGGCTGCACAGTGCATTGAGCGCAATGGTAAATTCTACTGGTACATCTGCGCCCATTCCAAACTAACCAACGCTATGGCTATCGGTGTTGCTGTGGGAGATTCTCCCACCGGTCCTTTTAAAGATGCCATTGGCAAGCCTCTTGCTGACGGTGATTGGGCAAATATCGACCCCACTGTTTTTATAGACGATGACGGGCGAGCCTATCTCTACTGGGGAAATCCCGAAATATTCTATGCCGAACTGAATGATGATATGGTATCACTGAAAGGGGAAGTTCGGAAGGTGGAACAGACTGTAGAAAGTTTTGGCGCCCCCAATCCAAAGTTGCGTCAGAAAGGTGTGAAATATAAAGATACTTATACCGAGGGTCCTTGGCTGAGCAAGCGCGGCAATAAATACTATCTGCTTTATGCGGCAGGAGGTATTCCCGAGCATATTGCTTACTCCATGAGCGATAAACCTTTAGGTCCGTGGAAGTATATGGGCGAGATTATGCCTTTGCAAGACACCGGGTCGTTCACCAACCATTGCGGGGTGATAGACTATAAAGGTAATTCATACTTCTTCTATCACACCGGGAAGTTGCCCGGTGGCGGCGGTTTCGGACGTAGTGTGGCGGTCGAGCAATTTAAGTATAATGCAGACGGAACATTCCCTATCATCAATGCCACTCGGGAAGGAGTGAAACCTGTTGGCACACTCAATCCTTATCAACGGGTAGAGGCTGAAACGATTGCTTTCTCCGAAGGAATTAAGTCGGAGCCGAATGCAAAAACAGGAATTTATATTTCGAACACCCATAACGGTGACTATATTAAGGTGCGCGAAGTGGATTTCGGAACAAAATCACCTTCCAAATTCACTGCTACTTTGGCCAGTGCTTTAAGGGGAGGTACGTTCGAAGTACGCACTGACAGTATTGACGGTACGGTAATAGCTCAAATAGTTGTTCCTCATACCGGAGGTTGGGAATGCTGGAAGTCTTTTGAAGCAGATATCAAGAACCCGGTGACCGGAGTACATGACATTTATTTTGTATTCAAAGGACGCAAAGGCTGCGAACTATTTAATTTCGATTGGTGGCAGTTCTATAAATAAAGCTCTCTAACGATATCACCCCCCCCCGATAAAGCTCAATATTATGAAACACATATTACTATTATGCTCTATATTATTATCTTTTCCTTCTTGGGGATTGATAATGGCACAGACAGCCGATAGGGGAAGAGTGGCTGTGCACTTGCAAGATGCCACTCTACATATCATTCCACTGACTGATAATGCTGTAAGAATGCAGTATCGAAAAATGTCCAAGCATCATTTACCAGAATTGGTTTATGTCGATACTCTGCCCGTTGCACCTTGGTATAAAGTGAACGAAAGTGCTGATGAAACAGATGTGAAACTACGGGGGATGTCAGTCCGCGTAAACAAGCAAACCGGACGGGTTGTCATTTATGATTCAAAACAAACGATAATATTTGAAGAAACCGCAAGCCAATTGAAACCTTCTTCCGTGCAAGGAGAAGATACCTACACTGCCGAGTTACGTATCAATTCTCCTGCCGATGAATTTCTATTCGGTCTGGGCCAGTTTCAGGATGGGTATCTCAATGTAAAAGGGCTATCCAGAAGACTTACGCAAGTCAATACCCAAATCTCAATCCCATTTATTTTATCCAGTCGCGGGTATGGACTGTTGTGGAACAACTATGGCTTGACCGATTTTAATCCGGCGGATAATAAAGTCGAATTTCAGAAAGAGAATGTCAAAGGAACACAGACAGTAGTAGATGTAACCTCTACAGAAGGTACCAAACAAGAAGTTCGCGAAAGCAATACCTTTATTTCCACCCTTGACATTCCTGTCAGTGGGCGCTATGCATTACTTCTGGATGTAGGGCAGCAGATGGCCAGAAAGCACCATCTTGTTATTGACGGAAAAACGGTGATGGAAATGAAGAACCTATGGTTGCCGCCCACCTCTTCTGCAATTGTGGAGTTAGAGGCCGGTCAACATCAGTTGAGTGCTCAATTGGAGAAAGAAGATCGTCCCGTATTATATTATAAAAAAGTAGAAGATGAGACTGTCTTTCGCTCACCGATGGCCGAGAGTGTCGACTATACTGTATTTGTAGGTCAGCCGGATGAAATAGTAAGCACTTATCGGAGACTGACCGGTAATGCACCGATGATGCCTGCTTGGGCGTTGGGGTATATTCATTGCCGCGAGCGTTTTCATTCGCAAGACGAAATTCTGACGACAGCGCAGAAGTTCAGGGATGAACAAATACCTATGGATGTCATCGTGCAAGATTGGCAATATTGGGGAAAGTATGGCTGGAATGCCATGCAATTTGATGAAGCATACTATCCCAACCCGAAAAAAATGGTTGATCAATTGCATGATATGAATGCAAGGCTCATGCTGTCGGTATGGTCTAAGATTGACCCTAAGTCGCAAGTGGGGCTTCAAATGGAACAAAAAGGGTATTATATAGCTAAGACCTCCTGGGTGGATTTCTTCAATCCCGAAGCTGCGGCTTTCTATTGGAGTAATTTCAGTAATCGGTTGTTAAAAGCTTATGGCATTGATGCCTGGTGGCAAGATGCTACCGAACCCGAAAATGATGACTTGGCGGGACGTAAGGTGATGAATGGTACTTTGCCCGGTGAACTATTTAGAAATGTGTATCCCATGTTGGTGAATAAAACCGTTTATCAGGGTTGCCGCACCGACGACGCTTCACGACGTACAATGATATTAACCCGGAGCGGATTCTCCGGCATCCAACGTTATGGAACAGCTCTGTGGTCGGGTGATGTGGGGCATGACTGGGAAACATTGAAACACCAGATTGCAGGTGGATTAAGCCTGATGTCCTCAGGGATTCCTTGGTGGACGTATGATGCCGGCGGCTTCTTTCGTCCGCAAAATCAATACCAGGACAAGAGTTATCATGAACGCTTCTTGAGGTGGTTGCAAACAGCTACTTTCCTACCTTTGATGCGCGTACATGGCTATATGACGAATACTGAGTTTTGGAATTACGGAGAGGAAGTTACCCGGATTTCCCGCAACTCTTTGAATACCCGCTATCGTCTGTTCCCCTATATCTATTCCGAGAATGCAAGAGTCTCGTTCGAAGGAAGTACATTAATGCGTCCTCTGGTGATGGATTATCCAACAGATTGGGAAGCCTTGTCGCAGAAGTACCAGTTTATGTTCGGACCTTCTCTTTTGGTAGCTCCTGTTTTAGAGGAAAATCCTGTGAATTGGCGGGTTTATTTGCCTATGAATCCGGGTGGATGGTACGATTTTTATTCAGGTGAGAAGATCAGCCGGAAGTCGGGCTATATAGAAGTGCCGGTGTCTTTGGAACACATACCTGTTTATGTCAAAGCAGGGACTATTCTTCCTTTATCAGCTCCTGTTCAACATACGCAAGAAGTTGCCGATGCTATGTGGGAGATACGTGTCTATCCGGGTGCTGATGGTGAATTTGTAATTTATGAAGATGAAGGTACCAACTACGGATATGAAAAAGGGCAATATGCTACTTATCGCCTGGAATGGAAAGATGCCAAGAAGGAATTAACATTGCATGCTCGTAAAGGGAGTTATCCAGGAATGAGTTTACAACGAACGATCCATCTTATCAACATGGATTCTAAAGGAGATAAACAGCTTCGAAAAGAGCTTGTGTATGATGGCAAGAAAGTAACTATTAAACTATAGAAAAACAGGAGATGCTATAATTGACATGCTTGCTACTGTCAGGTAATATAGCTGTATCACTTTAATAATAGATATTATGAAGTACAAACAATTACTGATTGGGATTTTATTGTCATACGCTGCCAATGTGGTTGAAGCGCAGAACCCTATTATCCGAGATCAATTTTCTGCCGACCCTACGGCAAGAGTATTCGAAGGGAAGATGTATCTTTATCCTTCTCATGATATTCCAAGTCCTATAGAGAAGTTGAAAGAATGGTTCTGCATGGCAGATTATCATGTCTTTTCATCCGAAGATTTAGTGGACTGGAAGGATCATGGTGTCATTGTCAGTCAGGAACGTGTTCCCTGGGTGCAACGTGATTCGTACTCTATGTGGGCACCCGATTGTGTCTATAAAAATGGTACGTATTATTTTTATTTCCCTTCCACTCCCAAAGGGGAAGGAAAGCGTGGATTTGCTGTAGGAGTGGCTACATCCGACAAACCTTATGGTCCTTTTGTGCCACAGTTCAAGGCTATTGAAGGAGTGAATGGTATTGATCCTTGCGTGCTGGTCGATAAAGACGGACAAAGTTACATCTACTGGGCAGGTCGTGGAATGTCTATGGCAAAGCTGAAAGACAATATGATGGAATTGGCTTCTGAACCGGTAGTAGTAGAGGGACTTCCGGATGGTTTCAAAGAAGGCCCGTTCGTCTTTGAACGTAAAGGCAAGTATTATTTTACTTTCCCTTGGGTGCAGGACAAAACAGAAACATTGGCCTATGCCATGGGTGATAGTCCGATGGGACCTTTTGAGTTTAAGGGGATCATTATGGAGCAGTCGCCTACAGGCTGTTGGACCAACCATCATTCTATTGTAGAGTATAAAGACCAGTGGTATCTGTTCTATCATCATAATGATTATTCGCCGGCATTCGACAAGAATAGATCCGTGCGGATAGACTCACTTAGTTTCAATGCCGATGGAACGATTCAGAAAGTGGCTCCTACTTTGCGTGGAGTAGGTATCACAGAAGCGCGTACACGGATACAAATAGACCGTTACAGCCATATTGCTCCTACAGGAACTTCCATCGCTTTCTTGGATGAAGAAAATAAGTTTGAGGGATGGAAGACGATATTCAGCGGTAAGAATGCATGGTTACAATACAACCGTGTGGACTTTGGCAACGAGAAAGTGCAGAAAGTGAATGTAAGAGCAAAATCGGCAATAGGAGGAATGCTGCAAATGCGTGTGGCAGGCAAGAATGGTCCTGTAATTGCCTCTGTCAATATTCCGAAAAGCAACAACTGGACAGAAGTCAGTGTTCCGGTTGTTACTGCTCCAATGGGAGTAAACGACTTGTATATCTCTCTTCAGAAGGGAAGTAATATAGAAATGGACTGGATAGGTTTTGATCTATTACCTTGGGAGAAAGGCGCTTTCGAAACCAGAAAATACCGCAATCTGTTGGTCGAGATGGGATACAAGCAGGCCGATATTGATGCAAAACTGAAAGAAGTATTTGATGGCGTATTCTTCGGACCGAATAAGGTTTATTTTGAAGTAGGGGATTCGATGGCATACGTCAGTGATATAAAAAACCATGATGCCCGTTCCGAAGGAATGTCTTATGGAATGATGATTGCAGTTCAGTTTGATAAAAAAGAGATTTTCGATCGTTTGTGGCGTTGGAGCAAGAAGTACATGCAGCATCAGGATGGACCTTGGAAAGGGTATTTTGCTTGGAGTTGCAAGACAGACGGCACGCGCAATGCACAAGGACCGGCTTCTGACGGAGAACTCTATTTTGTTACTTCCCTGATCTTTGCTTCCAATCGATGGGGAAATGATACAGGTATCAACTACCTTGCCGAAGCACAGAAGATTCTGGATTGTTCAATGCAGAAAGCAGGGATGAATCAAGTGTCACCTCTTATAAATTTGGAACATAAGCTCATTACATTTACTCCCGATCCGTGGGGAGGACGTTTCACTGATCCATCTTACCACTTGCCTGTATTCTATGAAGTCTGGGCAAAATGGGCGAATGATGGAAGATCAGAATTCTGGAATGAATGTGCCCGTAAGAGCAGAGAGTATTTGCATAAAAGTATTCATCCAGTAACAGGACTCAATCCCGATTACAACAATTATGACGGCACATTACTTGGCAACAACCGGATTATCGGGGATGCTTTCCGCTTTGATTCCTGGCGTGTGCCGATGAACATTGCTTTGGATTATTCGTGGGCATGCGCTGATAAAAAGTGGCAACAAAGTTATGGAAATAAAATACAGAACTTTCTGTATAGCCAAGGCATTGATACTTTTGTAGATCAATACAATGTAGATGGAACACAGGTTGCTGACACATTGGGTGCGGGAGGCATTAAACACTTGCGGCATTCTTTAGGATTAGTTTCTACCGCTGCTGCTGTGTCGTTGATCTGCACACATACTAAGAGCTCTGAATTTGTCGACCGGTTGTGGAATGCGAAACACGTTCCCTACGAAGATGGATATTTTGATGCCTACTATGACGGTTTATTGCGTTTGTTTGCTTTTATGCATTTAAGTGGAAATTATCAGATTATATTCCCATGAAAAAGATTAGAATACTATTAATATCATGTTTGCTATTGGTAAGCAGCATTGCAGCATTTGCCCAAGACTCGAATTTTCATATCTATCTGTGCCTGGGACAATCGAACATGGAAGGCAATGCCCGGTTCGAAGAACAAGACACGGTGGCTATTGATGACCGCTTCCAGGTATTGGAAGCGGTGGATTGCCCCAATCTAGGCAGAGTAAAAAAGCAATGGTACAAAGCTGTGCCGCCCTTGTCGCGTTGCCACACGGGACTCACTCCCGGCGATTACTTCGGAAGGGCGATGGTAGCCAATCTTCCCTCCAACGTGCGGGTGGGTATTATTAATGTATCGGTAGGCGGTTGTAGAATTGAACTGTTCGATAAGAATAATTTCCAATCGTATGTAGATGCATCGCCGGACTGGTTGAAGAATATGGTCAAAGAGTACGATGGCAATCCCTACGCCCGTCTGGTGGAACTGGGCAAACTAGCGCAGAAAGACGGAGTGATAAAAGGCATTCTGCTCCATCAAGGAGAATCGAATACAAACGATAAAGAATGGCCTGCCAAAGTAAAAGGCGTTTATGAAAGTCTGTTGAAGGACTTGGGGTTGAACGCTTCTGCCGTACCCCTGCTTGCCGGTGAGGTGGTGCATGCCGACCAACGCGGGGTATGTGCCAGTATGAACACAATTATAGGTACTTTACCCCAGGTAATTCCTACAGCACATGTCATTTCTTCTGCCGGCTGTCCTGCCGCTGCGGATAATCTGCACTTTACAGCCGAAGGTTATCGGATGCTTGGTGCCCGTTATGCAGCAAAAATGCTCTCTATCTTGGGTTATGGTGACTGGACTTCGGCACAGAACATGAAACTATGGTATAGCCGACCGGCACAAGACTGGCTCGAAGCTCTGCCACTCGGAAACTCCCGACTTGGTGCGATGGTATTCGGAGGTACTGCCCGTGAAGAATTGCAGCTCAATGAAGAGACTTTTTGGGCGGGCGGTCCTTATAGCAATAACAATCCGAAGGGATTGCAAGTGTTACCCGAAATACGCCGGTTGATATTTGCAGGTAAAACAATGGAAGCTCAGAAGCTGATTGATGAGAACTACATGACTCCGCAACACGGCATGCGTTATCTCACGTTAGGCAGTCTTTTCCTGAACTTTCCGGGGCATGATAATCCGGCAGGTTATTATCGGGATTTAAACTTGGAGAATGCTACAGCCACTACCCGCTATGAAGTAAATGGTGTGAAGTATGTTCGCACTGCATTTGCCTCTCTCACGGATGATGTAATCATTGTCCGCGTACAGGCGGATAAGAAAAATGCACTGAACTTCTCGGTTTCTTATGATGGAGTGAAGGGTGCAAAGGCAGAAGTGAAAGGTGGCAAACTGATCGTATCTTGTCCCGGAGCCGAACACGAAGGTGTTCCTGCCGCTATGCGTGCCGGGTGCCAGGTGCAGATAAAAACAGATGGGAAAGTGGGCAAGCAAGAAGATGCACTGACAGTAGATGGTGCTACAGAAGCAACTCTTTACATATCGGCCGCTACCAATTTTGTGAATTATGCCGATGTAAGTGCCAATGAATCGAAACGTGCGGCAGCTTTTTTGCAGAAGGCGGTTCGTATTCCCTATGAGGAAGCATTGAAGAATCATATTGCCCGCTATCGCAAGCAGTATGACCGCGTAGCCTTAATGTTGCCTACATCCGGTGTCTCTGCTTTGGAGACTCCTGTACGTGTGCAGTGTTTCACCGAAGGTAAAGACATGGCTATGGCGGCATTGATGTTTCAGTATGGCCGTTATTTGCTGATATCTTCTTCGCAACCGGGTGGTCAGCCTGCCAATCTTCAAGGAATTTGGAACCGTAGTCCGTATGCACCTTGGGATAGTAAATATACCATTAATATCAATGCCGAAATGAACTATTGGCCTGCAGAAGTGACTAATCTGAGTGAAAGCCACGAACCTCTTTTCGACATGATATCTGATTTGGCGATTACCGGACAGAAGACGGCCAAAGTTCTTTACGATGCAAAGGGATGGGTGGCTCATCATAATACCGATATCTGGCGTGCTTGCGGTCCGGTAGATGCGGCCATTTACGGCATGTGGCCCAATGGAGGTGCCTGGCTGGCGCAGCACTTATGGCAGCATTACTTGTTTACGGGTGATAAAAATTTCCTGAAGAAATATTATCCGGTTCTGAAAGGAACAGCTGACTTCTATCTGAGCCATCTGGTGGAACATCCTACGTATAAATGGATGGTTACCGCTCCTTCCATGTCTCCCGAACATGGACCAAAAGGTTTGCTTACCACAATTACCGCAGGTTGTACAATGGATAATCAGATTGCATTCGATGCTCTAAACAGTACTCTTCAGGCTTCGCGCATCTTGAACGGAGATAAATCATATCAAGATTCCCTGGAAACGATGCTGGCTCAATTGCCTCCTATGCAGATAGGCAGACATAACCAATTGCAGGAATGGCTGATGGATGCTGATGACCCCAAGAACGATCACCGTCACATCTCTCATCTGTATGGTTTGTATCCAAGTAATCAAATTTCGCCCAACACACATCCCGAATTGTTTCAGGCGGCACGCAACACGTTGCTGCAACGGGGTGATATGGCAACAGGCTGGAGTATAGGTTGGAAGCTGAACTTCTGGGCTCGCATGCTCGATGGAAATCACGCTTATAAGATTATACAGAACATGTT
Organism: uncultured Bacteroides sp.; assembly: GCA_945607605.1. Classification (GTDB taxonomy): domain Bacteria; phylum Bacteroidota; class Bacteroidia; order Bacteroidales; family Bacteroidaceae; genus Bacteroides. The sequence goes on from CALYZE010000034.1 coordinate 18,326, forward strand.
GCAGTTGTTGCCTAATGATAAAGTGCAGGCACAATATCCCCAAGGGCGTACTTATCCTAATCTGTTCGATGCACACCCACCTTTTCAGATTGATGGAAACTTTGGTTATACGGCAGGTGTGGCAGAACTTCTTTTGCAGAGTCATGACGGAGCGATTCAGTTGTTGCCTGCTTTGCCCGAAGCTTGGAGTAAAGGCAGTGTGAAGGGGTTGGTTGCCCGCGGAGGATTTGTAGTCGATATGGAGTGGGAAGGTGTTCAGTTGAATAAAGCAAAGGTGCATTCCCGCTTGGGTGGAGTATTGCGCGTTCGTTCTTATGTACCCTTGAAGGGGCAGGGATTGAAGGTAGCCACTGGTGCATGTCCGAATCCATTGTATGCTTCGGCGGATATTAAATCTCCATTGATTTCAAAGAACCTGAACCCACAAAGTGCTGTTCTTTATCGGACTTATGAATATGATATCGTTACCCGGCCGGGAGAAGATTATTATCTGGAACGTGAATGAGAAACTGTTTAGAACAGAGATGAATGTAAATCAGAGAATTGCTAAGTAGATACGAATATGTTACATGACCTCCACAGATCGATTACTTTGATAAACGCCTCTATGCAGGAGTTGAACAAAGAAAAGGATTTATCAGAGAAAGGACGCTATTACCTGAATCTGGCAATGAAGTTGTCCGAATACTTATTTCATACGGATAGCTTGAATCCGGAAATATCGAACAATGAAAATCAATCTTTTGTAGGGAGTACTGAACAACTTGGCGACTCTTTCATAGAAAAAGCCACGGAAGTAGTGCGCAGCAATATGTTGAACGTTGGATTCGACAAAGAATTATTTGCAATAGCGATGAATGTGAGTCCTTCTTTATTGTATAAAAAGATGAAAGCATTGACCGGGCAGTCTCCTTCTGATTTTGTTAAAACGATGCGTTTGAATCATGCCGCTGGATTGCTCCAATCTCATTTATACACGGTTACAGAGGTGAGTGAACTGTGTGGCTACTCCAGCATAAGTTATTTTAGTTCGGTGTTTAAGAAGTATTTCGGGAAATCTCCTACAGAGGTGTGATAGTACTTCATCCTGCAATAAATCAGAGGAGATGTGTCAAAATAGGCACATCTCTTTTTTTATGCACAAGGAGATGTGCCGATTTTGACACATCTCCATTTGCTACATGAACTTGAATCACAAATTCTCCTCCTTACTATTCTACACTAAACTTAACCTGATACGTTTTTATAACCCCTTTATAATCAAACTTCACAATAGCTGTACCAGTTACTGATGTTGCCTGAGTGATAGCTATTTTCACACTCTTATCAGTAGCTGATGCTGATACGGAAGGAGCTTGGGTTGTATTGGCGGGTAATTTACATACAGCCTCGTACAGATCATAACCTACAATGCCATTGCTTTCGGTGGATCGTACCGGAGTCATCGGCAATTCGATTGCTTTTCCATTCACCTTTATATGTACCATTGGGGGAACGGCACGAATGATTCTCTTTTTATTTGAACTGAATCCTAGCCCATCCAAGTCGAAAAGACTGCCTTCTTCTTCGCTCTCGGCTACCAGATAGATAGCATGCTTCTTATCCAGATGATCTACGAACTTCGATACATCCACCGTAAACTGTTTCGTTTCCATGGCTGAATTTGCCGGAACAACTATTTCACCTATCTTAGTTCCTTTCCAGGCATTGTTATCCCAAGGACCATCCAGCCAGATATTTACCTTGAATGCTTTCGATGTTTTCGGCATCAGGAAGAGATTGAATGCAGTTTTATTGCCTTTCTTGGTTCCTTCGAAAGCTTTCAGACCTAATTGATCCTTATTCAGCCCGCCGAATCCAAAGTACTTATATCCTATAATATTGCCATTCTTCACATGGGTGATAGGAGCATGATTATCCCATATATCCCATGAATCCTGCTGTAAGCGTATATCCGAAAGATAGCATGCAAATCCAGCGGAATAATACTGGTAAGGGTCAAGACCGAAGAAGTGGAATCCCTCCGAAGTCACTTCTGCTCCTTTATACTCGTTACCTTGGCTGTCTCGGGCTGTCCATATCTTATCTTTGGAGTAAGGATTATAGGCTCTGATAGAAACTTTGCCGCCTTCTGATACTGCCTCTTTATCCCATTCCACATGGATGGGAGCTACCATTGCCTGGCGTGCATTTCCGAATCCTCTGGGCGGACGGTGATAGAATACATACCATTGTCCGTTGATCAATTCTATACTTCCGTGGGTATTATGTCCGCCGTTGGAGGTTTGCAGTCGGGAGCCATCCTTATTTAATACCGGTGCACGCGAGTCGACCAAGACACCACCGCTTTTCCAAGGTCCCAGCGGCGTATCACCGTATGCATAACGCAGAGTGGAGTTAGAAATATCCAATCCATAATCCGAACCCGAAAATCCGCTATAAATGGTTACATATTTGTTCCCAATCTTGCGGATGGATGAGGCTTCGAAAAAATTGAATGCACCCAGATTTTCACCCGGATAAATGTGTGGAAAGGTGACATCTTTCGGATCGCGTACAGAACCATTTCTGGAGCCGGAAGGCATGAAATAGGGGATAATCTCTGTACCGGAACGCACGGAATACATGGTATTTTGATCGAGCTGGGCAGCCAATGAGCGCTGGAACCCCCAGTAAGCGTAGGCTCTGAATCCGATTTCATAATCCGGATCTTTCGGGTCGGTAATGTATTCGATGTATATCGACGGGTCGAATCCCAAGATACTTCCGGGCAGCGTTTTCTTTCCGTCGGCAGTCAGATTGATAGGGGTGAAGGGACCGTCGGGGCGGCTTCCTTTGGCTACCATCGCTTCTCGGTCTCTGCCACGGCTGTGTGGGTACAGATAGTATTCCTTTACACCGTCTTTTCTTCTCACTTCTACTAAATCGGGGGCATACATTACGTCCCATTGTCCGCCTGTCTGATAGGTAAAGATGGGACCTTCATCGCGCCAACTCGATAAATCTTCTACGGGTGCTGACCACATTCGGATATCGGGGCCGCAATAGCTGCCGAAGCGGACATCGTGCGAACCGATAATGTAAGCACGGAACTTCCCCGGATTGTCGGGGTCTTCGAAAACACGTGGTTCTCCGTCAGGAAGGTGTTCCCACAACGGCAGATACGGATTACCTGCTCCATGATAAACAAATTTGTCTGTGTTCTTACCGTTATTATTGGCTACTGCTTTTGTCGTTGCTGACATCAGGAACGTTGCGAATAATAATAAAGTGAATTGGATTCTTTTCATAATCAATTAATCTTTCTATGTATTAATATTGGTTGCTGCTTACTTGAATAACAGTTGAGTAAAGTTATACAAATTATTTCTCCAAACCGGCCAGGTATGTCCGCCGGGATATTCGGAATAGATGTACTTCAATTTCAAGCGATCAAACTCTTTGAGCATGTTTTGGCAATTCTGATAGGCTATATCCTCTTTACCTCCCATGGCAATCCAAAGTAACTTTAATTGGGTGTCGATGGTGGATTTGTTTTGGGCGATATACTCGTATTGCTCGTCTACGGTTTTCTGGTAGGCAGGTAGCCAGCCCGAACTGAATACTCCCAAATAAGCAAAGAGATCGGTGTGGTATAATCCGGCGTACAGAGTCTGTATGCCTCCCATGGACAAGCCTGCGAGCGCGCGGTGAGCTGCTCCTCGGCCGACGCGGTAGTTTTGCTCAACAAATGGGATGACAGCTTGCGTCAGTTCGGCTTCGAATGCTTTGAGTGCGCCACTGTTGAACCCGGCTGAGGGCATATTGCCGTCCATCATTACCACTAACATCGGTTTCGCTTTTCCTGCTTCGATGAGATTGTCCATAATCAGATCGGTTTTTCCTTGTGTGCTCCAACCGCGTTCGTCTTCGCCACCACCATGCAGAAGGTACAGAACCGGATATTGATTATTGGTTTGTACATCGTAGCCTGCCGGTGTATATATGAAGAATCGGCGCCACGAACGAGTCACCTCCGAGTAATAACGCTTCATGCGAACGTCGCCGTGCGGCACGTCCTTCGTGGCATAGTACTCTCCACCTTTAAAGGGTACTTCGATGCCGCTTGCCATACGTCCCATGCCATAGAAAGTCTCACTATTCGGATCGGCCACTGCTACACCATCTATCAATAATGAATAGTAATGGAAACCTTCTCCCAAAGAATCGGTTACTGTTGTCCAAGTGCCGTCTTCCTGGCGGGTCATGTCGTATTTCCGTCCCAAGTCCAACTGCATTTTCTGCGCTTCGGGTGCTTTGATCCGGAATATAGCTCGGCTATCTGCTGTGAGTTGAGGATATTTTGCATTCCGTACATTTGTTTCGGCACGAGCACCATGTATGCCGTATTGGTCGAAACCGGCTGTATCTACCGGCTTGAAGAGTAACTGTGAGAACAAGTACAAGTCATTCTTCCATACGTTGAAATCATGTCCGCCGGGTTCTACATAAAAGATATGAGGAACTTTGTGCTGTTGCAGATAGAGATGGGTACGTTCACTGAACGACATCAGACCGTCATTATCTCCGCATGATATCCATAATAGTTTCAGTTGTTGTCTGGCTGTTTCCGGATTGGGTACAAGGGCTTCGGGTGCTTTGGTATTGGGTGCTGATGAGAAACCGCCTACCCAGGCGAACTTATCAAGATTACCCAGACCGAAGTTCAGCGACTGGCCTCCTCCCATAGACAAACCGGCTAAAGCCCGGTTTTCCCGGTTTTTGATTACAGGATATTTCTTTTCGATAAAAGGAATCAAGTCGTTCAGTAGATCTTTCTCAAAGATGGCGAATCCTTCTACCTTGTCCGGTGTCATAATGTTGCCGGTAGCACGATCGTCTTTTATGGCTCTGCCGTTAGGCAACACCACAATCATGGGTGCTAACTTGTTTTCGGCATATAGATTATCCAGAATGACCTGTGGCTTACCATTTTTCAGCCATTCCAGTTCGTCTCCACCAATGCCATGTAATAGATACAAGACGGGATATCTCTTTTTGGGAGTGAAGCCAGGAGGTGTGTAGACTAATGCTTTCCGTTTTGTTCCTACCGTTTTTGACTGGTAAGTTACTGTGTCTATTTTCCCTTTGACTGTTCCGGACTTTTCGACGTCGAAGCCTGTCCGGGAGTGAGGAATAGGTTTTTGAGCCTGTACCTCGAAGCAGTATGCTAATGCACATACTAATAGAATTACAATGTTTTTCATGATTCTGAATTTTATGTTGCAAACATAAGGCATTCTCTTAGGACATCCCAAAAGTCGTGTTACACGTTTGTATTCTGATGTTACATCACTTCGGAAATAGATAAAGTAGCCTGATGCCATCTTTATATTCTTCCTTCGCAAGAAAAGAAAATAATTACGCCTAAATAAGAGCTTATCTGAAGTGGAGTCACTCTTTGGTAGTGCGATACATTTTATCTGAATTCTAAAATCAAATATCTAAAATCGATAATAGCTATGCTGGAATAGACGTATTTTTGCAAATCGCAAACGCTATTTTCTGATTAGGCAGTGACTTTGATTGTAATAAATAAATTTAGTACTTAGATATGAAGAATTTTTTGATTTTGATTTTCTGTTTAATTTGCGGCATGACAGCAAAAGCAGAAGAGTTACAACTGAAAAGCCCCGATGGCAAACTACTGGTTACTGTCTCGGACGCAAACGGACGACCTACGTATCAGGTTAGTTATAACGGTATTCCTTTCCTTAAATCATCCCCGTTGGGACTCATTACCAATATTGGTGATTTTTCGAAGGAAATGACATTGCAGCCCGATGCCCGGTTCGGTACGGTAGATGAAACTTATTCTTTACCTACCATTAAGCAAAGTAAAGTACACTATACTGCAAACGAGGCGGTGTTTTCTTTCTCTCAAGAAGGCAGAACGGCTTATGATGTTATCTTTCGTGTGAGCAATCGTGACGTTGCTTTTAGATATAAGGTATATCCGAAGAAGCAAACTTTGTGCTGCATAGTGAAGCAGGAAGCCACGGGCTTTGTATTTCCCGATGGAACAACGACTTTCCTCTGTCCGCAAAGTAAACCTATGGGTGGTTTTGCCCGGACTTCGCCCAGCTATGAAACTTCCTACAAAGCAGACGATGCTATGGGAAAAAATGGCTGGGGAGAAGGATATTCTTTCCCTTGCCTGTTTCGCAACAATGATAAAGGATGGATTTTGATTTCGGAAACAGGAGTAGACAGTCAGTATTGTGGCAGCCGCTTGTTGGGACATGAAAACGGTCTGTATACTATCGGCTTTCCGCAAGAAGGTGAAATGAACGGAAACGGCACCTCGGCCCCCGGCCTGGCATTGCCGGGAGAAACTCCTTGGCGTACTATTACGTTAGGCGAGACTTTGGCTCCGATTACCGAAACTACCGTTGCTTTTGATCTTGTAAAACCTTTGTACGAGCCATCCCGGCAGTATCAATACGGTCGTGGATCGTGGAGCTGGATTATCGGAATGGATGGAAGCACCAATTACGAGGAGCAACTTCGTTACATTGATTTTACGGCTGCAATGGGTTATCAGTCCCTTTTGGTAGATGCTTTATGGGATACACAAATAGGACGTGACCGGATTGAGAAACTGGCAACCTATGGGGCAGGTAAGGGCGTAGGGCTTTATTTGTGGTACAACTCTAATGGCTATTGGAATGATGCTCCCCAGTCTCCACGTGGTATCATGGATCGTGCCATCACAAGGAGAAAAGAGATGAAGTGGATGCAAAGTATCGGCATACGTGGTATCAAGGTTGACTTCTTCGGGGGAGATAAACAGATGACGATGCAGCTTTATGAAGATATTCTGGTAGATGCCAATGAGTATGGTTTGTTGGTTATCTTTCATGGTTGTACTTTGCCACGCGGCTGGGAGAGGATGTACCCCAATTTTGCAGCCAGTGAAGCAGTGCTTGCCAGTGAAAATTTGCATTTTTCACAAGGGAGTTGCGATGCCGAGGCATTCAATGCCTGCTTGCATCCCTTTATACGCAATGCAGTGGGAAACATGGACTTTGGCGGAAGTGCTTTGAATAAATATTATAATGCAAAAAATGAGCCGCGAGGCAGTCGTAGGATAACTTCTGATGTCTTTGCTCTGGCTACGGCTGTACTATTCCAGAGTGCGGTACAACATTTTGCTTTGGCGCCCAATAACCTGACGGATGCCCCTGCATGGGCGGTTGATTTCATGAAACAAGTTCCTACAACGTGGGATGAAACCCGCTTTATCGACGGTTATCCGGGCAAGTATGTCATTGTGGCTCGCCGCCACGGAGATAAATGGTATATCGCGGGAGTGAATGCCCAAAAAGAGGCAGTGAAGGTGAAAATCTCTTTATCGATGCTTTCTTCGGGAACCGAGGTACAACTATATACAGATAATGAGTTGCTGCAAGGTAGCCTGAAGGGGATGAAGCTAAATAAGAAAAGTGAAATCCAACTAAGTATTCCTTGTAATGGAGGAGTTTTGATAGTCAATTAATTTCTTTAATCTAAGATAATATGGGAAATAGTTTTAAAACAATAGCACTCCTTTTAGGAGGAATGTATGTATGTATGCTGCTGTAGCAGTAGGTGCTCAAAATCCGATTATTCAAACCAAATACACGGCCGATCCTGCACCGATGGTATATAATGATACCATTTTTCTGTATACAACACATGATGAGGATGATGCCAAAGGCTTCAAGATGCTTGACTGGCTGCTTTATACATCGACGGATATGGTGAACTGGACCGACCGTGGAGTTGTAGCCTCACTGGAAAGTTTCGATTGGGTGACTCGTGATAATGGTGCATGGGCCGAACAGTGTATAGAACGTAATGGAAAGTTTTATATGTACTGTCCCATACACGGACAAGGTATCGGAGTATTGGTTGCCGACTCTCCGTATGGCCCTTTCAAAGACCCTTTAAACAAACCACTGGTTTGGCAGAAAGAACACTGGAATGACATCGACCCGACCGTTTTCATTGATGATGACGGGCAAGCCTATATGTACTGGGGGAATCCGGAGGTATATTACGTGAAACTGAATGAAGATATGATTTCTTATTCGGGTGAGATTGTTAAACTGAAAGATAAACCGGAACATTATCAGGAAGGACCTTGGACTTATAAACGCAATGGAAAATACTACATGGCTTTCGCTTCTACCTGTTGTCCCGAGGGTATCGGTTACGCGATGAGTGATAAACCCACAGGTCCTTGGAAGACCGAAGGCTATATTATGCGTCCTACGGAAAGAACAAGAGGAAACCATCCGGGAATCATCGACTATAAAGGCAAATCCTACGTTTTTGGCCTTAACTATGACCTGATGCATTTGGAAACCTTTGAGCATCATGAACGGCGCTCGGTTTCCGTTGCCGAGATGCATTACAACCCCGATGGTACTTTGGTGGGAACCTTGCAACTCAAAACAACCGGAAGCATGGATCAATACCAATTGCAGAAGTGCTCCATAAAAAAAGCTGAAGGCATACACGATCTTGTTTTCCGTTTTAGTGGAACGGAGAAAACCGATTTGTTGAATTGGGATTATTGGGAGTTTTAAGTGATAAGTTGTACAAAGAAAGACTCACAATCTTGTAATATTGGGGTACAGAAGGCTTTCTGATACCCCAATGTTTCATCCTAAAAGGTATATGTAACTTGAAAGACTGATTGAGAAACATTGAACAATATGTTTGTAACACAATGATACAGAGTAATTGTCTCCGGGCTCTTATATTTGCTTCGAGAATATTATAAACTTATTATCATGAAAACATTCACAATGAAACTCTCGAAGATTAAAATCCGGCAATCAGTTCTTTTACTTGCCGGTACTTTTTTATTGTCTGGTGCAACTTTGCATTCGAAAAATAAATTTGATAAGAATGCACCTGTGTTTACTCAATTTGTTTATCAAGGTGAAGACCCTATTTATCAGAATAATCCGTTGCAACCCAATGAATTTTATACTCCCATCTTGCAAGGGTGTTATCCCGATCCGAGTATCACACGCAAAGGCGGTGATTTCTATCTAGTAAATTCTTCATTTGCGATGTTTCCGGGTGTTCCCATTTTCCATTCCAAAGATTTGGTGAACTGGAAACAAATAGGGCATGTGCTCGACCGGAAATCGCAATTAAAAGTGGAAAATTGTGGTATCAGTGCAGGTATTTATGCTCCGGCGATAGAATACAACCCTTACAATGATACCTTTTATATGATTACTACACAGATATCCGGAGGAATTGGCAATATGGTTGTTAAGACGAAAGATCCGCTGAAAGGTTGGAGTGATCCCTTCAAACTCAAATTCGATGGTATTGATCCTTCATTATTCTTCGACGATAATGGCAAAGCTTATGTAGTGCATAATGATGCTCCTGCCAAAGGCAAAGAACTTTATAATGGACATCGGGTGATTAAAATATGGGATTATGATATTGAAACTGACCAAGTGATTGCCGAAACCGATCGAGTGATAGTAGATGGTGGTGTCGATATCAATAAAAAGCCTATTTGGATTGAAGCTCCTCACATGTACAAGAAAAATGGACTGTATTATCTGATGTGTGCCGAAGGAGGGACGGGAGATTGGCATAGTGAAGTAATCTTTGTTGCCGATAATCCTAAAGGTCCTTTCAAACCAGCTCCCAGCAATCCTATTCTCACTCAACGTCATTTTTCCAAAGACCGTGCGAACAAAATAGACTGGGCCGGACATGCTGATTTGGTGGAAGGACCTGACGGCAAGTACTACGGTGTTTTTTTAGGTATTCGTCCCAATGAGAAGAATATGGTAAATAGTGGACGTGAAACATTTATCCTGCCTGTAGACTGGAGTGGGGAGTTTCCTGTATTCGAAAATGGACTTGTTCCCTTGGAGTGCAAACTGAAAATGCCTGTCGATGTAGAAAATAAAACTGGAAAAGAAGGCTTTTTCCCCAATGGAAATTTCAGATTTGAGGAAGATTTCACTTCGTTTGGATTAGATTTCAGATGGATTGGTGTGCGTGGACCTCGTGAAGACTTTATATCTATTGCTAAAAAAGGCGGTCTGAAAATAGCTCCGTTCTCAACTCAGATAAAGGAAGTGAAGCCTACTTCCACTCTGTTCTATCGTCAACAACACAGTCACTTTACAGCAAATACCACCTTGAAGTTCAAACCACGTAATGAAGCGGAACTGGCAGGTTTTACCTGCTATCAGAGTGAGCATTTCAACTATGTGTTCGGTATTACGAAAAAGGATAAAGACTACTTCCTGCTTTTAGCCAAGACCGAAAGAGGGAAAACTACAGTAGTTGCAAAAACAAAGATCACGCCGGATACTCCTATTTCACTAAAAATGGAAGGTAAAGGAAATGAGTATCGTTTTTATTATTCAGTAAATGGCGGAGAATTTGACAACTTGGGTGGTACTGTTTCCGGAGATATCCTCTCAACGAATGTAGCCGGAGGCTTTACCGGTAGTTTGATTGGTTTGTATGCTACAGCTGGTAATGATATAAGAATAGATTGAGATGAAAATAGTCTTGGTATTTATATTTTTCATCTTCTCGGCTGTGGGATATGCACAACTGCCTTCTCAGCTTGATTCTCCAACTTTTACGAATCCGATTCTTTGGACAGATGTACCCGACCCCGATGTAATTAGAGTAGGGGATACTTTCTATTTAGTAAGTACCACCATGCATCTGATGCCGGGGGCTCCTGTAATGAGATCAAAAGATTTGGTGAATTGGGAGATTGTCAGTTATGTATTTGAAAAACTAAAGGATACGCCTAACTATGATTTAAAGGAAGGCACAGCTTATGGACGCGGTCAATGGGCAACTTCAATCCGCTATCATAATGGAAAGTTTTATCTCTATTTCTCCCCAAATGATAAGCCGTTCCAGGGGTATGTTTATTCCACTACAGATCCGGTTAAAGGATGGGAATTAGTAGCTCGTACTCCCCACTTTCATGATGCTTCTCTTTTCTTTGATGATGATGGGAGAGTATATATGTTTTATGGAACAGGTCAGCTACGTGAATTGAAAAGCGACCTTACGGATGCATTACCGGGTGGAGTGGATATGAAAATTTTCGAGCGGGATGCCGAGGAAACCGGATTGCTCGAAGGCAGTAGAATGATAAAACATGATGGAAAGTATTATTTGTTGATGATCTCCTGGCCAAACGGAGGAAAGCGCAGGCAAGTATGTTATCGGGCAGATAAAGTGACTGGTCCTTATGAAAAGAAAGTCATTCTGGAAGATAACTTTGCAGGATTTCCTTATGTAGGACAGGGTTGTATTGTAGATGCTCCTGACGGAAACTGGTATGGAGTCATCTTTCAAGATCGTGGGGGAGTAGGACGTGTACTTACCTTGATGCCTTGCCAATGGAAGGATGGTTGGCCGATTCTTGGTAATGAAAATGGTAAGGTACCATTAACAATGCAGAAGCCTGTATTAGGATATCATACTGCTTCTTTGGTAGTTAGTGATTCATTCGATAGTGACAAACTCAAAATAAACTGGCAGTGGAATCACAACCCTGTAGATGATGCATGGTCATTGACGGAACGTCCTGGTTTCTTGAGATTAAAAACGAACCGGATAGCTGATAACCTGTACGCTGCTACCAATACCATCACTCAACGTATGGAGGGACCTCAATGCCAAGGCATAGTCTCATTAGATGTAGCTCATATGAAAGATGGGGATGTTGCCGGTTTCAGTGCTTTCAACGGACACTCGGGGTTATTGTCAGTAATAGCGGAAGGTAATAAAAAATACCTTACCATGTCGACTAATGTGGTTGATTTACGTAATTCGGATAA
>CALYZE010000035.1 GCA_945607605.1 uncultured Bacteroides sp.
TTTGAAGAAGCCTCTGTATCCAATAGGATATGGAGGCTTACTTGTTTTGGTACTTGAGTACCCATTATTTGATATGTTTTGAATGATAAATCAACATAAAAAAAAGAATATTTTACCCTGATTACTACATAATGAGGATAATTATTCGTATCTTTGTCGCCCGAATAAATAAAAGAAGCGTTGGGAAAGTTTGATAAATACAAAATAGATTTGAAAGGTATGCAAGAGGATTCATGTAAATTTGAATTTGTGCTTGATAATCTTTTTTTTGCTAATATTGATAGTCCTGAGATCCAGAAGGGCAAGGTCAATGTAATATTAGTTGTAAAAAAAACATCTCGTGCTTTTGAATTGAACTTTCAGACGGACGGAATTGTATGGGTACCTTGTGATCGTTGCTTGGAGGATATAGAACAGCTGATTAGTTCTACTGACAAGCTACTAGTTAAGTTTGGGCATGAATATGCTGAAGAGGGTGATAATCTCATCATTATTCCTGAAGAGGAGGGAGAAATAAACGTTGCATGGTTCATGTATGAATTTATTGCGTTGGCTCTTCCGATGAAGCATGTACATGCTCCAGGTAAGTGTAACAAAACCATGAGCAGTAAGTTGAACAAACACTTGCGTACTACTCCAGATGATGAAACTGAAAATGATTTTGTTTCTGAAGATGAAGCGGAATTGATGAATGAAGAAATAGAAACGCCAGTAGATCCGCGTTGGGACGAATTAAAGAAAATATTAGATAACAATTAAAGATTAAAGAAAATGGCACATCCTAAGAGAAGACAGTCAAAAACAAGAACTGCAAAGAGAAGAACTCATGATAAAGCAGTAGCTCCTACATTGGCTATTTGCCCGAATTGCGGTGAATGGCATGTATATCATACTGTATGTGGCGCATGTGGTTACTACAGAGGTAAACTAGCAGTTGAAAAAGAAGCTGCTGTTTAATTTGCAGACAGTTTGACTGAAATTTATATTTGAATATCGGGTGTCTAAAAAGATTTGTAACTAAATAAGCAAACCTTTTTAGACTACCGTTGTTTAAGTGTTTCTATACGAAAATAAAATTTAATGGAAAAAATAAATGCAGTAATTACAGGAGTAGGCGGATATGTACCTGATTACGTCTTGACAAATGACGAAATCTCAAAAATGGTAGATACCAATGATGAATGGATAATGACCCGCATCGGAGTAAAGAAAAGACACATCTTGAATGAAGAAGGCTTGGGTACCTCATACATGGCTCGTAAAGCTGCCAAGCAGTTGATGCAACGTACAGGTGCTAATCCCGATGATATTGATTTAGTGATTGTCGCTACTTCTACTCCAGATTATCAATTCCCCTCTATTGCATCTATCTTGTGTGACAAGCTCGGTTTGAAGCATGCTTTTGCATTTGATTTATCTGCTGCTTGCTGCGGATTCCTTTTCTTGATGGATACTGCTGCAAACTTTATTCGTTCAGGAAGATATAAAAAAGTTATTATCGTAGGCGCAGACAAGATGTCGTCGATTGTGAATTATAGTGACCGTGCTACTTGTCCGATTTTTGGTGACGGTGCAGCGGCCTTTATGATGGAACCGACAACGGAAGATGTAGGTGTTGTGGATTCGATTCTGAGAACAGATGGTAAAGGATTGCCTTTCCTTCATCTGAAAGCTGGCGGTTCGGTTTGTCCTCCTTCTTATTTCACAGTGGATAATCATATGCACTATCTCTATCAAGAGGGACGTACGGTATTCAAATATGCTGTTTCCAATATGTCGGAGGTAAGTGCTGCAATTGCAGAAAAGAATGGTTTAACAAAGGAAACTATTGACTGGGTAATTCCTCATCAGGCTAATCTTCGTATCATTGATGCAGTTGCGCATCGATTGGAAGTACCTCATGAGAAAATGATGATTAATATCGAACGATACGGTAATACAAGTGCAGCTACACTTCCGCTTTGTATCTGGGACTTTGAGGAAAAACTAAAAAAAGGTGATAATCTTATCTTTACGGCATTCGGCGCCGGTTTTACTTGGGGAGCCGTTTACGTGAAGTGGGGATATGACGGGAAAAAGCACTAATGATATAATTGCAGTTATTAAATTACGAATTAAATCTTAGAAGAATACATAGACATAAATAAACGCATCTTATTTCGATTCGATGCGTTTTTTTGTCCCAATTCAAATACGTAAAAGTTATGCATAAAGCAGGTTTTGTTAATATCGTGGGAAATCCCAATGTCGGTAAGTCCACATTGATGAATGCCTTGGTTGGTGAACGTATTTCCATTGCAACTTTTAAAGCTCAGACTACCCGCCACCGGATTATGGGGATCTATAATACGGATGATATGCAAATTGTATTCTCGGATACACCGGGTGTACTGAAGCCAAATTATAAGTTGCAGGAATCTATGCTTAATTTTTCTACTTCGGCGTTGACAGATGCAGATGTATTGCTGTATGTCACTGACGTGGTAGAGACTCCCGATAAACACAATGATTTTGTGGAAAAAGTGAGTCGCATAGAGGTACCTGTTTTACTACTTATCAACAAAATTGACTTGAGTGATCAAGAAAAATTAGTACAGTTGGTAGAAGCATGGAAAGAGTTATTACCAAAAGCTGAAATTATACCTATTTCTGCCACAACAAAATTCAATGTAAATTACGTAATGAAGCGTGTGAAGGAACTTTTGCCCGATTCCCCCCCTTATTTTGGTAAGGATCAGTGGACTGACAAACCAGCCCGTTTCTTTGTTACGGAGATTATTCGTGAAAAGATTTTGCTGTATTACGATAAGGAAATTCCTTACTCGGTGGAGGTAGTGGTAGAGCAGTTTAAGGAAGAAGCGAAAAAGATATATATCAGTGCTGTCATTTATGTAGAACGCGATTCGCAAAAAGGTATTATTATCGGCAAACAAGGAAAAGCTTTGAAAAAAGTGGCTACTGAAGCTCGCCGTGATTTAGAGAGATTCTTTGGGAAGACAGTTTTCCTAGAGACATTTGTGAAAGTTGATAAGGATTGGCGTAGTTCGGACAAAGAATTGCGTGGCTTTGGTTATCAACTGGACTAAGAGTTATTCATACGACTGGGATAGTCGCAAAAAAAGAGTGTAAACTATGGGAAATTTAGTTGCAATCGTAGGACGCCCCAATGTGGGAAAGTCCACATTATTTAACCGTCTGACCAAAACGCGTCAGGCAATTGTGAACGAAGAAGCAGGGACAACACGTGACCGACAATACGGGAAGACCGAATGGTTGGGACGTGAATTCTCAGTAGTAGATACTGGTGGATGGGTTGTAAATTCTGACGATGTCTTCGAAGAAGAAATACGAAAACAGGTATTGGTAGCTGTTGATGAAGCTGATGTGATTCTGTTTGTTGTGGATGTAATGAATGGAGTAACAGATCTTGATCTGCAAGTAGCTACTATACTCCGTCGTGCTAAGAAACCGGTATTATTGATTGCCAATAAAACGGATAATCACGACTTGCAATACAATGCTCCTGAATTCTATAAACTTGGTTTAGGAGATCCTATTTGTATTTCGGCAGTGACTGGTGGTGGAACAGGTGATATGATGGATCTCATTGTAGGCGAATTTAAAAAAGAATCTGAAGAGATTTTGGACGAGGATATTCCTCGCTTTGCTGTAGTAGGACGTCCAAATGCAGGTAAATCTTCTATTGTGAACGCTTTTATTGGCGAAGACCGTAATATTGTAACAGAGATTGCAGGAACGACTCGTGACTCCATTTACACCCGTTACAATAAATTTGGTTTTGACTTCTACTTGGTAGATACGGCTGGTATTCGTAAAAAGAATAAAGTTAATGAGGATTTGGAATATTACTCAGTAATCCGTTCGATTCGTTCCATTGAAAATTCAGACGTTTGTATTTTGATGCTGGATGCAACTAGAGGTGTTGAAAGCCAAGATTTGAATATATTTTCTTTGATCCAAAAGAATTCCAAAGGATTGGTAGTAGTGGTTAATAAATGGGATTTGGTGGAAAATAAGACTACAAAAGTGATGAAGACTTTTGAGGATGCTATCCGTAATCGTTTTGCTCCATTTGTAGACTTCCCCATTATTTTTTCTTCAGCATTGACTAAACAACGTATTCTGAAGGTGTTGGAAGAAGCTCGTTCTGTTTATGAAAACCGTATGACACGCATCCCAACAGCCCGTTTGAATGAGGAAATGTTACCTCTTATAGAAGCTTATCCACCTCCTGCAATTAAGGGGAAATATATCAAGATAAAATATATTACGCAATTGCCTAATACGCGAGTACCCTCATTTGTTTATTTCGCTAATCTTCCGCAATATGTAAAGGAACCGTATCGTCGTTTCTTAGAGAATAAGATGCGTGAAAAGTGGAATCTGACTGGAACCCCAATCAATGTATATATCCGACAAAAATAAAAGGAGAGTAGACAGAGAGTTATCTATTGACCGAAGGCGAGAACTAAATGTAGATGAAACAATTAATTTGTTAAAAAACAAAGAGTTTCCTGTAGAAAGTTTTCATTATAAATCCATTCTCAGATTGAGTGTGAAAACGTTATAGATATGGTATTGAAGGTTATTTAGTGGGTATATGCTTTTACATAATAATTCATTAAAAAGACATCTCTCATGATTCTCTGTGATTTTTTTATTAAAACAGTTTTATGTAGCTTTGTAGCGTAATTGAAATTGTCTCTTATACTTTTAATAAAGTGATGGATTCAATCTAATTATATCGTGATGATATAAGTCAATTCTATTAACTGGTTTTATGAGGATGAGGTGTTTGGAATAATATTCCAGACACCTCTTTTTATAAGGGTTAGATAAGAATTTTTGTTTATCCCTCTATATTCCGTATTTCTATTTCTTTTACTTTGCGGAAAAGTTCAGATGCAAAGACAAAGCTATTCAGGCGCTCGTTGGTAGAGGTAAAAATGTCGCTTTTGCTGCCTTCCCATTCTTTATTACCTTCGTATATGTAGATGATTTTTTCACCGATCCCCATTACCGAGTTCATATCGTGGGTGTTGATGATGGTGGTCATGTTGTATTCACGGGTAATATCCTGTATTAGTTCGTCAATAACCAGTGAGGTCTTAGGGTCCAGGCCAGAGTTAGGTTCATCGCAGAACAAATATTGAGGATTCAGGGCAATCGCACGAGCAATAGCGACACGTTTTTGCATTCCTCCACTAATCTCTCCTGGAAACTTGTCTTTGGCTTCAATCAGATTGACGCGCTCCAGACAGACCATGGCGCGCCGAGCTCGGTCACGCAAAGTGTCGTTACTGAACATATTTAAAGGGAACATCACATTCTCGAATACGCTCATAGAGTCAAACAATGCGGCACTTTGGAAAATCATTCCCATTTCACGGCGTAATGCTTTTTTCTCTTTTTTAGCCATGGCAAGGAAATTTCTATTGTCGTACAACAACTCTCCTTGCTCCGGGATAAGCAGCCCAACAATACATTTCATGAGCACTGTCTTTCCTGAACCACTCTGCCCAATAATGAGATTTGTTTTCCCATTCTCGAAGGTGGCATTGATATCTTTCAGTACTTCTTTTTCTTCAAATGACTTGCAAAGTCCTTTCAGTTCAATCATCTTGTTAAATTAAGAATGAATAATTCAATCACTAATGAATAGCTCTCACCCCATCAGTAATTTAGTTAAGATTAGGTCGGCAAAGAGGATGAGTACGCTACTGGATACTACGGAGTCCGTAGAGGCTTTACCTACTTCGATAGAACCACCTTCCACCGTATAACCGAAGAAAGCCGAAACACTGGCTATGATAAAGGCGAAGAACAATGATTTGATGATTCCACACCAAATGAACCATTCTACAAACATGTATTGTAAACCGTATTCCAAATCAACGGCTGACATGATGCCACCAAACCAACAGGTACAGAAGGCACCAATGACGCCGGCAAAAATACTAAAAGTTACCATCAGAGGAATGGTGGTTACCATAGCTGTTATTTTAGGAAGTATCAGATAATTAGCAGAATTTACTCCCATGATTTCAAGCGCATCTATCTGTTGAGTTACCCGCATGGTTCCTAATTCGGATGCGATATTGGAACCTACTTTCCCAGCTAATATCAGACACATGATGGAAGAAGAAAACTCTAATAGCATGATTTCACGGGTAACATATCCCACTGTCCAACGGGGCATAAAGGGACTTTCGATGTTCAACTTGATCTGTATGGTGATGACGGCTCCTATGAAGAATGATATCAATAGTACGATACCAATGGAGTTAACACCAAGTTGTTCCATCTCATTAATATATTGGCGGAAGAACATCCGCATACGTTCCGGACGAGCAAATACACGCCCCATCAGTATAATGTATCTTCCCACTGTTTTAAGTGCTTTTATCATAACTCGTAAGTATTTGACTGCAAATGTACTCATTTCAGCTTATTTTTGCTACATTTGCGGCAAAATAAAGAGAGTATGGAAGAAAGCAAAATGGTGCTTCGTACGGAAGATTTGGTGAAAAAGTACGGAAAGCGTACCGTAGTGAGCCATGTTTCCATCAATGTGAAGCAGGGTGAAATTGTTGGTTTACTGGGACCGAACGGTGCCGGTAAGACAACTTCGTTCTACATGACTGTGGGGCTGATTACTCCGAATGAAGGGAATATCTTCTTGGATGATTTGGATATAACGAACTATCCGGTATATAAACGTGCACAAACGGGCATCGGCTATTTAGCACAAGAAGCATCTGTGTTTCGCCAGATGAGTGTGGAAGATAATATAGCGTCTGTGTTGGAAATGACCGATAAACCACTGGAATATCAAAAAGAAAAATTGGAAAGCCTGATTGCAGAGTTTCGTTTGCAAAAGGTTAGAAAAAATAAAGGGAATCAACTATCCGGCGGTGAACGACGTCGTACGGAAATTGCCCGTTGTCTTGCCATTGATCCTAAGTTTATTATGCTTGATGAACCGTTTGCTGGAGTGGATCCGATTGCGGTAGAAGATATTCAACAGATTGTTTGGAAGTTGAAAGATCGTAATATCGGTATTTTGATAACTGACCATAATGTGCAGGAAACACTGAGTATCACGGATCGTGCATACTTGTTATTTGAGGGAAAAATATTGTTTCAAGGTACTCCGGAAGAATTGGCAGAAAATAAGATTGTTCGCGAAAAATATTTGAGTAACAGTTTTGTGCTCCGTAGAAAGGACTTTATGAAATGATGAATGAATTAGCTAAAACAACACAGGCTCTCTGCTTCATAAAACTAAAAAAGACCGCATAAGCGGTCTTTTTCTTTCTCCTTAAATCAATATATGATTAGAACTTAGGAGGTCTTGCTTCTTTTACTACCATTTGGCGTCCGAAGAATTCAGCTCCGTCCAATTCGGAAATTGCTTTGGCAGCAGCTGCTGCATCTTCCATTTCAACGAATGCAATGCCTCTAAAGCGTTTTGTCTCACGGTCATTAATAAATTTGATAGAAGATACTGAACCATAATCTTCCATAACCTTCTGCAGGTCCTCTTCCTTAACGCGATAGTTAAGGTTTCCAACATAAATATTCATAGTGAAAAATGTAAAATAAATAAATAAATAAAACTCTCTTGGAAATAACGGCTAAATAATAACAAGGATCACAACGACAGAGAGTTTACAAAAACGTTTTTAAAACGGAAGTAAAAACCATGTATTAGAAATCAAGAAACTAATGCACCATTAATCCGCGACAAAGAAACACATAATATTTGAATAAACAATATTTTCTTTTGTTTTTTTTATCTGTTTTTTGAGAAGGAGATTTGCTGCTCCCCAACGGCTTATGTTTGAACGATGAGGATTATTTGCATTTGTTTTTCACCTAAAAATTGTTTCGGTTTTTCTTCAGGTGGTGCTACTTTTATTGGAGGTAGGTACTACCCTTCTTTCAGATATGAGACGACTAAAAGTAGTTGCGGAAACGACTTTCTTAGGAGAGGGGCACGATTTTATATATAATCTCCTCAGAATGTAGTGCAGATAATTAAACAGACTTTAAATATCCGGCTGAAATAATTCAGCAATGTTTTTTGATATTTGAAAGAATAACGCTAATTTTGCAGGCTCATTTGAGAAGTGGAATAAAGTATAAATCAAATAAATAATTGTCAGAATGAACGTTTCATTACAAAACATTGACAAAGTAAGTGCATTGCTTACTGTAAAGCTTGAGAAAGCAGATTACCAGGAAAAGGTAGACAAATCATTGAAGGGCTTCCGCCAAAAGGCTGAGATCCCCGGCTTCCGTAAAGGTATGGTTCCTATGAGCTTGGTGAAGAAAATGTATGGTAAGTCTGTTATAGCCGAAGAGGTTAATAAGTTACTTTCAAATTCTATATTTAAATACATTGAAGATAATAAAGTAAATATGCTTGGCGAACCATTGCCTAACGAAGACAAGCAAAAGGAAATTGATTTCGATACAATGGAAGAATTCGAATTCTTGTTTGATATCGCTCTGGCTCCTGAGTTCAAAGCTGAAGTTAATGCAAAAGATAAGGTAGATTACTACACTATTGAGGTAACTGATGATATGGTTGAAAACCAAATTAAGTCTTACACTCAACGCACAGGTAAGTATGACAAGGTAGATGTTTACGAAGACAATGACATGTTGAAAGGTCTGCTCGCAGAGTTGGACGAAGAAGGCAATACCAAAGAGGGTGGTATCCAAGTGGAAGGTGCTGTAATGATGCCGTCTTACATGAAGAATGATGAACAAAAAGCAATCTTTAATGGTGCAAAGGTTAATGATGTGCTCGTATTCAACCCTAGCACTGCTTGGGATGGTAACGCTACTGAATTATCTTCTTTGTTGAAAATAGAAAAGGATGCTGTTGAGCAAATGAAGTCTAACTTTAGCTTCCAGGTAGAAGAAGTTACTCGTTTCGTTGCCGGTGAGTTAAATCAGGAAATTTTCGACCAAGTATTCGGTGAAGGTGTCGTGAAGAGCGAAGAAGAGTTTCGCGCAAAAGTAAAAGAAGGCATCGCAACTCAGTTTGTGGCTGACAGTAACTATAAATTCCTTATCGATCTGCGCAAGACTGTGACAGAGAAAGTAGGCAAACTTGAATTTCCGGATGCTTTGTTGAAGCGTATTATGCATCTGAACAATCCTGAAAAGGATGAAACGTTTGTAGAAGAAAATTATGACAAGAGCATTGATGAATTGATTTGGCATTTGATTAAGGAGCAGTTAGTGAATGCGAATGACATCAAAGTTGAGCAGGAAGATATCACGAATATGGCAAAAGAAGCGACACGTGCACAATTTGCGCAGTATGGTATGATGAGTATACCCGATGAGATCCTGGAAAACTATGCTAAAGAAATGTTGAAGAAGAAAGAAAATATTGATGGTCTGGTAAACCGTGCAGTTGAAAACAAGTTAGCTGCTGTATTGAAGACTCAGGTGACATTAGAGAACAAAAATATCTCATTGGAAGAGTTCAACAAGATGTTTGAATAAGATTTATTTGAGAAATAATTGATTCTTTTATAAAGAAACACAGAGTTTGACAAACTATAACTCTGTGTTTTTTTGTGTCTCTGTGTTCTTTTTTGTTTCTTTGCATTCTTATTTATATAAAACTAAAACAGAAATAACAATGGATGATTTCAGAAAATACGCTACCAAGCATTTAGGTATGAGCGGCTTGGTGTTGGATGATGTGATAAAGTCACAAGCCGGGTATTTAAATCCCTATATCCTGGAAGAACGCCAGCTTAATGTAACACAGTTGGACGTGTTTTCCCGTTTGATGATGGATCGCATTATTTTCCTCGGTACGCAGATTGATGATTACACAGCCAATACACTGCAGGCGCAGTTGCTATATCTGGATTCTGCAGATCCGGGCAAGGATATCTCTATCTATATCAACTCTCCCGGTGGTTCAGTTTATGCAGGGTTGGGTATTTATGACACGATGCAGTTTATAACTAGTGATGTATCCACTATCTGTACCGGTATGGCAGCCAGTATGGCAGCGGTATTATTAGTGTCAGGAGCTGAAGGCAAACGTTCTGCTTTAACCCATTCCCGTGTTATGATTCATCAACCGATGGGTGGAGCACAAGGACAGGCTTCAGATATCGAGATTACAGCACGCGAAATCCAGAAATTAAAGAAAGAACTTTATACGATTATCGCTGACCATTCACATACTGAGTTTGATAAGGTTTGGGCAGACTCTGACCGTGATTATTGGATGACTGCTCAAGAAGCCAAAGAATATGGTATGGTTGATGAAGTGTTGATTAAAAAATAAATATGGCAGAATCAAAAAAAAATAAAAACAGATGCAGCTTTTGTGGACGCACTGAAGATGAAGTCGGTTTCCTCATTACGGGGATGAACGGCTACATCTGTGATAGTTGTGTTACCCAAGCTTATGAAATTACTCAGGAAGCTCTGAGTGGTGTGAAGAAGGGAGATACCACCAAACTGAATCTGAAAGAACTTCCTAAACCTTTAGAAATAAAGAACTTTCTTGATCAATATGTGATTGGTCAAGATGATGCCAAGCGTTTTCTGTCTGTCTCGGTCTATAATCACTACAAAAGACTATTGCAGAAAAATGAAGGCGATGATGTAGAGATAGAAAAATCCAACATAATTATGGTTGGCAGTACTGGTACGGGTAAAACGTTGTTGGCGCGTACCATAGCAAAATTGCTTCGTGTTCCTTTTACCATTGTAGATGCAACTGTACTGACAGAGGCTGGTTATGTGGGCGAAGACATTGAAAGCATTTTGACCCGCTTGTTGCAGGTTGCCGACTATAATGTACCTGAGGCAGAACAAGGTATTGTGTTTATTGATGAAATAGATAAGATAGCCCGTAAAGGCGACAATCCTTCCATAACCCGCGATGTTAGCGGTGAAGGTGTGCAACAAGGTTTATTGAAGCTGCTAGAAGGTTCAGTGGTAAATGTACCGCCTCAGGGTGGGCGCAAGCATCCTGATCAGAAAATGATTCCGGTAAACACGAAGAATATCTTGTTTATTTGCGGCGGTGCCTTCGATGGTATTGAGAAGAAGATAGCTCAGCGTCTGAATACTCATGTAGTAGGTTATGGAGCTGTACGCAATACGGCT
This sequence comes from uncultured Bacteroides sp., assembly GCA_945607605.1. Classification (GTDB taxonomy): domain Bacteria; phylum Bacteroidota; class Bacteroidia; order Bacteroidales; family Bacteroidaceae; genus Bacteroides. Next base: position 11,179 of record CALYZE010000035.1, read on the forward strand.
GTTATCGACAAAGATAACATGATGCAATATATTGCTCCACAAGATTTGAAGTCATTCGGATTGATTCCTGAAATTATTGGTCGTCTTCCGGTATTGACTTATTTAAATCCATTGGATCGTACTGCATTACGAGCCATCTTAACAGAACCAAAAAATTCCATTATTAAACAATACATTAAGTTGTTTGAGATGGATCATGTAAAGCTGACTTTTGAAGATACCGTGTTGGAGTATATTGTAGATAAAGCCATTGAATACAAGTTAGGTGCCCGTGGTCTGCGCTCCATTGTGGAGACTATCATGATGGATATCATGTTCGAAATTCCGACAGATCATAAAGAGACCTTTATGGTCACACTGGATTACGCTCAACGCCAGCTTGAAAAAGCAAACATGGCTAGACTTCAAAGTGTTTGAAATCAATAGGTAATACTTAGCGCAACCGACTTTTTCACGTTCATTGAAAAATATTAGGCGATTATGCTTGAAAATTAAGAAGTTGTTTATAACTTTGTTAGAGTTCTTCACAAGAATGAATGCCGAAGAGCGCTTTAAAACGATAACTCTATAAACAACAACCTAATGAATCATGGCAGGGAAGAAAACTAAATTGGCAAACCAGCTGAAGAAATACTTCGGGTTCGACACATTTAAGGGAAATCAGGAAGCAATTATCCAAAATCTGTTGGATGGTAACGACACTTTTGTGTTGATGCCTACTGGCGGAGGGAAATCATTATGTTATCAGTTACCTTCTTTATTATTAGAAGGAACAGGTATTGTGATTTCACCATTGATTGCTTTGATGAAGAACCAAGTCGATGCGATGCGTAACTTCAGTGAAGAAGATGGAATTGCTCATTTTATCAATTCTTCTCTAAATAAGGGTGCGATAGATCAAGTAAAATCCGATATTGTTAGTGGTAAGACAAAGCTGCTCTATGTGGCTCCCGAATCGCTGACCAAGGAAGAGAACGTTGAATTCCTTAAATCAGTAAAGATATCTTTCTATGCTGTAGATGAAGCTCACTGTATCTCTGAATGGGGGCATGATTTTCGTCCGGAATATCGTCGTATTCGTCCTATTATCAATGAAATTGGAAAGGCTCCGCTAATAGCGTTGACCGCGACTGCTACTCCTAAAGTACAACATGATATCCAGAAAAATTTGGGTATGGTGGATGCGCAGGTGTTCAAGTCGTCGTTTAATCGTCCGAACCTTTATTATGAGGTACGTCCCAAAACAGTTAATATAGATAGGGATATCATCAAGTTCATCAAAAACAATACGGAAAAATCAGGTATTATTTATTGCCTGAGCCGGAAAAAAGTAGAAGAACTGACTGAAGTTTTACAAGCCAACGGCATTAATGCTCGCGCTTACCATGCGGGAATGGATTCAGCTACACGCACACAAAATCAAGATGATTTTCTGATGGAAAAGATAGATGTGATAGTGGCTACCATTGCCTTTGGCATGGGGATAGATAAGCCTGATGTGCGTTACGTAATTCATAATGATATCCCGAAAAGTTTGGAAGGATATTATCAAGAAACTGGGCGTGCCGGTAGAGATGGGGGAGAAGGACAGTGTATTACTTTTTATACAAACAAAGACTTGCAAAAACTTGAAAAGTTCATGCAAGGCAAGCCTGTTGCAGAACAGGAAATAGGCAAGCAGCTTCTGCTGGAGACCGCTGCGTATGCCGAATCTTCTGTATGCCGCCGAAAATCATTGTTGCATTATTTCGGTGAAGAATATACGGAAGATAATTGTGGAAATTGTGACAACTGTTTAAATCCAAAGAAACAAGTGGAAGCTCAAGAATTATTGTGTACCGTGATTGAAACCATTCTCGCGGTGAAAGAAAATTTTAAAGCGGACTATATTATAGACATAATACAAGGTAAGGAAACTTCGGAAGTGCAGGCTCATCTGCATGAAGACCTTGAGGTATTCGGCTCTGGTATGGGCGAAGAAGACAAAACATGGAATGCTGTGATCCGTCAGGCTCTTATTGCTGGTTACCTGAGTAAAGATGTTGAAAACTATGGTTTACTGAAAGTAACAGACGATGGTAAAAAATTCCTTAAACATCCGAAATCGTTCAAAATTGTAGAAGATAATGATTTTGAAGATGCAGAGGAAGAGGTACCGGCACGCGGAGGAGGCGCTTGCGCAGTTGACCCGGCATTGTATTCGATGCTGAAAGATTTGCGTAAGAAGATGTCTAAGAAACTGGAAGTTCCTCCTTATGTTATTTTCCAAGATCCTTCTCTGGAAGCTATGGCAACTATCTATCCGATAACGCTGGATGAGTTGCAGAATATTCCGGGTGTTGGGGCAGGAAAGGCAAAGCGTTATGGCGAAGAATTCTGCAAGCTGATTAAGCGTCACTGCGAAGAAAACGAAATAGAGCGTCCGGAAGATTTGCGTGTTCGTACTGTAGCCAATAAGTCCAAGATGAAAGTCGCCATTATTCAAGCGGTGGACCGTAAGGTTGCTCTGGATGATATTGCGATGTCTAAAGGGATTGAGTTTAGTGATTTGCTGGATGAAATCGAGGCAATTGTTTACTCGGGCACTAAACTGAACATTGATTACTTCTTAGAGGAAATAATGGATGAAGATCATATGCTCGATATCTATGATTATTTCAAAGAATCTACTACAGATCAAATAGATGATGCACTCGATGAATTGGGTGATGACTTTACTGAAGAGGAAGTACGTCTAGTGCGTATCAAGTTTATTTCGGAAATGGCTAACTAAAAAACGAAAGTATCTAAAAATGAACCGAGCCTGTGAAACACAGGCTCGGTTTTCGTGTTAATAGAATTATAAACGAGGCGTGAAGAGAAAAAATAAAGTCTCTACATTAAAAAAACGGTAGTTCATATATTCAGTCTTGAATAAAAAACGTATATTTGCACGCAATAAATTTTAAACGCATAGCCCTATGTCATTTATTGCTGATAAGATTGTAATGGATGGGTTGACGTACGATGACGTATTGTTGATTCCCGCTTATTCTGAAGTCTTGCCTAAAACAGTCGAACTCTCGACTAAGTTTTCACGAAACATTGAGTTGAAAATTCCGTTTGTAACTGCTGCCATGGATACGGTTACTGAAGCGAAAATGGCCATTGCCATTGCTCGTGAAGGTGGTATCGGTGTTATTCACAAGAACATGTCCATCGAAGAACAGGCCCATCAAGTTGCTATAGTAAAACGTGCTGAAAACGGAATGATATACGACCCTGTGACTATCAAGCGCGGATCAACGGTAGCTGATGCTTTGGCATTGATGGCTGAATATAAAATTGGAGGTATTCCGGTAGTGGATGATGACAAGTATCTGGTGGGTATTGTTACGAACCGTGATTTGCGTTTTGAAAAGGATATGAATAAGTATATCGATGAGGTGATGACAAAGGAAAATATCATTACCACGAATCCTACTACTGATATGGAAGCAGTTTCTCAAATTCTGCAAGAGCATAGAATTGAAAAACTGCCGGTGATAGACAAGGATAATAAACTGATTGGTTTGATTACTTATAAGGATATTACGAAGGCTAAAGATAAACCCATGGCTTGTAAAGACGCCAAAGGGCGATTGCGTGTAGCAGCAGGCGTAGGTGTTACTGAAGATACTCTTGAACGTATGCAGGCTTTGGTAGATGCAGGAGCAGATGCCATTGTAATCGATACAGCGCATGGACATTCCATGTATGTTATTGAAAAATTGAAAGAAGCTAAAAAGCGTTTTCCAAATATTGATATTGTAGTAGGCAACATTGCTACTGGCGAAGCTGCAAAAGCGTTGGCGGATGCCGGTGCTGATGGAGTAAAAGTGGGTATTGGTCCGGGATCTATCTGTACCACCCGTGTAGTGGCTGGTGTGGGCGTTCCTCAGCTGTCTGCTGTATATGATGTAGCAAAAGCACTGAAAGGAACCGGTGTCCCTTTGATTGCAGATGGTGGTTTGCGTTATTCCGGTGATGTGGTGAAAGCCCTAGCTGCCGGTGGTTACAGCGTAATGATTGGTTCGTTGGTTGCAGGAACCGAAGAATCTCCGGGTGAAACAATCATTTTTAATGGTCGTAAATTCAAATCCTATCGTGGTATGGGATCTTTGGAAGCTATGGAACGTGGTTCTAAAGACCGCTACTTCCAAGGCGGAACGAGTGATGTGAAGAAGCTGGTTCCGGAAGGTATTGCAGCACGTGTTCCTTACAAAGGAACTCTGTATGAGGTAATCTATCAGTTGGTAGGCGGTTTGCGTGCAGGCATGGGTTATTGCGGATCGGGCAGTGTGGAAGCTCTGCATGATGCCAAATTTACGCGTATCACCAATGCAGGTGTGCTGGAAAGTCATCCTCACGGTGTAGCTATCACTAGTGAAGCTCCGAATTACAGCCGTCCTGAATAAGGATGTTTATAAATAAAAGAGATATGCCCGGAAAGAATAGATTGCTTTTCGGGCATTTTTGTATCTTTGACGCTCGGTATAGGAAATCATTCCTCGGAATGGTTTTATTCTATTCAAAACGATGATTATGATAAAGAACAGCTTGGCTTTTATGTTTTTGCTTTTGAGTTGGACGTTGGTTGCTCAGACGGATCCCGTGTTAATGCGCGTCAACGGGAAAGAGGTGCTCCGTTCGGAATTTGAATATGTCTGCAACAAGCATCAAAAACTTGCAGGGATGGAGCAAATGAGGCAGAACGAATGTGTCGACTCATTCGTTAATTTTAAACTTAAGGTAGTTGCTGCAGAAGCCGCTGGTTTAGATACCATACAGGGCTTTCGGGAGAAATTGGATAGCTGTCGCCGTCAGTTAGTAAAATCTTATTTGACGGATGAAACAATTTCGGAAGACGTTGCGCGCCAATTCTATAATAGGATGAAATCCAACCGGCAAGCCGGGCAGGTGCGTGTCAGTCATGTTTATAAATCTCTCCCTCAGAATGTTTCTAGCTATACATTGCGTCGGGTAGAAGCTAGGATGGATTCCATCTATGATATACTCAAACAGCAAGGAACTCATACTACTTTTGATGTTTATGTAAATAATTTTTCTGATGATAAAAAAACATTTTGGGTAAACTGCTTGCAGATGCCTACGGAGTTTGAAGAGGTTGTTTTTGAATTGTCTGTAGGAGATATTTCCCGTCCTTTTTTTACTCCACAGGGCATTCACATTGTAAAGGTACTTGAAAAGAAAGATACCCCTTCTTTTAATGAGTTAAAGAATGAAATTATAAGCTCCCAAGCGCTCCGCCATAGAGTAGACAAGGGTACAGAATCTCTGGTTGAAAAATTAAAGAAGGAATATAATTACACTCCTGATCGGATAGGAATAGAAGAACTTATAGCCAAAGGGCAGACTGAACGAGTTTTGTTTACTTTGGGAAGCAGACCTTATACCGGTAAGGAATTTGCCCGTTTTGCAGCATCCCATCCTGCTGGCATACAACGTCAATTGAAGGGGTTTGTAATGAAAACAATATTGGATTATGAGACTAATCAATTGGAAAAGAAACATCCGGAGTTTTATTTACGGATGCAAGAATATCGGGAAGAGATGCTGGTTGATGAAATCAGTAACCGAAAGATCAGCGAACCTAGCAAGGTGAGGGAAAATGATTTGCGAATGTATTTTGAAAATCATCGTTCGAATTATCACTGGGAGTCGCCACGTTACAAGGGGATTGTGTTACACGGAACCTCTAAACGCGTTTTAAAACAAGTACGTAAATTGTTGAAATCGTTGCCAGAGGAAGAATGGTTGAATGCTATCCGACTGACTTTTAATGCCGGAGAGACTCCTAAAGTGCAAGCAGAAAAAGGCTTATTCGCTCGTGGTGATAATCTTTATGTTGATGATTTGGTGTTTAAGGGTAATGATGCTGAACCTATAATGTCATTCCCTTTTACTGCTGTTTTTGGTGAAAAAATGAAAGGACCGAAGACCTTTCGTGAGGTGGGCGAACAGCTTCTAATCGATTATCGAAACTACTTGGAACAGCGTTGGATAGCGGGTCTGCGAGCTGCGGGTAAGGTTGAAATTAACCAAGAGGTTTTAAAAACCGTTAATAATCACTGATGCAACCAATTAAAGCACTATCTTTGTAACTTAAAATAAAGTAATTATCAGTTGGTGATGCGAATAACCTACCTCCTACTTTTCATAATGCTTTTCTGCGTGGCGTGTAGCGAGCAGCACGACCATAAAGGACAGACACCATTAGTGGAGCTGGATGGTAATTTTTTGTATAAAGAAGATTTACAAGCGGTACTCTCTGCTGAATTGTCGAAAGACGACAGTTTACTCTTTGCTGATCATTATATCCGTAATTGGGTGGAAGATGTATTGCTGTATGATAAAGCACAGAGCAATATTCCCAACAGCGGTGAGATTGATAAACTTGTAGAAAATTATCGCAAGGCATTAATCATGCACACTTATCAGCAGGCCTTAATACATCAACAGTTATCAGAAGAGATTTCAGAACAAGATTTGACGGATTATTACGAAAAGAACCAAACGCTCTTTAAAGTAGAACGTCCGTTGATGAAAGGATTGTTTATCAAGGTACCTTTGACAGCACCTCAATTGACAAATGTTAAGCGTTGGTACAAGACCAAAACGCAAGAAGCTGTGGATCATCTTGAGAAATACAGCCTGCAGAATGCGGTGAAATATGAGTATTTTTATGATAAGTGGATACTTGTATCGGAAGTTCTGGATATGATTCCCTTAAAAGTGCCCGACGTGGATGAGTATCTGAACAATAACCGACAAGTGGAATTGAAAGATACTGCCTTTTATTATTTCCTGAATGTGAGCGATTATCGCAAAATTGGAGAAGAAGAACCCTATGAGTTTGCCCGTACTCAAGTAAAAGACTTGCTGTTGAACGTCAAACAGGTTGAATTTATGAAGCAGGTAAAAGATGATTTATACCAGCGGGCTGTGAAAAAAGATGAGATTAAATATTATTAGTATAAGACACCAAGAATGAAAAAGTATATGAACTTTAAGTTTGTAGTTTTATTTGCCTTGACGCTATTAGCCGGTTCTGCCGTTTATGGACAAGACAACGTGATTGACGAGGTAGTTTGGGTAGTAGGCGATGAGGCTATATTGAAGTCCGAAGTAGAAGAAGCACGCATGAGTGCTTTGTATGAAGATCGTAAATTTGATCGTGACCCTTATTGCGTAATACCTGAAGAAATTGCTGTGCAAAAGTTATTCCTTCACCAAGCTGCACTCGATAGTATCGAAGTGGCAGAGAGTGAGGTTATCCAGCGTGTGGACTACATGACGAACATGTATATTTCCAATATCGGTTCGCGTGAAAAGATGGAAGAGTACTTTAATAAAACATCCAGCCAGATTCGGGAAACGTTGCGAGACAATGCCCGTGAAGGTTTGAAGGTACAAAAGATGCAGCAAAAATTGGTAGGTGAAATTAAAGTAACTCCAGCTGAAGTACGCCGCTATTTTAAAGACCGGCCTTTGGATAGTATTCCGTATATCCCTACTCAGGTAGAAGTGCAAATTATCACATTACAGCCGAAGATTCCTTTGGATGAGATTGAGGATGTGAAGAGCAAACTGCGTGAATATACTGAACGTATCAACAAAGGTGAGAGCTTTTCCATGTTGGCTCGTATGTACTCGGAAGATCGTGGATCGGCGATACGCGGTGGTGAAATAGAATTTTCAGGACGTGGTATGTTGGACCCGGCTTATGCAAATGTGGCCTTCAACTTACAGGATCCTAACAAAGTTTCTAAGATTGTAGAATCTGAATATGGTTTCCACATCATCCAATTGATAGAGAAACGTGGTGATCGTATCAAGACACGTCACATCTTGCTGAAACCTCATGTGCCTGAGGAAGCACTGACGGCTGCCAATGCCCGCTTGGATTCTATTGCTGATGATATTCGTAATAGTAAGTTTGGCTTTGAAGAAGCTGCTTCCATTCTTTCGCATGATAAAGACACACGTAACAATCATGGATTGTTGCCGAATCCTAACAATAATACTTCCAAATTCGAAATGCAGGAATTACCACCCGAGATTGCAAAGGTGGTAGATAATATGAAAGTGGGCGAGATTTCTGAAGCCTTCACCATGATTCCGCAAAAAACGGGTAAAGAGGAATGTGTCATTGTAAAATTGAAAAGCCGCACTAACGGGCACAAAGCAACCATTTCTGATGACTATCAGAATCTGAAAGAAATAGTGATGGAAAAACGCCGTGACGAAGTATTGGATAAGTGGATCCGTGATAAGCAGAAACACACGTACGTACGCATCAAGGATGGTTGGAAGAATAATTGTACCTTCAAGTATCCGGGCTGGGTTAAAGACTAATCCGGAGAGAATTACATAAACTTTTGTATGCAAAAGAAAAATACAAAGATGAGTTTTCTGAACAGGCATAGATACCTACTAGCAGGCATTCTATGCCTGTTTGGTATGTGTTTGCTGAGCGCCCAAGATAAAAAGGTAGATCCAAAAACTCAAGGGAAAAAGGATTCTGTAAAGGTAGCACAGAAGAAAACGGAGACTCCTGAGAAGAAAAAAACGCGTGTTGATTTGCTATATGCTGACGAGGGACAAGCAGATAAATATTTGCGACCCGATGTACAAGTGTTGATTGGATCGGTAAAACTGAAGCACGACAGCATGTATATGTTCTGTGACAGTGCTTTGATTTATGAAAAGATCAATTCGGTGGAGGCTTTTGGCAATGTACGCATGGAACAAGGTGACACACTGTTTATTTACGGTGATTACCTCTACTATGACGGAATGTCTCAGTTGGCTATGTTACGTGAAAACGTGCGCATGATCAACCGCAATACGGTGTTGACTACCGATAGTTTGAATTATGACCGCCTCTATAATCTGGGTTATTACTTTGAAGGAGGTACACTGACTGATGAAGAAAATGTGCTTACATCGGTATGGGGAGAATATAGTCCTTCCACCAAATTGGCAGTGTTCAACCATGAGGTGAAGTTAGTTAATCCCAAATTCGTATTGACCTCCGACACCCTGAAGTATAGTACTGAATCTAAGATAGCGACAATTTTAGGGCCTTCTGATATTGTAGGCGATCAAAATCATATTTATTCAGAACGTGGTGAGTATAATACAGCTAGTGAACAAGCTGAATTGCTGGAACGTTCTGTTTTGACTAATGGAGGTAAAAAACTGACGGGAGATAGCCTTTTTTACGACCGTAATCTGGGATATGGAGAAGCCTTCGACAATGTGCAGATGAATGATACGATCAATAGGAATATGCTAACCGGTGACTATTGTTTCTATAATGAACTTACCGGAAATGCTTTAGCAACCCGCCGTGCGGTAGCAATTGATTACTCGCAGGGTGATAGCCTTTTTATGCACGGCGACACCTTGCGTCTGATCACGTATCATCTTAATACGGACTCTATGTACCGCGAAATGCGTGTTTACCACAAGGTACGTGCTTATCGGACGGACGTTCAGGCTGTGTGCGACTCTCTAGTCTATAATTCAAAAGACTCTTGCATGAGCATGTATTACGACCCTATCTTGTGGCATGGTAGCCAGCAGTTGCTAGGTGAAGAAATCAAGGTTTATATGAATGACAGTACCATTGACTGGGCTCATATTATCAATCAAGCTTTGCTGGTAGAAAAGAAAGATAGTGTTCATTATAATCAGGTGACCGGTAAAGAGATGAAAGGTTTCTTCGTTAATGGAGATATGCGCCGGGTAGAGGTAAATGGAAATGTATTGGTAGTCTATTATCCGGTAGAAGAGAAAGACAGTTCCTTGATTATGATGGACTACACCGAAGGTAGTTTTCTAAGACTACTTTTGAAAGATAGAAAGATGGAGCAGGGTACCTTTATCGGCAAAACCAATGGAGTAGCTTATCCGCTGGATCAGATCCCGGCTGATAAGTACCGATTGCCTCCTTTTGTCTGGTTTGACTATATCCGTCCGTTGAACAAAGAAGATATCTTTAACTGGAGAGGTAAAAAAGCAGGGGAAGTATTGCAAAAAAGTGGTCGAAAACCTGTAACTTCGCCAAAGAATATGCATATAAAACGCAATAATAAGTAGCGCTATGGGAATGTTTACAATGCGAAAGCCACGGGGCTTTAATCATCGCTATATCTATGTGGATGAGCGTAAAGAGAAGCTTTCAAAAATGAAAGAGGATGCCAAGCGTGACTTGGGCATGCTACCCGAAAAGGAATTTTCTCCGGAAGATATCCGCGGAAAATTTGTGGAAGGAACTACTCATTTAAGGCGCCGCAAAGAGAGCGGACGTAAGCCTATGCACTTGGGTATTGCCTTGGTTGTCATAGCTATACTGATTTATTTATGGTATGCTATCAGTACAGGTGTTATTTAACGAAAAAACGAAAAAAGAGAGGTAAGTACGAAACGTAGTGCCTCTCCTTTTTTCAGACTTAACTTTTACTTAGTATGAGCGACATTATTCATTTGCTACCCGATTCGGTTGCCAACCAGATTGCTGCCGGAGAGGTAATACAACGCCCGGCATCCGTCATTAAAGAATTGGTTGAAAATGCAATTGATGCCGAAGCACAAGAAATTCATGTTTTGGTAACCGATGCAGGCAAAACCTGTATTCAGGTGATTGATGATGGAAAAGGCATGTCTGAAACCGATGCACGCCTTTCGTTTGAACGTCATGCTACTTCAAAGATACGCGAAGCGGCTGATTTATTTGCTTTGCGCACCATGGGGTTTCGTGGAGAAGCGCTGGCATCTATTGCGGCAGTAGCCGAAGTAGAATTGAAAACGCGTTCTGCCAATGAAGAGTTGGGAACTCGTTTGCTTATTGCCGGTTCGAGGGTAGAGAGTCAAGAAGCAGTTACTTGTCCTAAAGGGTGTAACTTCTCCGTAAAAAACCTGTTCTTCAATGTTCCTGCCCGTCGTAAGTTCTTGAAAGCTAACTCCACGGAGTTGAGTAATATCTTGAGCGAATTTGAACGTATTGCATTGGTGCATCCGGAAGTGGCTTTCTATCTGTATAGTAATGATACGGAATTGTTTAATCTTCCGGCCATGCCTTTGCGTCAACGCATCATGGCTGTATTCGGCAAAAAACTGAATCAACAACTGCTTTCTGTTGAGGTAAATACGACGATGCTGAACGTGTCGGGCTTTGTTGCCAAACCAGAAACTGCACGCAAAAAAGGAGCTCATCAATACTTCTTTGTCAACGGGCGGTACATGCGTCATCCATACTTTCATAAAGCGATTATGGAGGCTTACGAACAGCTTATTCCAGTTGGCGAGCAGGTGTCTTACTTTATCTATTTGGAAGTAGACCCTGGCAACATCGACGTGAACATACATCCCACAAAGACTGAAATAAAGTTTGAGAATGAGCAGGCTATTTGGCAGATACTTTCGGCTGCAGTGAAAGAAACTCTGGGACGCTTCAATGCTGTGCCTACCATTGATTTTGACACGGAAGATATGCCTGATATTCCGGCTTTTGAACAGATTCGTTCGGTAGAACCGCCTAAGGTTCACTATAATACAGACTTCAATCCTTTTAAAACGTCTTCTTCCTCTAATGGAGGAGGTGGAAATTACTCTCGTCCAAAGGTAGAATGGGAAGGACTTTATTCCGGTATGGAAAAAGCCAGCAAACTGAATAGCCCTCTGGAAGAGGAACCTCCGGTAAACGTTCATTGGACACTTCCTGAATCATCTTCGAGTGTAGCAAAGGAGGAGAGAGAGGTATATATGGATAAAGGGGCTCGACATCTGCAATTTAAAGGACGTTTTGTGCTTACTTCGGTGAAGTCCGGTTTGATGTTGATTGATCAACATCGTGCACACATACGTGTCTTGTTTGATCGCTACATCCATCAGATTCGTCAGAAACAAGGAGTATCGCAAGGCGTATTGTTTCCGGAAATTGTCCAGTTGCCGGCTTCCGAAGCTGCTGTCTTGGAGAGTATTTTAGATGATTTGGTGGCTGTAGGCTTCGACCTTAGCCCGTTGGGTGGCGGTAGTTATGCTATCAACGGTATTCCCTCAGGCATCGAAGGATTGAATCCGGTAGATTTGATTCGGAATATGGTGCACACTGCCATGGAAAAAGGAAATGATGTGAAAGAGGAGATACATAAACTTTTGGCCTTGACACTGGCACGTGCGGCAGCTATTGTTTACGGACAAGTATTGAGTAATGAAGAAATGTCCGGATTGGTAGATAAGCTGTTTGCTTGTCCTTCTCCTAATTATACTCCGGATGGGCGGACCGTGTTGGCCACTATCAAAGAAGAGGATATCGAAAAACTGTTTAATAAATAAAATCCACCCGCACCCCACTCTTTCGGAGAGAGGTGCGGGTGAATCTTTACTTTCCGCTGAACTTTTTCACCTGTTCAGCAATCAATTCTTCATCGTCGAAGTAGTTTATCTTCATAGCCTTACGAACCTCGTCTAAAGTGGCTGCAGCAGCTTCTCTTGCCGTATCACAACCCTTCTTCAGCATATCATAAATGGCAGGAATGTCTTGTTCGAATTCTTTGCGACGGTTACGGAATGGTTCTAGCGTTTCTTGCATAATTTCATTGAGGAACTTTTTCACTTTCATGTCACCCAGACCGCCACGCTGATAATGGGCTTTCAGTTCGTCGAGGTTCGGATATTCGGACAAGTATAGACCGAAATGTTCCGGGCGGCAGAAGGCGTCGAGGTATGTAAATACAGTGTTTCCTTCAATTTTTCCCGGGTCCTGCACGCGCAAGTGGTCAGGGTCTGTATACATGCTTTTTACTTTCTTCTGTACATCATCGGCAGGGTCGGAAAGATAGATGCAATTGCCAAGGCTTTTGCTCATTTTGGCTTTGCCGTCTGTGCCAGGCAGACGCAAACAAGCGGAATTCTCCGGCAATAGGATTTCGGGCTCCACCAAAGTTTCACCATAGATGTGGTTGAAGCGGCGCACTATTTCGCGGGCCTGTTCAATCATGGGTTCTTGATCTTCACCTACGGGAACGGTTGTAGCCTTAAAAGCAGTGATGTCTGCCGCTTGGCTGATGGGGTAAGTGAAAAAACCTACAGGGATACTTGTCTCAAAGTTGCGCATCTGAATTTCGGTTTTCACGGTCGGATTGCGCTGTAGACGGCTAACGGTAACCAAGTCCATGTAGTAGAAAGTCAGTTCACAAAGTTCCGGAATCTGCGATTGAATGAAGATGGTACTCTTTGTGGGATCCAATCCGCAAGCCAAGTAGTCCAAAGCAACTTCAATCACATTTTGTCGTACTTTTTCTGGATTCTCCATGTTGTCGGTCAACGCTTGTGAGTCGGCAATGAAGACAAAAGTCTTGTCGAATAATCCAGAGTTCTGCAATTCAACTCTTCTTCTCAGTGAGCCTACGTAGTGTCCTATGTGCAGGCGTCCGGTGGGGCGGTCGCCCGTTAGGATAATTTTTTCTTTAGCCATATCTATCTGATTTTTTCTCTTTTATTTTCAAGTTGTTTGCAAAGATACTATTATTTTTATCGTTAACGAACAGGCTTACTGCCTTTTTACAAATTTCTGTGCTCCACTCTCTTTATATAAATCTTGTAACTTCCGCATCCGTTGGGTTTTATACTACTGTCAGGCATCTGAGCCCACTTCCGTAATTCTATGGTTGCGGTGGTTCGAACTTATCAGTATAATTTTATCATACAATCGGGCTTCACCGCAAAATTGTTTCGCGGTAGAAATAGGGTACGAAAATAGGGTGAAAAGCGAGTGCTAACAAAAAGAGAGATTTATTGTTAGTTGGCTACAGTCGTTTACTGTTCATTCTAAGCTATTTTATGTAGTTCGTTATGTACGAAATTTTCTAAGTTTATTTAAACAGTAATCAATATCCGTTCCTTGTAGATTCTATGGAGCTAAGATCGTTTTACTAAATTGAGGCAGACGTTTTACTAAATCGTTGCCGATGTTTTACTAAAACGCCGGAGGAGTTTTAGTAAACAGTTCACAAGAGGAGTTTGGAGATAAATCTAATTGTCCTCTTTTTTCGTATATAAGGATGTTTTTTGCCTTGTGGAATATCATAGGTTCCACTGAATATAGGTAAGCCCCCGATAAACTACCCGTTGTGTTGCTTTCCTTTTAGCCCGATTTAGCGGTATAGCCGATTCTCATGCGGCTATGCAATTACTCACTCAAATCTGCAGCCACCCTGTTTTGTCTGAATGATACCATGCGCTACTTCCTTTGCCCTGGCAAGACAGAGATGCGCGAAGCATTCATTTCTCTTTTCTTCAATAAAACGACTTCTCAATATAAAAAGTGCGATGTGGCTCTTGTGGGATAGGTTTGTTGAATTAAATATTAGTCGTCTCATTATTAAGGAGAACTATTTATAATCCACAGCTTGGTTGATCAGCCCAATGCCGCACAGTTGTGCTTTACTCAGTCAAGTCTACCAATCATAACGGTATCCCCATTAAAATATTTTTCTGATTAATTTGTTCTTTTCGTAAATATGTCGTTTCTTTGCACAAATTTAAAAAATAATATGCAACCGCAGGAAATAAGACGTAATTATAACCTCCATTCGAATGAATTTCATTCGGGAATTATTAATTTCTCTTTTTCCGAAACAGTATTTTTAATACGTGGTAATGCGTTAATCCTTTTGGGATAACGCATTTTTTTTATGCCAAAACGTAAAGGATAAAACTTAATTGACAACAAGAGAATATGGAAAAGAATTTAAAGAAAGTGCTTGTTTTGGGCTCAGGTGCGCTCAAGATTGGTCAGGCTGGAGAGTTTGATTATTCCGGCTCGCAAGCGTTGAAAGCATTACGTGAAGAAGGTATCAGTTCGGTATTGGTGAATCCAAACATTGCTACTATTCAAACATCGGAAGGTATTGCCGATAAAGTCTATTTCCTGCCGGTGACTTCCGATTTCGTGGAAGAAATCATCAAGAAAGAACAACCTGACGGCATTCTGCTGGCATTTGGCGGACAGACCGCTTTGAACTGCGGTACGGAGCTTTATTTGAGTGGCGTTCTCCAAAAATATGGCGTACGTGTATTGGGTACTTCAGTAGAGGCTATCATGTACACTGAAGACCGTGATCTCTTTGTGAAGAAGCTGGATGAAATTCCGATGAAAACTCCGAGAAGCCAAGCTGTTGAGAGCATGGTAGATGCACTGAAGGCTGCCCGTGAAATTGGTTATCCGGTGATGGTACGTTCTGCTTATGCTTTGGGCGGTTTGGGAAGCGGTATCTGTGCCAACGAAGAAGAGTTTATTAAATTAGCAGAAAGCTCTTTCACTTTCTCTAAACAAATATTGGTAGAAGAATCTCTGAAAGGTTGGAAGGAGATTGAGTTTGAGGTGATTCGTGATGCCAACGACCATTGTTTCACAGTGGCAAGCATGGAAAATTTTGATCCATTGGGCATTCATACCGGTGAGTCTATCGTAGTTGCACCGACTTGTTCTTTGTCTGACGAGCAGGTGAAGATGTTGCAGGAACTTTCTACAAAATGCATTCGCCACCTAGGCATTGTAGGTGAGTGTAATATACAGTATGCATTCAATGCCGAAACCAATGACTATCGCGTCATTGAAGTAAATGCCCGTCTGTCTCGTTCTTCTGCATTGGCTTCCAAAGCTACTGGTTTCCCGTTAGCATTTGTGGCTGCCAAGATCGCATTGGGATATACACTCGATCAGATTGGTGAAATGGGAACTCCGAATTCTGCATACGCCGCTCCGCAGTTGGATTACTTGATTTGTAAGATTCCTCGTTGGGATTTGACGAAATTTGTAGGTGTGAGCCGTGAGATTGGTTCCAGCATGAAGTCTGTAGGTGAAATCATGTCTATCGGGCGTAGTTTTGAGGAAATCATCCAGAAAGGCCTGCGTATGATTGGTCAAGGCATGCACGGTTTTGTAGGGAATGATGAGTTGGGATTCGAAGATTTGGATTATGAATTGTCTCACCCTACTGACTTACGCGTTTTTGCCATTGCTGAGGCTTTGGAAAAAGGTTATACCATTGATCGTCTCTTTGAATTGACAAAGATTGACCCATGGTTCCTCGGTAAGCTGAAAAATATTGTTGACTACAAATTGAAGCTTTCTCAATATAATAAGGTGGAAGAAATTCCGGCTGATGTGTTGCGCCAAGCTAAAGTCTTAGGATTTTCTGACTTCCAGATTGCTCGTTTTGTGCTGAATCCGGAAGGCAATATGGAGAAAGAGAATTTAATGGTTCGTGCCCGTCGTAAAGAACTGGGTATCTTGCCGGCTGTGAAGCGCATCAATACAATCGCTTCCGAACATCCGGAACTGACGAACTACCTCTATATGACTTATGCAGTTGAAGGTTATGACGTAAACTACTACAAGGATGAAAAATCGGTAGTTGTACTCGGTTCGGGTGCTTATCGCATCGGTTCTTCTGTAGAGTTTGACTGGTGTTCGGTAAATGCCATCCAGACGGCTCGTAAGTTAGGCTACAAATCAATTATGATTAACTATAATCCTGAAACGGTTTCTACGGATTATGACATGTGTGATCATCTATACTTTGATGAGCTTTCTTTTGAACGCGTATTAGATGTGATTGATCTTGAACAACCCCAAGGTGTTATCGTATCCGTAGGTGGTCAGATTCCGAATAACCTAGCTATGAAACTGCATCGTCAGGCTGTTCCTATCTTGGGAACCTCAGCTATTTCGATCGACCGTGCCGAGAGTCGTAATAAATTTTCTGCGATGCTTGATCAATTAGGCATTGATCAGCCGGCTTGGCAGGAACTTACCAGTTTGGAAGATGTGAAAGACTTTGTTGAAACGGTAGGTTATCCGGTCTTGGTTCGTCCATCGTATGTGCTTTCAGGTGCTGCAATGAATGTATGCTATGACGAAGATGAGTTGGAGAACTTCTTGAGAATGGCTGCCGAGGTTTCAAAGGAGTATCCGGTAGTAATCTCCCAGTTCTTGGAAAATACAAAGGAAATAGAGTTTGACGCGGTAGCTCAAAATGGAGAAGTGGTAGAATATGCTATCTCTGAACATGTAGAGTTTGCTGGTGTACACTCTGGTGACGCTACGTTGGTATTCCCGGCACAGAAGATTTACTTTGCTACGGCACGTCGCATCAAAAAGATCAGTCGCGAGATTGCCAAAGAACTCAATATCTCGGGTCCGTTCAATATCCAATTCCTGGCTCGTAACAATGAAGTGAAGGTGATTGAATGTAACCTTCGTGCTTCACGAAGCTTCCCGTTTGTATCAAAAGTGTTGAAGCGCAACTTCATCGAAACAGCTACTCGCATTATGCTGGATGCTCCTTATACACGTCCCGACAAGTCGGCATTCGATATTGACTGGATTGGTGTTAAGGCTTCTCAGTTCTCATTCTCTCGCTTGCACAAGGCAGACCCGGTATTGGGTGTAGATATGGCATCTACCGGTGAGGTAGGCTGTATTGGCGATGACTTCTCCGAAGCTCTGCTTAATGCTATGATTGCAACAGGTTTCTCTATTCCTGAGAAGAGTGTGATGTTCTCTTCGGGTGCAATGAAATCAAAAGTAGACTTACTGGATGCCAGCCGCATGCTTTTTGCCAAAGGGTATAAAATTTATGCTACGGCAGGTACGGCAGCCTTTTTGAATGCACACGGAGTAGCTACCGAGGCTGTTTATTGGCCGGATGAACGTGCGGATGCTGAGAACAACGTGATGAAGATGATTGCGGAACATAAGTTTGACTTGATTGTGAACATTCCGAAGAATCATACGAAGCGTGAGTTGACTAACGGCTACAAGATTCGCCGAGGAGCTATTGATCACAATATTCCTTTGATTACCAATGCCCGTTTGGCAAGTGCTTTCATTGAAGCATTCTGTGAAATGAAACTTACAGATATTCAAATTAAGAGTTGGCAGGAATACAAATAAGATAGATTGTTTGATAAACGATTGCGGGAGCGGACAGCCAAAAGGTTGTCCGCTCTTTTGTTACATTAAGTATAAACCCATATATTTGTTTCGCATACAAATAAAAAGGATAAGATGAATGAGGTAGAGAAAATGCGAAGTTCGCAGTTAGCGGATATGACTGCTCCGGAAATTCAGGTTAAATTTGAACATGCCAAAAGGATATTGGCCAAGATGCGTGTATTGAGCACTTATGATGAGGCTTATCGAAGTTTATTGGAGGCATTGGTTCCGGGAATACCTGCTACTTCTATTATTTGCCCTCCTTTTTATTGCGATCATGGCGATGGAATTCGTTTGGGAGAACATGTCTTTGTCAATGCAAACTGTACTTTCTTGGATGGAGGCTATATAACGATAGGTGCGCATACATTGATTGGTCCTTGTGTACAGATTTATACCCCGCATCATCCTATAGATTATATAGAACGACGTACGGAAAAAGAATATGCTTATCCGGTGACGATTGGTGAAGATTGTTGGATTGGCGGAGGTGCCATTCTTTGTCCCGGAGTGACTATCGGAGATCGTTGTGTGATTGGTGCAGGTAGTGTGGTTACCAAAGATATTCCATCTGATAGTGTGGCGGTTGGTAACCCCGCAAAAGTCATCCGGAAAAACATCGAAACAAAGGATAAGCTTAATCGACTGAAAAACAATGTGTATTGAAAATGTGCAAAAAAATATTAGAAAATAATGCATAGGAATTTTGGTAATGTCAAAATAAGCTGTACCTTTGCATCGCTTTTGAAACGAAAGTGTAGGGGCGTTTAGCTCAGCTGGTTCAGAGCATCTGCCTTACAAGCAGAGGGTCGGCGGTTCGAATCCGTCAACGCCCAC